>NZ_CP149926.1:2426226-2741014 GCF_037949285.1 Thioclava sp. GXIMD4216
CCACGGCTCCAGCTTGTCGGAATCGGGGGCCTCCACATCCGGCCCGAAAGCCTCGGCGGCCAGACCACCGGTCACGAAAAGGCAATCAAGCCCCTCGCCCGCCGCCCCCGCGACATCGGTCAGGATCCCGTCCCCGATTGCCAGAATGCGGCCATCCTCCGGCAGACCGAAGGACGCGCTCAGCTTGCGGCGGGCCAGATCGTAGATCGGCGGATGGGGCTTGCCGCAATAGATCGCATCGCCCCCCATGTCCTCATAAAGCTCGGCCAGCGCACCCGCGCAGTAAATCCGCTTGTCGCCCATATCCACCACCAGATCGGGATTGGCGCAAAGCATCTTCAGCCCGCGGGTCTTGGCGGCCAGAAACGTCGCGCGGTAATCCTCGGGGGTTTCGGTCTCTTCGTCGAAAGGCCCCGTACACACAATGCCCTCGGCTTCTTCGAAAGACACGCGTTCGATCTTGGCACGGCCTTCCCATTCGGCGGGAATGGACGTGAAGAACCCGTTGTCTTTCTCCGGCCCCAGATGCCAGATCTTGCGCCCTACGGCACCGGCAAACATCGCATCCTGCGCGGCATCCCCCGAGCTGACAATCAGATCCCACGCATCGTCGGGGATCGCCATCCTGGCAAAGCGTTCTTTCACGAATTCCGCCGGACGCGGCGCATTGGTCAGCAAGACAACCCGTCCGCCTTTGGCACGAAACGCCTGCAGGGCTGCGACAGCCGCAGGATAGGCCGTCACGCCATTATGCAAACACCCCCACAGATCGCAAAACAGCGCATCATAGGAGGCAGAAATCTCGGCAAGCGATTGGACGATACGGGTCATAGCAACCTTTCGGGCAGTAAGTCTGTGGCGCGTCACGTGCGCAGGGCTCTCTTAGGGCTGCTCTATGACATGTCTGTAACAGTTACGAAAGCAAGGCCTGACCGCCGATCAGCGTCATTATGCCTTTCGCCAGCAAAATAACCGAAAGCAGGAACAGCATCCCCTGTATCACCCGGACATAATGCGTATCCGACAGTTTGACCGTCAGCCAGCGCCCGATAAACGTCCCCAGAATACCGGTGGCGGCCAATGCGGCAATCAGGCCCCAGTTCAGCCCGTCAAGCTGTCCGATCGCAAAATAGGCCGGAAGCTTCGCCAGATTGCCAATCGCGAAGGAAATCGCGATGGTGCCCGCAAATTTCAGCTTTGGCAGGCGCTGGGGCAAAAGATAGGCCTGCGCGGGCGGCGAGCCGGAATGGGTGATGAAGCTTGCGATCCCTGTCAGAGTGCCCCAGAAAAGCCCGGGCAAAAGCGCAGGCTGCGTGACCTTTGTGCCACCGCGCCCGCACCATGCGCGCAAACAGAACCAAAGCCCGATGCCTCCGGTAAACAGCAGCAGGACAGGCTCGGGCGTATATGGGGTGATAAAGGTTGCCACCCCCACCCCGAACAGCAGGGCAGGCGTGAAGATCAGCAGGTTGCGACCCGAAAACTCTTTCCGGAACAGCCAGACCCCGATCCAGTCGGTCACGATATAGACCGGCAGAAGCGTCGCAGCGGCGGTCACGGGGTTCATGAACAAAGCCAGCAAAGGCACAGCGATCGCCGCAGCCGATGCCAGACCGCCTTTCGACATGCCCACGATCAGCGCCGCGATGATAAAAAGAACGGTCTGGTCCATGTCATCCTCCAAGGCCGAACTCCACCCAAAGGCGAGCGCCTGCTTCTTCCCACGATCCCCCCCGAAGAACCAGCGCATTTCTCGCAAGGCCGCGCGAACACATCTCCGCCCTCATGTTCAGGCCGACACGCTTTGGGCCGAAAACGACCTTGTCGCACTTAACGCTTATGCGCTTCAGAGGATCTGAAGTTCGCAAGCAAGGTGAAGCTGCGAGCGCAAACCTGTTATTTTGATAAGGTGAGGATATGCTTCAAATTACAACACACACTAAACGGCGTTAGTGGTGCTTTTCCCCGTTCACCCAGACAGATGCGATGGCGCGGTCGTCGCCCATCATGATGGTGGCGAAAAGGGCTTGCGTGAAGCTGTCCGCGCGGGACATGCGTTGACGGATGGCGGGGGTGGAGGCCAGATCCACCACGATCAGGTCCGCCTCCAGCCCAACAGCGATATTCCCCACACGATCATCGATCTTCAAACTGCGCGCGGAGCCTTGGGTCGCCAGCCACCACAGGAATGCCGGATGCAGCGGCGTTCCCCGCAGCTGGCCGATCTCGTAGGCTGCAGCCATCGTGCGTAGCATGGAAAAGCTCGACCCGCCGCCCGTGTCGGTCGCAAGACCTACGCGGGTGCGGCCCACCATGCCCGCCATATCGAACAGCCCCGAGCCGATGAAGGTATTCGAGGTCGGGCAATGGGCAATCCCGGCATTCAGCTCGGACAACCTGTCGATCTCGCGCGGCTCCAGATGGATCGCATGGCCATAGAGACCGTTTTCGCCCAATAGCCCAAAGGCCTCGTAAGTGTCGAGATAATCGCGGGCTTGCGGGAAAAGCGATCTGACCCAGGCGATCTCGTCGGTCTGCTCGGAAAGATGGGTCTGCATCAGGCAGTCGGGATGTTCGGCCCATAGATCCCCCAGAGCGCGCAGCTGGTCTGGCGTGGATGTGGGCGAGAACCGCGGGGTGATCACATAAGACAGCCGGTCCACCCCATGCCATTTGCGCAAAAGCGCCTTGCTGTCATCATAGGCCGATTGGGCGCTATCGCGCAGCCCCTCGGGGGCGTTGCGGTCCATACAGGTCTTGCCGCCCATCGCGCGCAGACCACGCCTTTGTGCCGCCGTGAAAAAAGCGTCGACGCTTGCCGGATGGACGGTACAGAAGCTGCACATGCTTGTCGTGCCATTGGCCAGCGCCAGATCCATATAGGTCTCGGCAATCGTCTTGGCATAGAGCGGATCGGCCAGTCGCATTTCCTCCGGAAAGGTATAGGCGTTGAGCCAGTCGATCAGCCGCTTTCCCCAGCTGGCAATGATCGCGGTTTGCGGAAAATGCACATGGGCGTCGATGAACCCTGCCGAAATCAGTTTGTCCCCGTAGTCGTGCAGGCGCGCCTGCGGCCAGGCGCGCTTCACATCTTCGGCAGGGCCGACCGCCGCGATCCGACCGTCCTTTACAACGACGGCACCTTGGGTCAAATGCTCCATCCCGAACGCCTGATCTGTCATGGGGATGTCACAAAAACGGATCACCTGTCCCAACAGAAGATCGACCATCACCATTCCTTTCCGCTCGCAAAAGACGCACCATCTTAGGCATGAGCGAAAACGGGATACCAGCCTCTTCTGCCCGCCCAGCGGATAGGCTAGTTTGAATACCGAGTTGCGGGCCAATAAAATCCAAGGGGGCCGGATGGCAGAAGATCTGATCGAGGACCAAGAGCGCGAAGAGCAGGATTACCGGCTGGATGGCGAGCTGGTCGAGACGATCCTGCAGGCCGTGGAAGACGAGGACGCAGAGGCGCTCAAACGCCTGCTGGAGCCTTTGCACGCCGCAGATATCGCTGACCTTCTCGAACAGATCTCGGGGAATGAACGCCGCGGGATCCTGCGCCTCTGGGGCCGCGAGATCGACGGGGAGATCCTGACCGAGATCGACGAATCGATCCGCGAGGAAGTGCTGTCGAGCCTCGAGCCCGAGGTTCTGGCCGAGGCAGTCCGCGAGCTTGATTCCGATGACGTGGTCGACCTGATCGAGGATCTCGAAGAACCGCAGCAGGAAGCGATTCTCGACATCCTCGATGACCGTGACCGGATCGCGGTCGAGAAATCGCTGACCTATCCCGAATATTCTGCCGGTCGTCTGATGCAGCGCGAGGTGGTCACCGCCCCCGAGCATTGGACCGTGGGCGAGACCATCGACTATCTGCGCTCGTCGGAATGGTTGCCGGACCAGTTCTACCACGTCATTCTGGTGGACCCCGCACATCACCCGCTGGCCAATGTCACGCTGGGGCGCATTCTGTCGGCGCCGCGCGATTCCGGCCTCAGGGATATTGCCGAGGAAGAGTTCCGCACGATCTCCGTCTATCAGGAGGAAGGGGATGTGGCCTATGCCTTCAACCAGTACCACCTGATCTCCTGCCCCGTGGTCGACGAGAATGACCGCCTTGTCGGCGTGATCACCATCGACGACGCCATGTCCGTGCTGGATGAGGAACACGAGGAAGACATCCTGCGTCTGGCGGGTGTGGGGGATGAATCCTCGCTTTCCGACACCGTTCTGGAAACCCTGCGCCAGCGGTTGCCGTGGCTGATGGTGAACCTGCTGACCGCCATTCTGGCCTCGCTGGTGATCTCGGTCTTTGAAGGCACGATCCAGAAAATCGTCGCCTTGGCGGTGCTGATGCCGATTGTCGCTTCAATGGGGGGCAATGCGGGCACGCAGACACTGACCGTGGCCGTGCGGGCGCTGGCAACCAAAAGCCTGACCGATAGCAACGTCTGGCGTGTGGTCAGGCGGGAAACCATTGTGGGGTTGCTCAACGGGCTGGCCTTCGCGCTTGTCATGGGGATCGTCGCATGGGTCTGGTTTGACGGGGCCACGCTTGGCGCGGTGATTGCCATTGCGATGGTCATCAATCTGGTGGTGGCAGCGGTTGCCGGCATTCTGGTGCCGCTGGCGCTGGAGAAACTCGGGGCCGACCCTGCACTGGCCTCGGGGACCTTCGTGACGACCGTCACCGATGTCGTGGGGTTTTTCGCCTTTCTGGGCCTTGCGGGGACTATGCTTTTATGAGCTCGGGCGAGGACAAGCAGGCCGCGCGCAAAGCCGCCTTCGCCGCCCGCAAGGCCGCCTTCGCCACGCAGGGGCTGGCGCTGCAGGCCAATGCCCGCCTGAGCGAGGTCCTGCGCCGCTATGCGGGTCAGATCGTGGCGGGATACATGCCGATCCGCACCGAGCTTGACCCCCGCCCTGCCCTGCTGCGCCATGACGGCCCTCTCTGCCTGCCCGTGGTCGAAGCCGAGGCCCGACCGCTGTCCTTCCGACCGTGGTCGGCGGAAGCCGAGATGATCCCCGGCGCATTCGGCGCGGCCATTCCCGCCGCTACGGCGACGGTCTGCCCGCAGGTGGTCGTGGTGCCGCTTCTGGCTTTCGACCGCCGCGGCTTCCGGCTGGGGTATGGCGGCGGGTTTTACGACCGTACCCTTGAGGGCCTGCGCCAGCGCGGCCCCGTCACGGCGATCGGTTTCGCCTTTGCCGCGCAGGAAATGGCGCGGGTTCCCGTCGAGGCCACCGACCAGCCGCTGGACCTGATGGTGACCGAAACCGGCGTTTTCGGTCCTTTCCCCACCCGCTCCGAGGCGCCGTAACGCCAAAAATCGGGGGAAACGGGTGAAAACATTTGCCCTTTCACGCCCGACCCCCTAAGGCAGGACCCCATGAAAATACTCTTTCTTGGCGATGTAATGGGCCGCGCGGGGCGCACGGCAATCAGCGAGCGTCTTGCGGGTCTGCGCGAGGCGTGGAAGCTGGATTTTGTCGTGGTCAACGGCGAGAACTCCTCGAACGGGATGGGGCTCTCGGCGGATCATGCCAAGCTTTTGCTGAATGCGGGTGCCGATGTGGTGACGCTGGGCGATCATGCCTTCGACCAGAAGGACATGATGCCGTTCATCGCGCAGGAAAAACGGGTGATCCGCCCGCTGAATTTCGCCAAGGATGCCCCCGGTGCAGGAGCGCGGCTGTTTGAGGATCGTCGTGGCCGCAAGATCCTTGTGGCGCAGGTGCTGGGACAGGTCTTCATGAAGCGCCCCTTCGACGACCCCTTCTCCGCAGTCGAAAAGGTGCTGAAATCCTATCCTCTGGGCGGTCAGGCACAGGCGATCTTGCTGGATGTCCATTGCGAGGCGACCTCGGAGAAGATGGCGATGGGGCATTTCTGCGATGGCAAGGCCAGCATGGTTGTGGGCACCCATACCCATGTGCCCACCGCCGATGCCATGATCCTGCCCGCAGGCACCGCCTATCTGACCGATGCGGGTATGTGCGGCGATTACAACTCGGTGATCGGCATGGAAAAAGCCGAGCCCATGCGCCGCTTCATCACCGGCATGGCACGGGACCGATTCACCCCTGCCAAGGGCGAGGCATCCCTTTCGGGGTTCTTCGTCGAAACCGATGACCGCACGGGGCTGGCCAAACGCTGCCAGCCGGTGCGGGTGGGCGGACGTCTTCCCGAACAGACGCCGATTTGAGCGGATCCGGTTGCCTTTTGCTCCGTTGCGGCGGAAAGGCTCCTGATTTTCAAACTCTGCTTGTGCCGCGTCCCGTGCTGATTAGTATCCGCCCGAAGACGCTTGAAAAATTCTTGGGGTCATGATGATCGATCTGCCGCTTTCCGATACGGTGCGGGCCATTTTGCCGCTGCTGATCGTGGTCTGGATGTTCGTCATGTTCATCCGCGAAACGCGCCCGCCCGAGGTGATCGCGATTGCGGGTGCGGCGCTGATGGTCATCTTTGGCTTCGAGCCCGTGAAACAGGCCACCGAAAGCCTGTCGAACTCGGCACCTTGGACCATTGCCTTCATGTTCCTGATCATGGGCGCGCTGGTGCGCACAGGCGCGCTGGATGCGATGACCCGCTATGCCGAGACCCATATTTCGAAGCGCCCCGTCTTCACGGTCGGGCTGATGTTTGCCATCACCGCCGTCGCATCCGGGGTGATGAACAACACCCCCGTCGTGGCGGTGATGATCCCCGTCTTCATTCAGGTGGCGCGCAAACTGGGCAAGTCGCCCTCGAAATTCCTGTTGCCGCTCAGTTACTTCACCGTCATGGGCGGTATGCTGACGCTTCTGGGCACCTCGACAAACATCCTCGTTGACGGGGTCGCGCGGCGCAGCGGGCTGGAGCCTTTCGGCGTGCTGGAGATTCTGCCGGTCGGGATCGCGGTGCTTGTGGCAGGCTCGCTCTTCATGGCGCTGACCACCAGATTCCTGCTGCCCGAGCGCCAGTCGATGGCCTTCCTGCTGGGCCAGCGCCCGAAGATGAAATATTTCACCGAGGTGGCCATCCCCGAGGACAGCTCGCTTCTGGGCACGCCGGTTCTGGAGGTGGATGCCTTCAAACGCGAGGGCGTGCGCGTGGTGGATGTGCTGCGCGGCGATGCCTCGCTGCGCCGCGATCTGCCCAATGCCGTTCTGGAACAGGGCGACCGCGTGGTCTTGCGCACCGAGATGACCGAGCTGCTGGGCATGCAGAAAAACCCCGATCTGCGGATGATCGACAAGCTGAGTTCGGTACAGACCGAAACCGTCGAGGTGCTGATTTCGCCCGGTTGCCGGATGATCGGGCGGTCCTTGGGCGAGCTGCGCCTGCGCCGCCGCTACGGGGTCTATGTTCTGGCCGCCCACCGCCGCAACCAGAATATCGGGCGCCAGCTGGATGATCTGGTGGTTGTCGTGGGCGACACGCTGCTTCTGGAAGGCGCGCCGGAAGACATTGCGCGTCTGGCCTCGGATATGGATCTGGTGGATGTCTCCAAGCCCACCGCCAAAGCCTATCGCCGCAGCCATATGCCGCTGGCGATCGGGGCGCTGCTGGGCGTTGTCGGGCTGGCCGCCTTTGACATCGCCCCGATTCTGGTGCTGGCGGGCGTGGCCGTAGCCATCATTCTGGTCAGCAAATGCATTGATGCCGATGAAGCCTTCACCTTTGTCGACGGGCGCCTTCTGGCCATGATCTTCTCGATGCTGATCGTGGGTGACGCGCTTGAGGCTTCGGGATCGGTGAAACTGCTGGTCGATTATATCTCGCCCTGGCTGACCCATCTGCCGCCCTTCGCCACCCTGATGGCGGTGTATTTCATCGGGCTGGTGATGACGGAATTCCTGTCCAACAACGCCGTGGCCGTGATCTATGCCCCGATCGCCATCAGCTTGGCCCATTCTTTGGGCTATGACCCCCGCCCCTTCGCCATCGCGGTAATGTTTTCGGCATCGGTGGCCTTTGCGACGCCGATCGGCTATCAGACCCATATGATGGTCTACGGGCCGGGTGGCTACCGTTTCAACGACTTCCTGCGTCTGGGGATTCCGCTGGATATTGTCACCGGCCTGACCGCTTGCCTGATTATTCCTTTGATCTGGCCGCTTTGATTCACTTCGGGAGAACGTCCCATGAAATATCTGATTGGTCTGGGGCTGGCGCTCGGCCTCGCCGCCTGTGCTCAAACCGGCTGGAAGGCCAACCCGCAAGGCGTCACGCTGCATGGCGAACAGCTTGCGGTAAGCTTTTTCAACGGCGAGGTGTGCCGCGTGACTATGGGTGGTGCGCATTCGGGAACATTGTCCAACTGTTCCAACCCGTTGCACTACGAGGTCCGGATCGAGAGCCACCCGCTTGTACCCGCAGCCTCGGCGATCTTGCAGACGCAATCCACGGTGGTCCTGTCCAATGGCGCGGGCCGCACCTGGACCTTCCACACCCCCTCGCTGCGCGACACCACAGGCGACAATGTCGACCCGCCAATGGCGCTGCACTAAGCGTTTTCGCGCGGCATCTTGCAGATTGGGCGCTGTCTGTCCTATATCAGCGCCAAATTATATGAACATCTGACGGAGAAGACGGCTCATGGCAGGCCATTCAAAATGGGCAAACATCCAGCACCGTAAAGGCAAGCAGGATGCCATCCGCTCGAAAATGTTTTCGAAGCTTTCGAAAGAGATCACCGTGGCCGCAAAGATGGGCGACCCTGATCCCGAGAAAAACCCGCGTCTGCGTCTGGCGGTAAAAGCGGCCAAGTCGCAATCGATGCCGAAGGACGTGATCGACCGCGCGATCAAGAAATCGCAGGTGGGTGACGGCGATGAATATACCGAGATCCGCTATGAAGGCTACGGCCCCGAGGGGATCGCGGTGATCGTCGAGGCGCTGACCGACAACCTCAACCGCACCGCCTCGAACGTGCGTTCGACCTTCACCAAATGCGGCGGCAATCTGGGCACCAGCGGCTCGGTGAGCTTCATGTTCGACCGCCTCGGCGAGATCATCTATGACGCCTCCGTAGGCGATGCCGATACCGTCATGATGGCGGCCATCGAAGCGGGTGCGGAAGATGTGGAATCCGATGAGGAAGGCCACTGGATCTACTGCCCGATGGAAGATCTGTCCACGGTGACCGACGCGCTGGAAAAGGAACTGGGCGAGGCAAAAGAAGCCAAGCTGATCTGGAAGCCGCAAAACCGCACCGAGGTCAATCTCGAGACCGCGCAGAAGCTGATGAAGCTGATCGACACGCTGGAAGACGATGATGACGTACAAAACGTCACCGCCAATTTCGACGTGCCGGAAGACGTGGCCGCCCAACTGTAAATGAGGCCCTTCCGCCTGAATTCCAACGGCTACCGGATTGCTTCCGGTAGCCGTTTGTTTTTTGAAGCAGGGAAGACGCGGCATGACGCCTGCCACGCCTCTGTGCCGCTCAGGAACGGGACAGACCCGCGCCACGCCGTGCCCCTGTCGCAGGGCGGGTTCCCAACCAGACGCTGAGCAGCACCACACACGCCCCCGCCCATTGCGCCGCTGACAGCGTTTCCTGCCGCAGCTGCCAGCCCAGCAAGACCGCCGTGAGCGGGCTGAGAAAGCCCAGCCCCGTTACCGCCGCAGGCCCCAGGCGTTCGATCCCGCGAAACCAGAAAAAGTAGCTTAGCGCCGCCCCTGCAAGGCTCAACCAGAGAAAGCCCACAATCGCCCCCGCCCCGAGCGCGGGAAGCGCGGGCTCGGCCAGAAGGGCGAAGGGCAGCAGCAATATCCCCCCCGCCGTCAGTTGCCACGAGGTGAAGGTCAGCGCCGACACGTCGGGGTGCCATTTGCGCGTCAGCACCACCCCCGCGGCCATAGAGACAGCTCCCAGCAAGGCCGCGCCCATTCCGACCGGATCGAAATCCGCCCCCGGCCCCAGCACCAGAAGGCCCACGCCCCCCAATCCTGTCAGCGCGGCAAGAATTCCACGCTGCGAGAGCGGAACCTGCAGGATAAAGCGGGCCAGAACCAGCACGATCAACGGCTGCACCGCCCCCAATGTGGCGGCCACCCCGCCCGGCAGGCGATAGGCCGCCACAAACAGCGCGCCCCAGAACAGCGCAAAGTTCAACGCCCCCAAGATCAGCAGGCGCCCGAGCCAGCGCCTTGGGGGCCATTGCCGGGTCAGCGCCATCAGCAAAAGCCCCGCAGGCAGCGCGCGCAAAGCGGCATCGGTGAGCGGATAGCCTGCGGGCAAAAGCCCGGTGGTGACAATATAGGTGCTGCCCCAGATCACCGGCGCAAGGGCGGTCAGCAGCATATCGGTCTTGGCGGACATTGGTTTCTCCATCTATCTTGATGTCGAGATAAATGAGAGAAACTTGACGTCAAGATAAAAACCGCCTATCCGCTGTTTTATGGATCAAGTCGACACTATTCTCGCCCAGTGGCACCAAGAGCGCCCCGATCTTGATGTCGGGCCGATGGGGATCTTCGGCAGGCTCAAACGGCTGACCGATCATCTGTCCCAAGAGATGGCACAGCTGTTCAGACAGCATGACCTGACGGCGGCGAGCTTTGATGTTCTGGCAACATTGCGCCGCGCGGGGCCGCCTTATGCGCTGAGCCCTTCGGCATTGATTTCCTGGACGATGGTGACCTCGGGCACGATGACCAACCGGCTGGACCGGCTGGAAGCCGGCGGGCTGATCGAGCGGCGCAGCAACCCCGAGGACGGGCGCGGCTCGGTTGTGGCGCTGACCGATACGGGCTTCCGGCTGATCGATCAGGTGGTGACCGAGCATGTGGCCAACCAGCACCGCCTGATCAACGATCTCCCGCCGCCCCTGCGGGCTGCGATGGACGAGGCGCTGCGCGCATGGCTGGCCCGGATCGATCCCCCCAAAGGCGAGCCCCCCGTCACCCCAGCACCTCCCGCATGACCTCGTAGATCTGCGGGTCCTGCATCTGCGTCACATTGAACCGCATGAAACGGCTGGCCGAATGCGATGGGCTGAACACATTGCCCGGTGCCAGCATCAGGTTTTTCTGCATCGCGCTTTGGGCAAAATCGCCCGTATCGATGCCGTCGGGAAAACGGCACCACAGGTAGAACCCGCCGCGCGGCAGAACCCAAGGGGTGATTCCCAATCCGGCCAGCCGCGATACAGCGGTTTTACGGGCCCCATTCAGGCGGCGATGCAGATCGGCAATATATCTGCGATACCCGCCCCCTGCCAGCACGCTGGACAGCAGCTCTGTGGTCACAGGGCTTGGCCCGCCAAAGCTGGTGGCCACCTGCAAATCGACCAACGCCTCGATCCAGTCCGCGCGCCCCGCGATATAGCCGCAGCGCATCGAGGCCGAAAGCGTCTTGGAAAAGCCGCCAATCCTCAGCACCCGCTCCAGCCCGTCCAGAACGGCAAGGCGCGGTGTCGGGTCGGGATCAAGATCCACAAAGGTGTCGTCCTCGACGATGGTCAGATCATGCGCCGCAGCCAACCCCAGCACGCGATGGGCCACCGTCGGGGCAAGCGTGGCCCCTGTAGGATTATGCAGCGCGGAATTGGTCAGATACAGGCGCGGCGCATGGGCCAGCGCCGCCTCGAAAGCCACAAGGTCGGGCCCGTCCCTCGTATAGGGCACGCCGAGCACCTCCACCTGATGGGCCCGCAAAAGGGCACGGAAGTTGAAATATCCCGGATCATCCACCAGCACCGTATCCCCCGGACGCAGCAGCAACCGGCAGATCAGGTCCATAGCCTGCGACGCCGATCCCGTCAGCATCAGTTGATCCTGCGTCGCCTGCAGGTTCTCTGCCGCAAACCGGCCCAGCAGGCAGCGCCGTAATGCCGGAGAGCCGCGCGCAGTGGCGTAATTGGTCAGCACCGTCGTCTCGGCCTTGGCAAGCTGGCGCAAGCCCCGCCGCAGTGCCTCATGCGGCATCCAGTCCTCGGGCAGCCAGCCACAGCCCGGTTGCAAGCTGCCGGCCCGCGCATCCATCGACTGGCGCGACACCCAGAACGGATCGACAGCGCGTGCCTTGGGCGTTGTGGCCGTGCCCAGCGTCCTCAGTGCGGGCGGGCTTTCGGCCACGTAAAACCCCGCCCCGCGCCGAGCACGGATCACCCCTTCTGCCGCGAGACGGTCATAGGCCTCGACCACGGTTGACGGCGAGACCTTCATCTGTTCGGCAAACCGGCGGATCGAGGGCATACGGTCCCCCGGCCCCAAGGCACGCGCCGCGATCCTGTCGCGCAGGGCCTCGATAAGGCGCTCGGTCTTGGTGCCCGCCATAGGATGCTCCTTCAAACTGTATGCCCCGCTGATCCAGTACAGTTTGACAGAATTGTACTGGACTGTGCCTGTCTATATCGCCGGACAGGCATTACCCAGCCCAAAAGGAGACCAAGCTATGGATCAAAGACTTCGGGGCTGGAACAAAGGGTGGGGCAGCGGCTGTCTGGGCATGCTGATCTTTAGCGGCTCGCTACCGGCCACACGACTGGCCGTGGCGGATTTCTCGCCGCTTTTCCTGACGGCAATCCGTGCGTTGATCGCGGCGGCGCTGGCCCTTGTCTGCCTGACGGTCCTGCGCCAGAAACGCCCTGCCGCACGCGATCTGGTAGGGCTGGCCGTGGTGGCCCTTGGGGTTGTCGTGGGGTTTCCCCTGCTATCGGCCTTGGCGTTGCAATCGATCACCGCTGCCAGATCAGCGGTATTCATCGGGCTTTTACCACTGTCCACCGCGCTTTTTGCCGTGCTGCTGGAAGGCGAGCGCCCGCGCGCCCGTTTCTGGCTGTTTTCGCTGGCAGGGGCGGCAAGCGTGTCCGGCTTTGCCCTGACACATAGCGCAAGCGGTGCCCTGCGCGGCGATCTGCTGATGTGCGCGGCAATCCTGATCTGCGGACTGGGCTATGCCAAGGGGGCAAGCCTGTCGCGCCGTCTGGGCGGCTGGCAGGTCATCTCATGGGCGCTGGTGCTGGCCGCCCCCGTGACGGGCCTGCTGGCCACCGCCACATGGCCTGCCGCCGGATTGCGCGGGGTCTCGCCTGCGGCATGGGCAGGGTTGGGCTATGTGGCCATATTCAGCATGCTGGTGGGGTTTGTCTTCTGGTATCGCGGATTGGCTCTCGGAGGGATTGCCCGCGTCGGGCAGCTACAGCTTCTGCAACCTTTCTTCGGCCTCCTGCTGGCGGCGCTCTTCCTGCGGGAACCGGTTGTCTGGCCGATGCTGGCCTGCACGGGCCTGACCGTGCTCTGCGTCGCCGGTGCCCGCCGCTTTGCCTGAGCGCATGAAAACCGCCTCAGGCGCGGCAGGGCCTTTGGTCGCCACTGCCATAAGCAGACAGTGAGGACGCCCACCCGTTCTGCGCGCATTGCCCCGCCCGGACATCATTGATACTCTGCCCGTATGACATATTGGCGCCCTGCCCAGACCATCCGCATAAAGACCCTTGGCCTGCATTGGCGCGAGGGGCGGCTTCTGGCGGCCTGTGTCTTCAACGATGATGGGACGCTAAAGGGGGTGCGCCCGTTGGGGGGCACCGTCGAATTTGGCGAAACCGCCGAGAGCGCGTTGATGCGCGAGTTTCGCGAAGAGCTGGGTGTGACCGCAACAATTATCGGGCCGCCGCTTTTCATGGAAAATCTCTATCACCACGAAGGGATGCAGGGCCACGAGCTGTTGATCCTGTTTCCGGTGGATCTGCCCGTAGAGAGATTGCCCGCAACGGGCGGCTTTACCTTTTACGAAGACAGCGGCACAGCCTGTCACGCCGACTGGTTCGCGCTGGACGGGCTGGATGGCCCGAACCAGCCTTCGCTCTATCCGGCAGGGCTGAAAACGCGCCTGCAATCCGCTCAGACGCAGGCCATCTGAAACCGGCCTTCATGCCGAAGGGCGGCCCGCACGCCGCCCGAAGCTTTTCCTGCCCTCAGCCTGCGGCCACTGTCACGGCCTCGACCACCGCATCCACGCAGGCCTCCAGCACCTTGTCATCCTCGCATTCCGCCATCACGCGGATCAGAGGTTCGGTCCCCGATTTACGGATCAGCAGCCGACCCTGCCCCGCCAGACGGGATTCGGCCTCGGCAATCACCTTCTGCACCCGAGCGTCATTCAAGGGCTCCTGCCCTGCCTGATAGCGCACATTCTTCAGAAGCTGCGGCACCGTGTCAAACTGGCGCACCAGATCCGAAGCGCGCTTGCCCGTCTCGGCCATCGCCAGCAGGAATTGCAGCCCCGCCATCAGACCATCGCCGGTGGTGGCGTAATCGGTCATCACGATATGGCCCGATTGCTCGCCCCCCAAGTTGAAACCTCCCGCGCGCATACGTTCGACCACATAGCGGTCGCCCACTTTGGTCCGCTCAAGCCCTATGCCGTGCCCTTGCAGGAAGCGCTCGAGACCGAGGTTCGACATCACCGTGGCCACCAAGGCCCCGCCGCGCAGAATGCCCTTTTCGGCCCAGCGATGGGCAAAAAGCGCCATGATCTGGTCACCATCGGCCACGCGGCCCGTCTCGTCGATGATCATCACGCGATCGGCGTCCCCATCCAGAGAGATGCCCAGATCGGCGCCATGAGCCACCACCGCTTCGGCGCAGGTCTCGGTATGGGTCGAGCCGACCCTATCGTTGATATTATAGCCATTGGGCGAGACACCCACGGGGATCACCTCGCAGCCCAGCTCCCACAGCACCTGCGGCGCGGCCTTATAGGCGGCCCCATTCGCGCAATCGACCACAACCTTCAGCCCCGACATACGGTCGCGCGCAGGAAAGGTCGTCTTGGCATATTCGACATAGCGCCCAAGACCGTCATCAATACGCTTGGCACGACCGATATTATCGGGCACCGCCAGACGGATCTCGCCCTCCAGCATGGCCTCGATCTCCATCTCGGCCTCATCGGACAGTTTGAACCCGTCCGGCCCGAAGAACTTGATCCCGTTATCCTTGGCGGGGTTATGGCTGGCCGAGATCATGATCCCCAGATCGGCGCGCATGGACCGCGTCAGATAGCCCACAGCCGGCGTCGGCACCGGCCCGAGCAGCAGCACATTCATCCCCGTCGAGGTCAGACCGGCGGTCAGCGCGTTTTCAAACATATAGCCCGACAGGCGGGTGTCCTTGCCGATGACCACGCGATGGCCATTGGTGCCTGCACGGCGGAAATAGCGCCCCGCCGCCGCGCCCAGACGCAAAGCCATCTCGGCGGTCATATGGCCCTGATTGGCCTCGCCGCGCACGCCATCGGTGCCAAAAAGTTTTCTGCTCATTTCTCGTCCTCCCAGCCCAGGGTCAGGGCCGCCCAGAGGTTTACCCCCTGTTTGATTTCCGCCACATCATGCACGCGGTGGATCTGCACACCCTGCGCGATGCCCGCAAGGGTCACAGCCAGAGTACCGGGCATACGGTCCTTTGCGGCCTCGACCCCCGCGATGGTGCCGATGAAGCGCTTGCGCGAGACGCCTAGCAGGATCGGGCAGCCAAGGCTGTGGAACAGCGACAGCCCGCGCAGAAGTGTCAGATTATGTTCGACCGTCTTGCCAAAGCCGATCCCCACATCCGAGATGATCGCCGCGCGGTCGATCCCCTCGGCCTCGGCCAGCGCAATTCGTTCTTCGAGATGGTCATAGACATCCAGCAGAACGTCATCATATTCGGGCTTGTCCTGCATGGTCTCGGGGTCGCCTTGGGCATGCATCAGACAGATCGGCAGGCCCGACACCATCGCCAGTTCCGCCATGCCCGGATCATATTCCATCGCCGAGACATCGTTGATCATATCGGCGCCCGCCTCGACCGCCGCATCGGCCACCAGAGCCTTGCGCGTATCAATCGAGATCGGCATGTCGAACATATCGCGCAGCTCCTGAATCAGCGGCACGGTGCGCTCGATCTCTTCATCCTCGGGCACGGTCTCGGCGCCCGGACGGGTGCTTTCGCCGCCGATGTCAAAGATATCGACACCCTCTTCGACCATCGCTTCGGCGCGTTCCATCGCCGCATGCATGTCGAAATACTCGCCGCCATCCGAGAAACTATCGGGCGTGGCATTCAGGATGCCCATCACCCGCGGCACCTCGAGGTTCATCGACCCGATCATCCGGCGCTTGGCGGTCAGCCGTTCCAGCACCTCTTCTGGGCAATGCTGCGCGGGGATCACCTCGGGCGGCAATCCACGGCGCAGAACCTCGACTTCATCAAACCAGCACCAGCCACCGGCAAGCCGGAGGGCGGTGTCGGGGCGGGCAAGATCCGTGCGCGGGATCGGGCGATAATAGAGCTTTTCCATGGCCTCCATTCACCGCATGTGCCGCGATTTGGCAAGCCGTCTTTGCGCGGCGCTCAGGCGTGGGTCAGAACCTTCACGCGGGAACCTGCCGGCGCTGCAATATTTCCGTGAAGTTCCAACCGCTCGGCCACCAGCTGTTCGGCCAACCAGACGGCAAGCGCCACCGCATCATGCGCAGCCCCCTTGGGCCCGTCCACCGCATCCAGCACAATCTTCGAGGGCGCCCAGACGACCGTCTTGCCGTGTTTCATCGCCCAATCAAGCTCGGTGCGCGACGACACAACCACACAGCGCGCATCGCGCCCCGCCAGAACCCAGGCGTTCTGCTCGATGGCCAGCAGGTCAATCCGGCGCTGGGTGGGCTTTTGCGCCGATTGGGGCGGCGTGGCCTCGGGCAGACCAACCACTAGAACCACAGCCTTTGCCCCCGCCTCCAGCGCATCAAGCCGTGCGGCAAGATCGGGGGCCTGAATGACGTCATTGGACAGATAGGCCAGCACGGGATGCACGGCCTCGCCTTCCGCCTGCACCGGCACCGAGGCCCGCGAGCGCACGATTTCCACGCCCAGAGCCCCCGGACCACGGTCGAGCTTCTCGATCCGCACGAAGACCCGCATCGCCTGAGGGGCGGCCAGAATACGCTCGGCCACGCGCTCGGCCAGCGTTTCCAGCAGGTTCAGACGCTCGGCGGCAAGCTCGGCGGCCACGGCCTCGGTGATCCGGTCATAAGACAGGATGCGGTCCACATCATCCTCCAGCGGCGCCGTCACCGGCCGCACCTCGACCACGATATTGAACTGCAGCCGCTGGCCATGCCCGCGCTCCTGCTGGAAGGCCCCGATATCGGCTGTCACGATATGGTCGCGCAGGCTGATCCGGTCGCGGGGATCCGCCGGAGCCGAGGCGATAGAACGCTCTTCGGGGTGAGCAAAAGCTTGGGCGATATCGCTGGACATGTCGGTTCTTTCAGGCTGCGGATGGCGCGGAAAATAGAAAAAGGGCGGGCCATTGCCCACCCCGAAACGTCAGATGCCGGCGAGAAACGACACCATCACGCGCTTATGCCTCAGTTCGATGCGGTGCGCACCGGCTTGCGGTAGAAAATATGCGCCCCGACACGCGTGGTTTTCACAAAACGCTTCGACCAGGACGGGCGCACGGCGGGGGTGTGGAAGTAGGTCGCCCCTTGGGTAAGGCTGCGCGGCGCACCATCCATCATCGCACGGGCCACCTTTGCCACGCGGGCATAGCTGGCGCGGTTGGCAATGGCATCCGTCTTGCCATCGCAGGTCCAACTGAACTGGCACGAGCGCTTGCCGCCCTGATGCACCACGCCACAAACGGTATTCGGGAAGGCGGGGTCATCGACACGGTTGAGCACGACCTCGGCCACGGCCTGCTGCCCCGCCAGACTTTCGCCCCGCGCTTCATGATAGATCACCTGCGCCAGACAGTCGAACTGGTCGCCCCCTTTGGCAACCGGCTGTGCCGCCAGCCATGCGGCGGTCAGCTCGGGCGGGGTCGCACCTTCCGGCGGGGTGAGCATCTTGGAAATCTGCGAGGCCGAGAACCTGCCCAGAGTGTCGCGCTCGCCCGAGAGCATCGAGGCCAGCGGCGCGTCGATATCGATTGTCGGATCATTGGAACCACTGACGGTCACTTCCGCCTGCGCAGAGCCCAAGCCAGCACAAAGCGTCAGGGCAAAAATCGCAACAATCTTACCGACCAGTTTCGTCATGAGTCCGTCTCGCAGTGGTTACACGCCCTGACGGACCCGGGCCCATCACGACCCGGCGGAGGTACATCCTAAATCGTTAAAAATCTACAACCAGATGATTTTCCCAGCATTTCCGTCAAATAAATGGCGAAAATCCGCCTACCTTAACGTAACCTTGACGTTATCAAGTTTCGCGGAATCCTGAAAACTGACTGATTTACATCAAGTTTTAAGGTCACGAAACGGAGAGTCATCATTGTTGCTGTTTCGGAGCCAAGAGCGCAAAATGCGCCGCAGCAAGCCGCGCCACCGGCACACGAAATGGTGAACAGGACACATAATCGAAGCCCGCAGCCCGACAGAAGGCAATCGATTCGGGGTTTCCGCCATGTTCGCCACAGACCGAAATCGTGATATCGCGCCGCGTCGCACGCCCCCGCCCTGCCCCGATCAGCAGCAGCTCGCCCACCCCTTCGATGTCGAGAATATGGAACGGGTCCTCGGCAAAGACGCGCTGATTGACATAGGTCGACATGAAGCGCCCCGCATCATCGCGCGACAAGCCATAGGTCATCTGGGTCAGGTCGTTCGTCCCGAAGGACATGAACTCGGCATGTTCGGCAATCTCGCCCGCGCGCAGCGCCGCCCGCGGGGTCTCCATCATGACGCCAAGACGGTAGGAAAACTGCGCCTTCTGCTGGGTGCGGACAGCCGCTGCCACCGCATCGATCCGCGTCTTCACCAGCTCGACCTCACGCGAGGCCGAAACCAGCGGGATCATGATCTCGGGCACGATAACCGACCCGCGCCGCCCCGCCTCGATCACCGCCTCGAAAATGGCGCGGGCCTGCATGTCGTAGATTTCGGGCAGGGTCACCCCAAGGCGCACCCCCCGCATGCCAAGCATCGGATTAAACTCGTTCAGCGCCTCGCAGCGCCGCGTGACCTCCGAAAGCGGACGCCCCACGGCCTCGGCCAGTTCGCGCAGACCTTCGCGGTCATGCGGCAGGAATTCATGCAAAGGCGGGTCGAACAGCCGGATACAGACCGGCGCCCCCGCCATAATGTCGAACAGCGCGATGAAATCGTTGCGCTGCATCGGCAGCAGACGTTCCAGCACGGCCGCGCGATCCTCGGGGCTGTCCACGAAAATCATCTCGCGCATCACGGTCAGCCGGTCTTCATCGAAGAACATATGTTCGGTCCGGCACAGCCCGATCCCGTCCGCCTCGAAGTTACGCGCCGTGCGGGCATCATCGGGCGTGTCGGCATTGGCGCGGATACCGATGTCGCGCACATTATCCGCCCAACGCAGAAGCGTGCGGAACCCGTCATCCAGCGCGGGTTCCAGCATCTCGGCCTCGCCTAGCAGCACTTCACCGCTGGAGCCATCGACCGTGATGATATCGCCCTCGCGGAACACCCGCCCCTTGGGGCCGGTGAAACTACGGTCGCGCGAATTGAGCGTGATGGAATTGCAGCCCACGATGCAAGGCAGCCCCAGACCGCGCGCAATCACCGCCGCATGGCTGGTCATGCCGCCCCGTTCGGTCAGCACCGCATTGGCCGCATGCATGCCGCGGATATCCTCGGGCTGGGTCTCGCGGCGCACCAGAATGCAGGGTTCGTCCCGCGCCGCCGCCGCCTGCGCCGCCGAGGCCGAGAACACGATCTTGCCCGTCGCCGCCCCCGGCGAGGCCGCGATTCCCCTAGCGATCACATCGCGGGGCGCGCGCGGGTCCACCTGATAGTGCAAGAGCTCGGTCAGGGCACGCGGTTCCACCCGCAACAGCGCCTCGTCGCGCGGGATCACCCCGTCTTCGGCCAAAGCCACGGCGATCCGCACCGCCGCGCGGGCCGAACGTTGCACCCGCACCGCATCAATCACCGCGATCCGCCCGCTTTCGATGGTGAACTCGATCTGCATCTCCTCGCGCAGGCGGGTCCGGCAGACAGGGCTATAGCTGCAAAGCTGGGCAAACACATCGGGGGCCACATCCTCCAGTGCCGCGCCACGCGGGTCGCTGGTCAGATAATGGGTGTCCACCGCATTGGTCCGCCCCTGCGACTGGCCACGGAACCGCCCCGTAATCTGCGGTTGACCGGTGACACTTTCAACAAACTGGATCGTCCCCGACCCCGACAGGCCGGGACCGATGCCCAGTGCCATCTCCTGCAGCACCAGCCCCAGCGTCGCCTCGGCGGGCGCGCCTTTGGCCTGCCGCAGAAGCCGCGCCGTTGTGCCTTCCCACGCCCGCGCCATAGAGCGCAGAACCTCGCGCAGTTGCAGCAACGGATCTTGCGGGAAATCGTCATCCATTTCTTCGGCAAATGCGGCAAGCGCTTGTTCCAGCGCCCCGTCGCCCGCCTCGGCCGAGAACATGTCGGGGTCAAGCCGCGCGACATGGATCGCATAGCCTTGCACGAAATTCAGATAGAGCGCATCCGCCGCCTCCTGCCCGTGGCTGGCGCAAAGACGCTGATGCATGGCGTCATTCATGCCCACATTCAGCACCGTCCCCGGCCCGCCCCATTCGGGGTTTTCGGGGCTGGAGCGCACGGAAATCAGGAAATCCTGCCCGAAAACATTGGTCAAAGGCGCCAGATCGGGCATCTGCCCCGTGGCAATCGCCTTCACCGTTTCAACCGGCAGCGCAACTGTCGGCGGCACCGGCAGATCAAGCCGGATCAGGCGCTGCAGGCATTTTGCCCGCCAGCCGTGCCGCGATTTCTCAACTCTGGCCGTCGGGGTCAACTCGACGAATTCGGGAAAATCATAGAATTTCTGCATCGCAGCACGCCCTATTTTGCAGGTGCAGCATACATGAAAACCGGAGGCACGCAAAGCATGTGCCGCCGGTTTCGCATGAACAACTTTTTACCAAACCAACCTGCTTGAAAAATAGCAGGCAGATAAAGCACTTAGCCCTCGATTCGGTTCAGATCGGCCACCGAGAGACAGATCTGACGAATACGCGAGAGCAGGTTCAGACGGTTCCGGCGCACGATCTGGTTGTCGGAATTGATCTGCACGGCGGTGAAGAACGCATCGATCGGCGCGCGAAGCTGGGCCATCGCCCCCATCGCGCTTGCAAATTCTTCAGCTTTCATCGCGGGCGTGATCTCGGCCTCGGCCTTATCAAGGGCGGCAAACAGCGCCTTCTCCTCGGGGCCTTCGGCAAATTTCACATCCGCGCCGAAGCTGTATTCAACGCCATCCTTCTCTTCGGCCTGCGCCAGAATGTTATTGGCGCGCTTATAGCCCTGAATCAGGTTCTCGCCATCATCGGTTTTCAGGAAGCCCGACAGCGCCTCGGCACGGTTGACCAGCAGCGTCAGGTCATCATTTCCGGGCATCGCCAGAACCGCATCGATCACATCATGGCGGATGCCCTGATCCTTCAGATAGACCTTCAGACGGTCATGGAAGAAGGACAGAAGATCGCCCCCGTCCGCGCCCTCATAGCCTTTGGCAAAGACCTCCAGCAGGTTCAGACGCAGCTCATTGGTCAGGATCAGGCGGATCACCCCCAAAGCCGCACGGCGCAGCGCAAAGGGGTCTTTGGAACCGGTGGGCTTTTCGTCAATCGCCCAGAAGCCCGTCAGCGTGTCGATCTTATCGGCCAGAGCCACGGCCACCGTCACCGGCGCGGTGGGCACATCATCGGACGGGCCCAGCGGCGAGTAATGGTCGCGGCAGGCATCGGCCACGGCCTCGGGCAGACCCGCACGTTGCGCATAATAGCGCCCCATGATCCCCTGCAGTTCGGGGAATTCATAGACCATTTCCGAGCGCAGATCGGCCTTGGCGACTTGGGCGGCCTCACGGGCCAGATCGGGCGACGCGCCGACCTTATCCGCAATCTCACCGGCCAGTGCCGCGATCCGCGCGATGCGGTCGGCCTGAGAGCCAAGCGCGTTATGGAAGGTCACATCGGCCAGACCTGCGCCCATGCCCGACAGGCCTTCGGTTTTCACCAGACGGTTGTCGTTTTCCCAGAAGAATTTGGCATCCGACAGACGCGCCGAAAGCACCTTCTGGTTGCCCTTCAGGATGGTCGCGCCATGATCCGCCGTCTGGCGGTTGGCCACGGTGACAAAGCCCTCGATCCGGCCCGTCTTCGGGTTTTTCACCGAGAAGAACTTCTGGTGCTCTTTCATCGAGGTCTGCAGCACCTCGGGCGGCAGTTCGAGGAATTCCGCGTCGATCTCGCCCATCAGCGCCACGGGGCATTCGACAAGCCCCGCCACCTCGGTCAGCAGGCCACGGTCGGCCACAAGTTCAAGCCCGCGGGCAAAGGCCATCTGCTCGGCATCATGCCAGATGGTCTGTTCACGCTCGGCACTGTCCAGAACGACGGATGCCGCCGCCAGCTTGGCGCAGTAATCCTCAAAGCCCGTCACAGCAAAACGGCCCGGCGCCATAAAGCGGTGGCCTTCGGTCGTATTGCCCGACTTGATGCCGTCGATGTCCAGCTCAACCACTTCGGCGCCGCTTTCATCGGACAAAAGGCACAAGATCGAATGCAGCGGGCGCACCCAACGCAAGGAGCCCGCGCCCCAGCGCATCGACTTCGGCCAAGGGAAATTGCGGATGGTCTTTTCCAGCACCTCGGCAATGATCGCAGGTGCCGGACGGCCCTCTTTCTCGACGACGGCAAAATAGACCTGCCCCTTTTTCTCGTCGCGGATCTCCAGCTGGTCCAGCGTCAGACCGGTCGAGCGCAGGAAGCCCTCAACCGCTTTCTCGGGCGCGCCGACCTTGGGGCCTTTGCGTTCCTCGCGCAGGGTCGGGCTCTCTTTCGACAGGCCCTCCAGCGTCAGCACAAGGCGACGCGGGGTGGAAAACGCCCCCGCCGAGGCGTAGGTGAGGCCCGCCTCGACCAGCCCGTCGGTCACAAGCTTCTTGAGGTCCTCGCGCGCGCGGCCCTGCATCCGCGCGGGAATTTCCTCGGAAAAGAGTTCGATTAGAAGATCGGGCATGTCAATTCTCCGCGGCGTGTCGCTGATGCCAGGCATAGGCCCGGCCATCGGAATAAATGGCCACCACCCGGTCCATACCGGGGGTGATGTCGGGTTCGGACAGGAAGGCCACAGCCTCGCCTGTGCGCAGATCCTCGGTCAGGCGGGCCGGATCATAGCAGGACAGCCCACGGGTGTCCGGCTCGGGCTTGGCCAGAGGGTCTACGGTGAAAGTTTCGGTCAGCATGCCAAGGCTGAGGGGCGTGGTGAAACAGCCCCGATAATCCGCGGCCAAGGCATCCTGCGTGGTTTTAAGACCGTCCGTCAGGATCGGCTCGGGCTGGCCTGACGAAATCGACACAAGACGGATCTCCTGCGCCTGCGGGGTCGCCGCAAGCGCGAGAGAGGCGGTTCCCCCCGCCAGAGCCACAAGGGCCAGTATCCTGTGCCAAGCCGCCATGATCAGGCCGCGCCGCCTGCGGGCGTGCGCACAAAGGCATCGGCGCATTGCTTGGCCAGCGCCCGCACCCGCCCGATATAGGCCTGACGCTCGGTGACCGAGATCACGCCGCGCGCATCCAGCAGGTTGAAGAGGTGGCTGGCCTTGATGCATTGATCATAGGCGGGATGGGCCATGATGATCCGGCGCTCGGCGCTGTCTTCATCGGCTTGGGCCAGAATACGCTCGCATTCGGCTTCGGCATCCTTGAAGTGCTGCAAAAGCATATCGGTATCGGCCACATCGAAGTTCCAGCGGGAATATTCCTGCTCGGTCTGCTTGAAGACATCGCCATATTTCAGCGCGATCGGCGCGTCGGGGTCGTTGAAGGGCATATCCATCACATGGTCGATGCCCAGCACATACATCGCCAGACGCTCAAGACCATAGGTCAGCTCGCCCGAAACGGGGTGGCAGTCATGACCGCCGACCTGCTGGAAATAGGTAAACTGCGACACTTCCATGCCGTCGCACCAGACTTCCCAGCCCAGCCCCCAAGCGCCCAGCGTCGGGGATTCCCAGTCGTCTTCCACAAAACGGATGTCATGCAGGTCGATATCGATCCCGATCGCGCGCAGCGAGCCCAGATAGAGCTCTTGCAGATCCGGCGGGCTGGGTTTGATCAGCACCTGATACTGGTAGTAATGCTGCAGGCGGTTGGGGTTTTCCCCGTAACGGCCATCGGTCGGACGGCGCGAGGGCTGCACATAGGCGGCGGCCCAAGGCTTGGAGCCAAGCGAACGCAGCGTGGTCGCAGGGTGGAAGGTGCCCGCCCCTACTTCCATGTCATAGGGCTGCATGATCGCGCAGCCCTTGCCCGCCCAATAGGCTTGCAGCCGCAGGATAATCTCCTGAAACGACCGCGGCGCGGCGGGTTTGGTGGCGGTGGCATCTGACATGCGAACTCTCCCAGACGGATCTGTCATCGAAACTTGCCTATGCCTGATAGGCAAGCCCGCAAGCGGGGTCAACGTGCAACAACACGCAGCCTTGGACAACCGCACCGGCTTTAAGGGATGACGCGGGCCAAAACCCTGCTAATTTGCGCCAACTTTGCAATTTTGAACAGGGCAGGAATTATAATGAGGGTTATGCGCAAAGCTGTGTCGATGATGGTCGGGGCCAGCCTGACGGGAATGGTCTGGGCAGGCGCAGCATGGGCGGCCCCCCTGTGGCTGCAGATCGAAGCCCAGCCCTCGCTGGCACAGGCCGAACAATCGGCACGCGGTTGGTCCAGCCTGCCCGATCTGGCGGGCTTTGCGATGACCACAGGATGGTATGCCATTTCCGTCGGTCCGTTCGACACACGCGAGGCCGCCAATGACCGCCGCCGCCTACTGCAACGCGAGGGGCTGATCCCCTCTGATTCCTATGTCACCGACGGGGCCAATTACCGCCAGCAGTTCTGGCCGGTCGGCGCGCGCTTCCAGCAAGTTCCAACGTCTCAGGCCACGGCCCCACAGACCCCGCAGGATGCACCCGTTAGCGCGGGCGATCCGATTGCCCCCGTGGGCGAGATGACCGCCCTTCCCGAGGCCGCGGCATCGCAGCCTGCGACACCCACCACACCGGCCACCGAAACGGGCACAGAGCCCGCGCCCGCGCCCGCGCAAAGCCCGTCTGAAACGCCCGCTCTTGTCCAGCCGTCCCCCGCACAGCCCGATCCTGCTGTGGCACAAGAGGCCCCGCCGGTCGAAACGCTGGCCCAGTCCCGTCAGCGCGAATCCCTTCTGACGCGCGACGAGAAGATGGCCATTCAGGATGCGCTCTCGTGGCAGGGCGTCTATACCGGTCGACTGGATGCGTCTTTCGGTCCGGGCACGCGCAGCTCGATTGCCGCTTGGCAGAGCGCACAGGGCGAAGAGCCGACAGGCGTGCTGACATCCGCCCAGCAGGCCGCCCTTCTGGCCCAAGTCGAAAAGGAACGCGCCGAACTCGGGCTGGAGATCGTCGAGAATAACGATGCCGGCATCCGTATTGCCCTGCCCACCGGTCTGGTGGCGTTCAAAGGCTATGACGCGCCGTTCGTGACCTATGGCCCGAAGGACGGATCTGGGGTGTCGGTGCTACTGATCTCGCGTCAGGGCGACGCCAAGAACCTCGGCGCGCTATATGATGTGATGCAGCGTCTGGAAATGGTCCCGATGGAAGGGCCGCGCGCCCGGACCGCGACCGCGTTCCATATCGAGGGACGAAACGACAGGATTGTCTCTTATACACAGGCAGCTCTATCAGGCGGTCTGATCAAGGGCTTTACGCTGGTCTGGCCCGCAAATGGCGATATGGCACAGCGCGCGCGCGTGCTGAACGCCATGCAGCAGAACTTCCAGCCCTTCGGCAATCAGGCACTGGACCCGACCTTGGGCAAGCCGATGACCGTTAGCCGCGAAGACCTGACCAGCGGGCTCGACATCCGCAAACCCGCCTTTGCGCGGTCAGGCTTTTATGTGGACAGCCACGGAACGGTCGCCACCGCCGCCGCCGGTATCGACAGTTGCACGCGCCTGACCATCGAGGATGGCAAGGCCAAGCTGACGGCACAGGACAAGGATCTGGGGCTGGCCCTGCTGACGCCGGAAAAACCGCTATCGCCCCGTCAGGTTGCCAAATTCCAGACGGCACAAACCGCGCCGGGGGCCGATATCGCCGTGGCAGGGTTCTCCTATCCCGAGGCGCTTTCGGCACCGGTGCTCAGCTTCGGAACGCTCACGGCGCTCAAGGGGTTGGAGAACGAACCCCAGCAGGCACGTCTGGCCCTGCGCAGCCTGCCTGGCGATGTCGGCGGCCCCGTGCTGGACAGCTCGGGCGCGGTGATCGGCATGGTGCTGCCCAAGACCACCGCAGATGACAAGATCCTGCCCGAAGATCTGTCGGTGGCCCTACAAGCCCAGCCAATGGCCGATGCGATGGCCCGCATGGGCACAGCCCCGGACGCCGCAGAGCCTCATGGGGCCATTGCCACCGAAGACCTCACGCGGGCGGCGCAGGGTCTGGTTGTTCATGTAAGCTGCTGGAAATAAGGGAGACACCCCTGCAAGTGCCGTTTGCACATTTGCAGGGGAAAGCGTGCAAGGCGAAGAAATCAGGCGTTCAGAAGCGCCAGCGCTGCGGCATGAACCTCGGGGTTTGCCGCAGCAATCACCTGCCCGCCCAGATGCGCCGGACCGCCCTGCCAGTCGGTCACCAGACCGCCTGCTGCCTCGACCACGGCCATCGGCCCCTGAATGTCGTATGGATGCAGCTGGGCCTCGATCACCAGGTCGATCTGCCCTGCCGCCAGAAGCGCATAGGCATAGCAGTCCATCCCGTAACGGGTCAGCTTGGCCGCTTGTGATACCTGCCGGAAAGCCGCGCCTTCTGCGGCCGTGCCCACTTCGGGGAACGTCGTGAACAGCACCGCATCGGCCAGCGCCTGCGGAGCCGCTGCGCGCGTCTTGAGCGGAAATTCTCCATGCGGCCCGATCAGCCGCGCCTGCCCCAGACCGCCGATAAACCGCTCGCCAATATAGGGTTGGTCCACGACCCCAAGGAACGGCGCGCCCAAGGCACCGTCAACCACCTGCGCCAAACCGATCAGCACGCCCCAAGTGGGTGTGCCCGACATGAAACCACGCGTGCCGTCAATCGGGTCAAGCACCCAGACATAGCCGCTTGTGCCAAGCGATTGCCCCTGCTCTTCCCCGTAAATACCATCATTCGGACGTTCTTTTGCCAGAATGGCGCGCATCGCGGCTTCTGCCGCGCGATCCGCTTCTGTCACCGGATCGAAGCCGCCCGCATCCTTATTGGCTGCAGCAATACCACCAAGCGGACGAAACCGCGCCAATGTTTCCACACGCGCCGCATCCGCAAGCCGCTGCGCAAGATCAAGCAAGGCATCGGCTTCAAGAGATGTGATATCCAAAGGCTTTTTCATCGCGCACTCCCGCTTTTGTTCAAGCGGTACAGAGCCACCTTCGGGAGGTCAAGGCAAGGCATGATGCCGCGCCTCGTAAGACGTGCCACCCCACGCCCTAGCCCGGCCCAGACAGGCCGGACGACATAACGCGCAGGATCGCAAGATCACGCGGCAGAAGACGCCGAGAGAACCTTGGCCAGATCGAACAGGCGGCGGCGCTGCTCTTCCGGAATCGCGTAATAGGAGCGCACCAGAGCCAGTGCTTCCTTATCCGCCAAGATATCGCCTTCGACCTCTTTCTTCTCGACACGGCCTTCCAGCCCTTCGAAGAAGAAGGAAATCGGCACATCCAGCGCTTCCGAGATGTCCCAAAGACGCGATGCCGAAACACGGTTCATGCCGGTCTCGTATTTCTGGATCTGTTGAAATTTGATTCCAACCTTGTCAGCAAGTTGTTGCTGCGTAACGCCAATCATCCAGCGACGATGGCGAATACGTTTGCCCACATGGGCATCAACTGGGTGTTTCATTCAATCGTCCTTACAACACTACAAAAAGGAACCTAGCACGTACGCACACGCATAGGGCGGCATTTCCTCACAAATGGTCGTCAAAACTGGTATAAAAAGCCTAAACAAAGTTAATCTTTGCGTCGCTTTCTTAAATTTTATCGTCGCGAAGCTTAAAGCGAGCCTAATTTACCCCCTTCTCCCCCAGCGTGTTTCGCAATTTGCATCGCAAAATGCAAATGTGTCAAAATTTTGGTTATACGTAATTCCAATACGAATCATTCTAAACCGCTTGCGCTGCGCGACTCAGATTATAGGCTTGCCCGATCCCGAATGCGACGGAAGAGCCCTATGAAAGCCTATCAAATTCACGACTTTTCTGCGGCGCCGCAGGTCCGCTCCCTGCCTGATCCGGTTCCCGCCGCAGGAGAGTTGAAAATCCGCATCCATGCCTGTGGTCTGAATTTCGCCGATCTGCTGATGATGCAGGGGCGTTATCAGGACACCCCCGCCCCGCCCTTCACCTTGGGGCTGGAATGCGCGGGCGAGGTCGTAGGCTGCGGCGAAGGCACATCGACCCCGCTGGGCACGCGCGTTGTGATCTATGCCGGTCAAGGGGGGCTGGCGGACTATGGCTGCTTCCCCGAAGAAAGCTGCATTCCGCTTGCGCAGGGCACATCCTATCTGGAGGCCGCGGGCCTGCTGATCGCGCATGGCACCTCGCATCTTGCGCTGGACCGGAAGGCGGGCTTGCGTAGCGGCGAGACGCTGGCCGTCATCGGAGCGGCTGGCGGGGTCGGGCTGACCGCCGTGGAAATCGGCGCAAGGCTTGGCGCAAAGGTCATTGCCGTGGCCCGCGGGGCAGAAAAATGCGCGGTGGCGCGCGCAGCAGGCGCGGCGATCACGCTGGATAGCGAAAGCGCCGACCTGAAAGCCCGCCTGAAAGAACTGGGCGGTGTGGATGTCGTGTATGATGCCGTGGGCGGCGCGTTGGGCGAGGCCGCATTTCGCGCGCTCAAACCGGGCGGACGCTTTCTGCTGATCGGCTTTGCGGGCGGCACTCCGCCCGAATTGCCGCTGAATCACGCGCTGGTCAAGAACATCTCCATTCTCGGCCTTTATTGGGGCGGAATGCGGCAGATTGATCCGGAGATGTTCCGCAGCTCTGTCGAAGCCGTGATGCAAGATCACGCCAAGGGGCTGCTGACCCCGCATATCTCGCATGTCTTCGATCTTGCCCAGATCGAGGAGGCCTTTGAAATGCTGCGCAGCCGCCGCTCGACCGGAAAGCTGGTCATCCGGATGGCACCTTCCACATCCGCGTGAAAAACTCTCCGGTTAACCTCTTTTCCGGCCAAAACCGCAGCGACTCTCTCTTGAAATGATCAGCAAGCCTGCCAATATCGGCAGACGACAAGCGTGCCACACGAGGCGCGCGCCGCTTCATGGAGGGATTTGATGGCTGGTTTTAACACGATGCGCACCAATGCCGGTACGCGTCAGGCGCTGATCGACGAAGGTCTGCGCGCTCATATGAACAAGGTCTACGGGCTGATGTCGGCAGCGATGCTGATCACCGGGGTCGTGGCATGGGCGTTGGCCGGTCTTGCAATGACCAATGATCCGTCGATGGCCGTCGGCACCATGCGCAATGGCACCATGCTGACCCAGTTCGGCGCGCTACTTTACACCTCGCCGCTGAAATGGGTGGTGATGCTGGCCCCGCTGGCCGTGGTCTTCCTGTTCTCGGCCACGATCCACCGCATGTCGGTTGGTGCGGCGCAGCTGGTGTTCTGGGTCTATGCCGCCCTTGTCGGTGCCTCGATCTCGTCGATCTTCCTTGTCTTCACCGGCGTTTCCATTGCGCAGACCTTCCTCGTGACGGCCATCGCCTTCGCGTCGCTCTCGCTTTATGGCTACACCACCAAACGTAACCTGTCGGCTATGGGTTCGTTCCTGATGATGGGTCTGATCGGCCTCATCGTGGCCTCGATCGTCAACATCTTCATCGCCAGCTCGGCGCTTGCCTTTGCGGTGTCCGTGCTGGGCGTGCTGATCTTCGCGGGCCTCACCGCCTATGACACCCAGAAGATCAAAGCGACCTATATCGAAATGGCCCATTCGGGCGAGGACTTCCTTGGCAAAGCGGCCATCATGGGGGCGCTGAGCCTCTATCTGGACTTCCTCAACCTGTTCATGATGCTCTTGCAGCTCATGGGGAACCGCGACTAAGGCGCCTACCTGCCTGTCTCGGCCGGAAAGCCAATAGCGCAGCCGCCGATCTTCGGCGGCTGCTTTCATATCTAGCCACCCCTCCCCCTTTCCCCTGCCTGCCAGAAGGCCCTGCGAAACCGCCTTCAAAGGGCCATTGTCAGCCGCTATCATTCGGGTCATGGAAATCGTTATCATCGTCGCGGTCATCGCATCGCTTTTCTTTGTGATCGGCATTGCCGAACCTCTGGCCGCGCGTTTGCGCCTGCCCTATTCCGTGATCATCGCGCTGCTGGGTATCCTGATCGGCAGCGCTGCCATCTTCTTCTTGCAGACCACCCTGACCGACGCGCTGAACCCGCTGGCCGAGGCGATCCTGAATTTGCCGATCAGGGCGAATGTCTTCCTCTATATCTTCCTGCCGCTCTTGCTGTTTCAGGTCACGCTGGGCATGAACCTGCGACGGATGCTGGATGACTGGGTGCCCATTCTGGTCATGGCCGTGGTGGCGGTGGTGGTGGCGACACTCTCGGTGGGCTATGCGCTGTCCTATACCTCCAGCCTGCCGCTGGCCGCCTGCCTTCTGGTCGGCGCCATTGTCTCGACCACGGACCCTTCGGCTGTGGTCAGCATCTTCCGCTCGCTTTCGGCCCCGCAACGCTTGGCGCGGATCATCGAAGGCGAGAGCCTGCTGAACGATGCCGCCGCCATCGCGCTTTTCGGGCTGTTTGTCAGCTATGTCATGCTGGGAGTACCGGACCCCAAACTGGGCGAGGCGCTTGGCCGCTTTCCGATGCTGATCGCCGGAGGCGTCATGACGGGCTGGATCCTGTCGCAGATCGGCCTGCGGATCATGGGCCTGTTTCCACGCTATGAACAGGCCCAGATGTCGATTTCGGTCGCGCTGCCCTATCTGGCCTATATCATCGCCGAACAGCTTATCGGGGCCTCGGGGGTGATTGCGGTTGTCGCCGCCGGGCTGACGCTCAATCTGGCGGGCCCGCGCCGGATCGAGCCGACGACATGGACCAATATGCGAGAGACATGGGATCTGGTGGCGCATTGGGCAGGGGCGCTGATCTTCATTCTCGCCGCGCTGCTGATCCCGCGGCTGCTTGAAGGCACGACAGTCACCGACTTCCTGCTGATCGGGGTCGTGGTGCTTGCCGCCATTCTGGCGCGTGCGGTGATCCTGTTCGGCCTGCTGCCGGTGCTGACCCTGCTGCGCCTTTCGCCGGTCGTGGAACGCCCCTATCGGGTGGCTATCCTGTGGGGCGGGCTGCGCGGCGCGGTCACATTGGCGCTGGCGCTGGCGGTCACCGAAAACGCGCTGGTCCCTGTCGAGATCAAGCGCGTGGTCGGTATTCTGGCCACCGGCTTCACCCTGTTCACCCTGATCGTGCAAGGGACAACCCTGCGCAGCGTGATCGGGCGGCTGGGGCTGGACAAGCTGTCCCCGCTGGATCAGGCGCTGGCCAATCAGGTGATCGCCGTTTCACTGCAAACCGTGCGGGAAGATGTCGCCAAATCCAGCGACAACTACAAGCTGAACCACGAGATCGTGCGGGCCGAGGCCAAGCGCTTCGGCGAGCGGCTGGACGAGGTCGTGCGCTCGGCCGAGGCCGGTGCCAATATCCTTGACCGTGACCGCATCACGCTGGGTCTGATCGCCTTGGCGGGGTTCGAGCGCGAACAGGTGCTGATCCGCCTGCGCGACCGCTCGATTTCCGCGCGCATCGGCGAGGCCGCGCTGAGCCAGACCGACCATCTGATCGAGGGCGCCCGCACGCATGGCCGGACCGGCTATCAACGTGCCGCCCGACGCGCGGTGTCTTACGGGCGCGCCTTCCGCATCGCAAGCTTCCTGCATAACCGCGCGCATTTCTCCGCCCCGCTGGCCCTGCTGACCGCCGACCGTTTCGAACGCCTGATCTCGGAACGGATGATCCTGCGTGATCTGGACACCTTCATCGACGCCCGCATCCGCCGGATCCACGGGCGTCGCGTGGCCGACCTTCTGCGCGAATTGCTGGGCCGTCGGGTGGAAAATATCGAAACCGCCCTCTTCGGCCTGAGGCTGCAATATCCCGGCTATGCCGAGGAACTGGAGCGCCGCCTGATCCGCCGCACCGCGTTGCGGATGGAAGAGCGCGAATATAACATCATGCATGAGGACGGCCTGATCAGCGAGGAAGTCTTCATTTCGCTGATACAGGATATCTCGGCGCGCAGGCTTCAGGCCGAAGAGCGCCCGATGCTGGATCTACAGGTGCAGCGGGCCGATATCCTGCGCCGGATGCGACTGTTCGAGGATCTCGACGACGCGGTGCGCAAACCTCTGGGCCGCAGCCTGCGCACGCGCTATTTCGACCCAGGCGACAAGATCATGCGCAAGGAAAGCCATGCCCGCAGCGTCTTCTTTATCGCCTCCGGCGCGGTCGAGCTTGAAACCGCGGGGCAGATCTCGCGTCTGGGCCGTGGCGACATGTTCGGCGAACTGGCTCTGCTGACAGGCAAGCCGCGCCGCACCGATGTGCGCGCGATCACGCCCTCGACCATTCTGGAACTCGACGAGAAACGCTTCCGTAAACTGATGCGCCGCAGTCCCGCGATCCGCGAAGCGGCAAAGATTGCGGCCGCCAAACGCGGGGTCTCTATCGACGCGCTGCTGGAGGAAACAAGCTGAGGGCGCTTTGCGACCTGACCCTTTGCGCCGTAAGCTGAGGCCGCAGCGGGGATGTGCCGGACACATGCCCGCCGCCCTCAGGCCGCGCGCAAGACAACAAGATAGTCGGTCAGCGCGTAGCGTCTGACGGGGAGGGTTGCCTCGATGGCGGCGAGCACGTCCTCGGGGCGATGTGTGGCAAAGACGCCGCTGACCGGCAGCTGCAACAGCGCCTGTTCCATCACGATCACCTTGCCATGCCGATAGCGGCCAAGGTCGTCCAGAACCCTGCCCAAAGGCTGATCCTCGAAAATGAACCGCCCCGACATCCAGGCATTTCCGGTCTGCGGGCTCCATTGTTGGCGTGCACCCCAGTGATGGCCCTCCAGCAGCACCTGCTGGTGCCTGCCAATCTTCAGATCGCCCGCATGGGGATGCGCCAGACGGGCCTCGCCCTCCTGCACACTTACGGCCAGCGCATGTTTCCAAAGATGCAGCTGATACGCCCCTGCCCCCGCCTGCAAGCTGACATGCCCGGCTTTCAGATGCAGCAGCGACGCGTTCTCGGCCACGCGGAACCGCGCGCGGCCCTGACGCAGACGCAGCCAGCCGCCGCCGTGATCTTCGGCGGCAAGCGCTGTTCCGGCATCCAGATCCACTGCGGTGCCACCGCTGAGCTGCGCCGAACGGATTTCCCCGATTCCGGTCTCCTGCAGGACCGGCGCGGCCATGCGGTGGTGCACATAGCCCAGCCCTGCCGCCGCAAACCCTGCCGCCAGACCTGACGAAAGAAAGGCCCGTCGACTGGCGCTGACCGGCCTTCGGAACACCGGAGCCGGAAGATCCTTCACATCATCCAGAGCCCGCCAGACATCCCAAAGGGCCTCGAACTCGGCACGATGCGCAGGATCTTTGGCCAACCAATGCGCCGCAGCCTGCCGGTCCTGTTCTGTCGCCTCTTTGGAATGGAGCGTCACAAACCAATGAAGGGCCTCGGATTTCACAGCGTTCTCTTCCTTCATGACATGCGTCACATCCGTGTCCTAATCTTCCTGTAGATCGCCTGCCAATTCGTCACGGCATCGCTGCAAGGATTTCATCACCAGTTTCTCGACGGCGCTGCGGCTGATCCCCATTTCCGCAGCCACCTCCGAATGCGACAACCCGTCGAACTTATGGAGCGTGAACGCCTGCCTTTGCCGCGGTGGCAGGGACGCAATCACCCTTTGCAGCCTGCGCAGCCTTTGCGCGTAATCATAGACCTGTTCCGTCGAGGGCGCGTGGCGGCTTTGGGTCTCCATCTCCGGTGCGGTTTCGTATCGCACCCGCGTGCTATGCGCCCGTAGGAAGTCATTCGCGACGTTATTGACCACGCTATGGACGAAGGAAGCCGGATGCGCGACATGCGAGGCGTCCCCTAACCGCTGGAGCTTGAACCAGCTTTCCTGAAGGACATCTTCCGCATCCGCAGGACTGCCCAACCTTGCCGCCACCCGCCGCGTTATCGCCCGATAGTTGGACAGAAAAACCCCGAGTATCTTTCGACGGGAGAGATCATCCGGCATGGCACAATCGCCCTGACGCGCCCCCCTGAGAAAGGGACACGACACCCGACACGGACCTGCCTGAAGATGCAAGGAAGCTGGACACCAGAACACCCGAATGTTTGAAGTGGCGTCAGGCTCCTCCGGTTTCTATGGGCTACCTTATCATAAGCCTATTTGCAAGATTTTCGACCGAAATTCCCGACAAAAACACTCTGACAGGCACTCTGCCATGCCCCGGCATTCCGGTCAGAAATCAAGCGATGCCGAGATAAAGTAGGTGCGGGAATCCTCGGTGTAATCTGCATCGGTGTCGGGCTGTTCATCAAAGATATTATTGACCCCTGCTTTCAGCGAGGCATGGTCCGTCAGGGTGTATTTGGCCAGAACATTGGCCACGGTATAGGCCGGAATACGTTCTTCACCGCTGCTATCCTCGCCGGTCACTTCAACCTGCTTGCCATAATGGTCAATCGAGCCGGTCAGCATCAGCCGGTCCGTCGCCTGCCATGACAGTTCCGTATGGATCTTGATATCGGGCTCTTCCGAAAGCACCGACCCGCTTGCAAGGTCTTTGGATTCAAGCAGTTTCGAGAATGTGGTATTCCATTGCAGCCTGTCGCTCAGCGCATAGTTCAGATTGCCCTGTATCCCGCTCGTGCGGGCTTCGTTGACATTGACATATTGTTTGACCCGCACACCGTTGAACGTGCCGATCTCGTTGCCCTGAATGCGGTTGGTAATGTTATTGAGGAAACCGCTGACGCTGCCGGTGATCGGCCCCTGATCATAATAGAAACCGGCCATGTAATTGGTGGCCAGTTCCGGCTTGAGATCGTCATTTCCCAGCCAGTAGGTCATGATGCCGCGATTGGCCTTATATTCGGCATAGAGGTAATCTTCATTCGACTGGCGCAGATTGGGTGCCTTGAAGCTCTTGCCGATCCCCGCTTTGAAGGTCAGCGCATCAGTGATGTCATAGGCCGCATTCACCACCGGCGAGAGATGGTCGCCGTAGATGCTGTTATAGTCATAGCGCAATGCGGTATCGATGCGGAAGCGGTCGGTGATCGACATCTGGTCTTTGGCATAAAGGCCGAGCTTGGTCATATCCGAGGTGCTTCCCCCGCCGGCAACACTGCCATCGGGGCTGTAATAAAGGCTCCCCTGCCCGCCATCTGCCAGCCGCGCATGCGACGCCTCAAGACCATAGACCACCGCATGGTCGATGCCGCCCAGCGTGTAGGTATCGGTCAGCGTGCCTTCCAGACCATAGGTCCGATAGTCTTCCGACTGCTGCAAGGTGGTGACGGTATCGGTATTGCTGACCGCCAGATCCGTTGTCGATTTCTCCCAGAACAGGCTCAGGGCCTCCTCGCCAAAGCTCCATTGTCCGCTATGGCGCAGGGACAGCGTATCACGGACAACCCCGTTAAGACCGTCATCCTCTGCGGTATCTTTCATATAGCTCTGGTCGGAATGGCCGATTTCGAATGTCAGATCCTGCGCATCATCAGGGCGCCAGTGGACCCGTGCCTTGAGATCCTTGCTTTCGCGCTGCCCGCCATCTTCATCGTCATCATGGCGGGTAAAATCACCCCATAAAGACATGCTCAGAGCGCCTTTGATCAGAGGTGCCGAGACAGAGCCGCTGACACGTTTGGTCGATCCCGTCTCATCACCGGTTGCGGCGTAATATTCTGCCGTAAGCGCGCCTTTCAGCCGCTCCTGATCGTCCTTCTTGGTGATGATATTGACCACCCCCCCGATACCGCCGGACCCGTAAAGCGCAGCCCCCGGCCCCTGAATGACCTCGATCCGCGCGATCGCATCCATCGGCACCCATTCCAGATCGCCTTTATAGGATGCGCCCTTCTGCTTGAGTTCCTCTGTGGTGACCGGCACACCATCAATCATGATCTTGGTGTAATCAGTGCCCGCCCCCCCGATGCTGATCTTGTTATTTGTCACAAATACGCCCGGCACGCTTTTCATCGCCTCGGCCACATTCGTATTGCCGCCATTTGCCAGATCTTCTGCCGTCACAACGGTTTTTGTACCCGCCTGAAGACGCGGATCATCCGACATCAGCGCGGAATTCGGCGTTGCAGGCGCAAGACCGCCCCCCTCGACCAGAATCGGATCAAGCGCCACCGCGCCATCGTCCCCGAGAGTGCCCGCCCCCGTATTGCCGACAAGCGTCACGGTGCTCTCGCTGGTATACTGGAACACAAGGCCCGTCCCTGACAGGACAGTTGCCAAAGCGGCATCCACCGACAGCGCCCCCGAAACCCCCGATGACCGTTTCCCGCGAACGAGATCCGCCGGATAGAAAATCTGTAGCCCCGATGCCTGACCGAATTGCGTCAGCACGGACCCAAGCGGACCCGGCGCAATCGCATAGGACACTGTCACCTGTGCCCCTGCGGGCGAAATCACGGCAGCCCCCCCGAGTATGGCCGTGGACGCCATGACTCGAAAACCCAGACTCGCGCAGAAACGGCTATAAGGGCGGCAGGAAAGACGGCTCAGTTTCATGGATAGGGTCCCAGTTCAAAATCTTCTCGCGCGCAGACATACGAGCGTTGCTGGAGAATAGACGTCTGCCACAGCCCGCCACCTCAGCCTGAATTTGAAATTTTCTGAAAAACCGCAGGGATTATGCCCCGCGACGACCGGAACCCGATAGACGTCAGAGGCCCTTTGGGGCGCAAAGACACGAAGCGCCAGCCGCTCGGGTCTCTTTGCAGAATATTGTTCGACACCCAAAGGCCGTTCTGGCCTAGAATAATATTATTTATAATCAATATTTTGAAGTTTCGCCCGACACCCAGAATGTCGTCCTGCCGACATCAAAAAACCGTCTTTCGACATCGTTTTCCCGACCTGTCCTGATGCCCCACGGCGCCCAGGCAAAGAAAAAGGCTGTTGGATGTCACTGAGAACTGACCCAGCCACGATAGAAAATGTCACTGAGAATTGACCCATGTGGAACCCTTCCCCTGACGGGATTTGTCGGGGGGCATTGGAGTGATCGACATGGATATTTTGAGCGTCATTCGACGTTGGGCACTTCGGGATAAGTTGCCCATCCGAGAGATTTCGCGACGGACTGGTTTGTCGCGCAACACAATCAGGCGTTACCTGCGCGCGGGTATCGTGGAGCCCAAGTTCAAAGCGCCATCGAGGCCGAGCAAGCTTGACCCGTACGCAGAGAAGCTGTCGGGCTGGTTGCTGGCCGAACAGCGCAAATCGCGCAAAGAGCGACGGACGGCGAAGCAGATGCACGCGGATCTGGTTCAGCTTGGATTTGACGGGTCCTACGAGCGGGTCTCGGCCTTTGTCCGAGCCTGGAAATCGGACCGGCAGCGCGCGCAGAACACGACGGATCGCGGGACATTCGTGCCTCTGGTGTTCAAGCCGGGCGAGGCCTTCCAATTCGATTGGAGCGAAGACTACGCGATTATCGGGGGTGAACGGACCAAGCTACAGGTCGCACACATCAAGCTGTCGCACAGCCGCGCGTTCTTGGTCAGGGCGTATTTGCTGCAGACACATGAGATGCTGTTCGACGCTCACTGGCATGCATTCAGGGTATTCGAAGGCGTTCCGGGGCGCGGGATCTACGATAACATGAGGACCGCAGTGGACCGTGTCGGTGACGTTAGGATGAGGGTTGCGCGCGATCCCGGGCAATCGGGCTATCGATCGTTCATGGTTCTGAAGGCCGAGGTTGACAGCCTGACTGGGGCGCGCCCTTATGTCCGCCGTCGCGACGAAACGGCTGCGGCCGGGCAACCAGCCTCGGTCTTTGCGACCCGCATCGGCATGAGGCGCAGGGGCTGGTATCCGGCGCTGCATCAGGCCGGTCATGCACCAGCATTCTGGAACCGGCACCCTGTGACTGGGCGGGCCGTACTTTATGTCTCTGAGGACGATACAACCAAATTCCACCGCCGATTCCTGACCCCTGCGACCATGTAGGATGGATTCGGCCTCCATCGCCAGACCTGCACCGCCAAGTTGCACGCCGCCGGCGTCAGACCGTTCTCGCCTGATGGAGTGGACTTCGGTCCCCTTTATCTACGCCAAGAGGCCGAACCGGTGCTGCAAAAGGCGGTAGGTCTTGGCCAGAGCTGATCCCGCACGTCCCATTTGACCGCAGAATCTAGGCAAGGGCAGCCAGATCGATAGCAGAATGCGTTGATCGTTCAAAACCCGTCTTTTGTCGAAAAAACGGCTTTTGGATGTCGAACAATAAAGAGGAATTTTGGCGAGCCGTGGAGGACTCGAACCCCCGACCTGAGAATTAGAAGTTCCCTGCTCTAATCCAGCTGAGCTAACGGCCCGCACTTTCTCAAAGCGTATCAGACAAAACGCGCATATTGTCAACTTGCCAAGGGAAAAGGATCCCCGCCAGAAATGGACCCCACCGGAACTGGATCTCTGGGTTCCATGAGCTGGGAAACCGCGCAAGCCTGCCCCATGCAGCCACGCAGCAGATCCCCTGCCACGGGTCTTGTTTTAGCCCCGCCCGCAAATGCGCCCCAGCCCCTGAGACCTGCCAGCACGGCAAGTCTTGTGCGAAACACAAGGCTAGGCGTGCAGCGACAGTCCCAGATAGACGCTCATCGGATCAAGGCGGTAATCGGCGAAAGGATCGCAGGTCACAAAGCCCTCCGATTCGTACAGGGCACGCGCGACGGAAAAGCTTTCCTGCGACCCTGTCTCCAGCCGCACTTCGGCAAAGCCCGCCTCGCGGATATCGGACAGAAGGTGGCGCAGCATCATACGGGCCAGACCGCGCCCGCGCTCTTCATATAGCACATGCATGGATTTCAGTTCCGCCAGCGTGGCAGAATGCGCCTTCCACGCCCCCATGCCAATTGCCCGGCCTTCCTGACGCATGACGAAAAAGCGGACCTGCGGTGCCGCCAGCGCATCGGGCGGCAGCATATGGATTGACTCAGGAGGTGTATCGGCATGCATCGCGTCGGAATGTCGCTTGTGCAAAAGCGCCAGATTTTCCTGCACCGGATGTTCACGCAAAATGGTAATCATATCCGCCTCCTCTGCCGAACATTGCCCGTCCAGTTTTGCACAGCAAAAAGGCGCACCGCAAGGCGCGCCCTATAATTTGAACAAAGGGATATCTCAGCGGCGGAGCTGGCGTTGCAGACGGCTTGGCGGGTCAACCCGAACCGGAATCGGCTGCAACTGCATATCGTGCTGACGCAGACCACCTGCCGGGATATCCTCATCCTCGGCCATCGCCATGATGCTGATCGCGAATTGCACGCCCGCAAAAACGATCGTGTTGAAAACCACCAGCATCGCTACGGCCAGAACGCCCATATCCGAGGTCGAGACAAGCTGCCAAAGATTGGCCACGTTAAAGGCCAGAAGCGTTGCGACAAAGGCAACAGCAAGGGCAAATCCGAACAGGACGTTACGGATATACAGACGAACGAGTTGCGGCATGACAGCTCCCTCCGGTTGTTACATTCAATGTAACGCATCAATTTCAAAAACCAAGAGCCGATTTTGTTTTTGCTTAGAAATTGGTCAACAACAGCGGCTGGACAGCGCGGACGGAGCACCCCTCGGGCATAAGCGCCTGCCAGCCTGACCGGCGCTGTTACGGTAGGAGCGCGGCGTTTGTGGCAGCTCTGTCATGCGTCTTGCTGGCTTGGGCACCCCGCCCTGCCCTTACGGCAATGCCGCGCACTGGCCTTTCCCCATACACTGGCCGGACAAGCAAAAGCCGGAGGTCTCCCCCCGGCTTTCTGCAATACCTGTCGTACAACGGATCAGACCAGATCGTCGCGCAGCTGGCGGGCCATATTGTCGATCACCGCATTGACGAATTTCGGCTCGCGACCATCGGGGAAGAAAGCGCGCGCGACTTCGACGAATTCATTGATCACAACTTTCGGCGGTGTCGCCGGATTGACCAGCTCGGCCCCTGCCGCACGGAACAGGGCCCGCAGAACCGAATCAATCCGGTTCAGCGGCCAGCTCTCCAGAAGCGCCTTATCGGTGGCCTTATCGATCTTGCCCTGCCACATCACCGCATCATCGAGGATGCGGCGGAACAGATCCACATTGCCTTCGGACATCTCGACATCATCGATCACCGCCCCAAAGCGAAAATTCTCGAATTCTGCCCGCACCTTATCAACAGACAGCCCGCCCGCTTCCATCTGGAACAGAGCCTGCACGGCATACAGCCTTGCTGCGGATTTCATACGGCGCTTCTCCTCCAGCGAGGGTTTGCGCGGTTTTTCGGCGGGCATATCTTCGGTCATGCGGTCTGGTTTCCTTCGGCTTCACCGGCAATGCGGAACGACTCGCCTTGCGGGCGGAAGCCGATCCCTTTTGTCCGGTTCGCCCATTTGCGCGATAGAGCCAGCAAATGCAAGGCCGCAGCAGCCGCGCCGCCACCTTTGTTTGACCGCGCGGTGTCGGCGCGGACATCGGCCTGTTCGTAATTTTCCACCGTCAGAATGCCGTTGCCGATCAGGATCCCCTCAAGCCCCATCAACTGGATCGCGCGCGAACTGTCGTTGCAGACCGTCTCATAATGCGTGGTCTCGCCACGGATCACACAGCCAAGAGCGGTGAAACAGTCGTAATCGGCCATACGGGCGGCCAGCTTGATTGCCGTCGGAATTTCCAGCGCGCCCGGCACTTCGATCACATCGACCACCGCGCCACAGCTTTCGGCCATCTCGCGCGCGCCCCTGACCAGATTATCGGCGATCTCCTTGTAATAAGGGGCCACCACGATCAGCATACGCACGGGCTTGTCGAAGCTTGGCGCAGGAAGGGTGTAATGGGTCTCGGATTCGGCCATCGTCTTGTCCTATCAGTATTTACGCGTCGCGCGGATTTCGAGCCCGTAGCCATCAATCCCGACGACTTTGGGCATGGGGGAATTGGTCAGCAGCTCGACTTTCGACAGGCCGAGGGCTGCCAGAATTTGCGCCCCCAGACCATATTGGCGCAGCGTGCTGGGGCTGTCTTCGCCCACCAGCGGCAATTTCATTCCCGGATCGCGCAGCGCCACAAAGACACCGCGGCCTTCGGCGGCAATCGCCTCCAGAGCGCGCCCGATATCGCCATCGCGTCCCGGCACCAGACCCAGCGCATCGCCCAGCGGGTCCAGCGAATGCATCCGCACCAGCACCGGTGTCCCGCCCGTCAGATCCCCTTTGGACAGCACGATATGTTCCGCGCCCTCCAGATCGTCGGTAAAGACGCGCATCGCCCAATCGCCCCCATGCACCGAGGTCACGGGTTTCTGGGCTGTCTGGGTCACAAGGTTATCGTAACGGCGGCGATAGGCGATCAGATCGGAGATCGTGCCGATCTTGATGCCGTATTTCTGGCCGAAGGCGATCAGGTCGGGAAGGCGGGCCATCGTGCCGTCTTCCTTCATCACCTCGCAGATCACACCGGCCGGGTTCAGCCCCGCCAGACGCGAGACATCGACCACGGCTTCGGTATGGCCTGCCCGCACCAGCACCCCGCCATCACGGGCGCGCAGCGGAAAGACATGGCCCGGCGAGGCAAGATCGGCGCCCGTTTTCATCGGGTCGATCGCCACCGACACGGTGCGCGCACGGTCATGCGCCGAGATCCCGGTCGAGATCCCCTCGCGGGCCTCGATCGAGACGGTAAAGGCGGTTTCCTGACGCGAGCTGTTGGAGGCCGCCATCGACGGCAGCCCCAGCGCATCCACCCGATCCGAGGTCAGCGCAAGGCAGACCAGCCCGCGCCCGTGGGTCGCCATGAAATTGATCGCATCGGGGGTCGCCATCTGCGCAGGAATGCAAAGATCGCCCTCGTTCTCGCGGTCTTCATGGTCGACAAGGATATACATGCGCCCGTTGCGGGCATCCTCGATGATTTCCTCGATGGAAGAGATCGCCTCGCGATAGCTTTCCTCGACGGGGCCCGGAACATCATGGGTGCCGGATTTGTCTACGGGTTTGATCTCGCTCATGCGTTCCACTCCTGCAGGCGCGCGACGTAACGCGCCATCGTATCGATCTCGATATTGATCGGGTCACCGGCCTTGGCCGCGCCCCATGTCGTCACTTCCTTGGTATGCGGAATGATATTCACCCCGAATTCCGCGCCCGACACTTCATTCACCGTCAGCGACGTGCCGTTCAGCGTGACCGAGCCTTTCGGCGCGATGAATTTCGCCAGATCATCAGGCGCGCGGAAGGTAAAGCGCGAGCTGTCGCCCTCGTCGCGGATCGACACGATCTCGGCCACGCCATCGACATGGCCCGCCACGATATGGCCGCCCAGCTCGTCGCCCACCTTCAGCGCGCGCTCCAGGTTCAGACGGCGTCCCACATGCCAGGAATTGCGCCCGATATTGGTCTTGGCGACGCTTTCCGCCGAGATCTGCACATCGAACCAGTCCTGCGGATCCTTGCCCTTGGAGATCACGGTCAGGCAAACCCCGTCACAGGCGATGGACGCGCCGATATCCACCGTGTCGACATCGTAAGAGGTGCCGATCCGCGCCCAGAGGTCGCCCTGCTGTTCCAGCGCAAGAACTTCGCCCATATCGGTAATGATCCCGGTGAACATCCTGATCTCCTTTTCGGTCCCCTTTCCCCTAACTTGGCAAGGGGGGCGGTGCAAGAACTGCTGCCGTTACATATGTGCACATCATCTGGGCACAACCGCGCCTTCGGGCGGAATGTCTAAATAATAATCTACAAGCCGCCCGATTTATGACACATATTCACCTTACCCAAGGGAATTGTCGCGATTCTCCGTTGTACCGCCTGTCACCAGTTCCGGACCCGTCCCGCCTATGCCCCTGTTTGACAACCGTCATTTCCTGCTTCTGCAAGGGCCGCACGGCCCCTTCTTCCGCCAGTTGGGCGAGATGCTGGGCCGCGCCGGTGCCACGGTCTGGCGTGTGGGGTTCAACGGCGGGGATGCCGCCTTCTGGAACGATGATGCCCGCTTCATCCCGTGGCAGGGCAAAGCCGAGGACTGGCCCGAAGCGGTCTCGGACCTGCTTCTGGAAAAACGGATCACCGATATCGTGCTATATGGCGACACTCGCGCCATCCACGCGCAGGCCATCCTTGCCGCACGGGCGCAGGGCCTGCGTGTGCATGTCTTCGAGGAAGGCTATCTGCGCCCCTATTGGGTCACCTACGAGCGCGGCGGCTCGAACGGGCATTCGCGGCTGATGGACATGGGCGTGGCCGAGATGCGCACAGCCCTTGCTCAATCCGATATCGACTTCCCCGATGCCCCGCCCCGCTGGGGAGATATGCGCCAGCATGTCTTCTATGGCGCGCTCTACCATTTCCTTGTGATGAAGGGGGCGCGACGCTGGCCCAATTTCCGCCCCCATCGCGGGGTCAGCGTGCTGGACGAATTCCGCCTTTATCTGCGCCGCATGATCCGCATGCCCCTGCATATGGTGCAGCGCTGGATCGCGACCTCTCAGGTGAAATATGGCGGCTTTCCCTATCACCTCGTTCTGATGCAACTGGAACATGACAGCAGTTTTGTCATGCATTCCCCGTTCAAAAGCCAGACCGAATTTCTGGATCTGGTGATGAGGGGCTTTGCCGAAGGGGCGCCCTCGCACCACCATCTGGTGCTCAAGGCCCATCCGCTGGAAGACGGGCGCGCGCCCATCGAGGCCGCCATCCGCGAGGGCGTTGCCCGCTACGGGCTCAGGGGGCGCGTGCATTTCGTGCGCGGCGGCAAGCTGGCCAATCTTCTGGCGCAGGCGCGCTCTGCCGTTACCGTCAATTCGACCGCAGCGCAGCAGGTGCTCTGGCGGGGATTGCCGCTCAAGGCATTCGGGCGGGCGGTGTTCGACAAACCCGAATTCGTCTCGACCCAGCCCCTGCCCGAATTCTTCGCGACCCCCGCACGCCCCGATACCCGTGCCTATCGCGATTATCGCCACTATCTGCTGGAAACCAGCCAGATTCCGGGCGGGTTCTATTCCGCCAAGGGGCGGCGCACGCTGCTGCGGCAGGTCGTGGATATGATGCTCTCCACCGAAGACCCTTACGACGCCCTGACCTCGGGAACAGCGGCACCACGGCAACAGTTGCGCGTAATCAAGTGACACAACTGGATTTTACTCAGGCTTTCTGCCACGCTGCCCGTCAAAATGCATAACGCATATCTATGAGAAGCATCCCGAAAGAGGAGCTCGAGCAGTGACGACGAATTTTTCCAAAGCCACGCGTGTGCTGGTTCTGTCTGCGTTGGTCTTCAGCGTGGCCGCCTGCGCTTTGCCGCGCTCGGGCCCAAACAAGCGTGAAATCTTTGCAGGCTCGGTCATGCGCAAGGGCGATGCCTTCATCGTCTCGGTCAATGACCATGTTGCCCGCGCAACCGCCGTCCAGCCGGCTCTGGGATTCTCCTCGAGCTTCCGCAACGCTGGCGTTCTGGGGTCGGATACCATCAATGCCGGCGATACGCTCTCGCTGACCATCTGGGAAAACGTCGATGACGGGCTTCTGGTCCAGCAAGGCACCAACGCCACCCAGCTCACCGAGGTGCAGGTGGATGGCGCAGGCTATATTTTCGTGCCCTATGCAGGCCGTATCAAGGCGGCGGGGAACACCCCCGACGGGCTGCGCCGCCTGATCACCGAAAAGCTGGATGCCCAGACCCCCGATCCGCAGGTGGCCGTGTCACGGGTGGCAGGCGACGGGTCGACCGTGTCGCTGACCGGTGCCATTGGCGGTCAGGGTGTCTATGCGATCGAACGCCCGACCCGCACGCTTTCGGCCATGATTGCCCGCGCCGGTGGTGTGTCGATCAACCCCGATATCGCCAAAATCACCGTCACGCGCAAAAACGGCCAGAGCGGCACTGTCTGGCTGTCGGATCTTTACGACAATCCACAGATGGATATCGCGCTGCGCAATGGCGACAAGATCCTTGTGGAACAGGACACCCGCGCCTTTACCGCACTCGGCGCCACCGGCACGCAAGCCCGCGTGCCCTTCGAAACCAAGACCCTTTCCGCGCTTGAGGCGATTGCCACCGTCGGAGGCCTGCAGACGCAGACCGCCGACCCGACCGGTGTCTTCGTGTTCCGCAACGAACCGCAAGAGATCGCCCGCGCCGTGCTGGGCCGCGATGACCTCGTGGGGGATCAGCGTATGGTCTATGTGCTCAACCTGACCGAGCCCAACGGCATGTTCATGGCGCGCGATTTCGCCATCCGTGACGGCGATACCGTCTATGTGACCGAAGCACCCTATGTCCAATGGTCGAAAACGCTTTCGGCGCTGACAGGGTCGCTGGGTCCGGTCAATACGATCAGCAATCTGGCCAATTAATGCCGCTGTCTGATGCAGAGGATATGGCCGCCGGGGTGCCCCGGCGGCTTTTCTTTTATAACGGCGGCTTTCTGCGTCAGCCGCGTCTGCGCCACATTCTGAAGGCGGCAGACCATAGCCTGCATCTGGGCCTGCCCCGCGCCGAAGACGGGGTCGTGGTCTGGGGGCGCTCGCCCTATGCAAATCGCGGCGAGGCTATCGCCGCGCGAACCGGCGCAACGCTGATCCGGCTGGAAGATGCGTTTTTGCGTTCGGTCCGCACGGGGCGCGCAGGAGAGCCCCCCTTGGGGCTGATCATCGACCCTGTCGGGGTGCATTTCGATGGCGCGCGCCCCTCGCGGATCGAAAGACTGCTGCAGAAAGCCGCTCTGGATGACGGGGCGCTTCTGGCACGGGCACGGCAGGGGATTGCCCGCCTCAAGGCGCTCGACCTCTCGAAATACAACGATTTCGACATCGCATTGCCGCCCCCCGCTCCGGGCTATGTGCTGGTCATCGACCAGACGCGGGGCGATGCCTCGATCACGCATGGCGCGGCCTCCGCCCGCACCTTCCGCGAAATGCTGGCCGTGGCGCGGATCGAAAACCCCAAGGCCCGCATCCTGATCAAGACCCATCCCGAAACCCGCGCAGGCTTCAGGGCGGGGCATTACAGCGCCGCAGATGGCGATGCCCTGACCGAGATTGTCACCGCCCCCCATTCCCCTTGGGCGCTGCTGGAGGGGGCGATCGCGGTCTATACCGTGTCGTCCCTGATGGGCTACGAGGCCATTCTTGCAGGGCACCGCCCCCGCGTTTTCGGCCAGCCTTTCTATGCCGGATGGGGACTGAGCCAAGACGAAGCCCCGCCTCCAAGGCGCGAGCGCCGCCTGACACGCGCCCAGATCTTTGCCGTCTCGCATCTGCTTGCGCCCACATGGTTCGACCCCTGCCGTGCGCGCCTGTGCAGCTTCGAAGAGGCGGTGGACCAGCTTGCCGCCCAGACCCGCGCCTATCGCGAGGACGGCCACGGCTATGCGATGACCGGCATGAGCCGCTGGAAACACAAACACCTGCGCCGCTTCTATGGCGGATACGGGCCGGTGCGCTTTGGCTCAGGCTCAGGCGCGGGCTCAGGCTCAGGCGCGGGCCAGCCTGTCCATTGGGCCAGCAAGCCCGACCGCCCGACCGGCGCGTGGCGGATGGAGGACGGCTTTTTACGCTCGCGCGGTTTGGGGGCCAAGCTGACGCCCCCCCTGTCTCTGGTGACGGATCGGCAGGGGATCTATTATGACCCGACCACCCCTTCCGATCTGGAAGCACTGATCGCGCAACCGCTGCCGGATCACGACCGGCTGCGCATCGAGCGGCTGCTGCGCGACATCCGCAAGGCGCGGCTGTCGAAATACAATCTTGCAGGCACCGCCCCCGCCCTGCCGCGCGGCCATCGCATCCTTGTGCCCGGTCAGGTCGAGGATGATGCCTCGATCCGCATGGGCAGCCCCGAAACCGGCAGCAATCTGGCCCTGCTCACCCGCGCCCGTGCCGAAAATCCGGATGCCGTGATCATCTATAAGCCACATCCCGATGTCGAGGCGGGATTGCGCAAAGGCAGCGTGCCCGCCGATGATCTGGCGCGGCTGGCCGATCTGGTGTGCCAAAAGACCGACGGGATTGCGCTGATCGAGGCCTGTGACGAAGTCTGGACCATGACTTCGCTGATGGGGTTCGAGGCCCTTCTGCGCGGCAAGCCTGTGACCTGTCTGGGGATGCCCTTCTATGCGGGCTGGGGCCTGACCCGCGATCTGATGCCACAGCCCCCACGCCGTCAGGCACGGCCCGACCTGTGGCAACTGGCCCATGCGGCGCTGATTGCCTATCCGCGTTATATGGACCCGCTGACCGGCCTGCCCTGTCCGCCCGAAATCGCGGTAGAGCGGCTGGCCCAGCCTCTGCGCACAGGGCTTTCCCTTCGCCTCCTGTCGAGGCTGCAGGATCTTGCGAAACCGGTCCGCCGTTAATCGCGCCGCCAGCGATGCAGCACATCGCCGCCGATCTCGCGCTGAGAGACAAGCCGGTAGCGCGGTGCCCCAGCCAACTGCGCGATCCCCATCGCACCGATCGCGGCACGGCCATCGCCGCCCAGAACCATCCCAGCCGTAAAGCCGATCAGCTCGTCCACCAGCCCCGCGCGCATCAGCGCGGCGGCAAAGCGCCCGCCCCCCTCGCAGAAGACCCGCGTCAGCCCAGCCGCCCCGAGCGCCTGCAAAAGCGCATGCGGGTCCATCCCGCCCTCGGCAAGCGGCACCTGGAACAGATTGGCCCCGCGCCCCTGCCAATAGGCGCGCGCCTGTTCAGGGGCCTGCGGCCCATGTGCCAGCCACAGGGGCGCCTGATCCAGCGAACCGGCCAATCGGGCGCGCGGCAGGTCCAGCCGCGAGGCCGCAACCACCCGCACGGGTTGCTGAACGGGCGTGAAATTGCGCACGGTCAAAAGCGGATCATCGGCGCGGGCCGTCTCTCCCCCGACCATGACCGCATCGAACTCGGCGCGCAGCGCGTGCACATGGGCACGCGCCTGCGCCGAGGTGATCCATTGGCTCTGCCCGTTGGACAGGGCGATCCGGCCATCGAAGGACGTGGCCAACTTCAAGGCCAGCCAAGGCCGCCCATGTTCGATCCGTGACAGAAAACCGGATTGTAGCGCCCGCGCTTCGGGCTCCAATGTGCCTTCCGTGACAGCAATCTCCGCCGCCCGCAGCATCGCATGGCCGCGTCCGGCAACCCGCGGATCGGGGTCTGTCTGCGCCGAGACCACCCGCGCCACACCGGCCTCGATCAGGGCCAGCGAACAGGGGGAGGTCTTGCCATAATGCGAGCAGGGTTCCAGCGTGACATAGGCCGTAGCCCCTCGGGCCGCCGCGCCTGCCTGCGCCAATGCGCGGCGCTCGGCATGGGGGCGGCCTCCCGGCTGGGTCCAGCCCCGACCGACAATGACGCCCCCCTTGACCAGCACGCAGCCCACCGCAGGGTTGGGCCATGTATTGCCAAGACTCCGCCGCGCAAGCGACAGGGCCAACCGCATGAATCGTTCGTCAGGCTGCATCAGTCCGGCGCGCCCGGGCGCAGTTCCGATACGAACTTGTCGAAATCATCCGCTTCCTGAAAATTCTTATATACACTGGCAAAGCGGACATAGCCCACCGTGTCGATACGGGCGAGCGCTTCCATGACAATCTCGCCGATTGTCTTGGAGGGGATATCCGTCTCGCCCATGCTTTCCAGCCGCCGCACAATACCCGAGATCATCTGGTCAAGGCGTTCCGGCTCGACCGGACGTTTCTGCATGGCGATCCGGATGGAACGCTCCAGCTTGTCACGGTCGAAATCCTCACGCTTGCCGGAGGTCTTCACCACCACCAAATCGCGCAACTGGACCCGCTCATAGGTCGTAAATCGTCCGCCACATGCGGGACAAAAACGCCTGCGCCGGATCGCGACATGATCTTCGGCCGGACGCGAGTCCTTCACCTGGGTATCAACATTTCCGCAAAACGGGCAGCGCATCGCGTCCCCCTTTTCCTGTAAAATCCGCCTCTATGGGGTCTCATGCCCCACTTATCCACAAGACTATAGGCGAGACGCGAATCATTGGGTAGCCATAAAGTGCGTCTACCAAATACGGGAAGGCGGAACCTGTGGCCGATCCGACTCAGCGCAGCATTGCGAAGACATGGCGGCTATGGGGCTGATCGCGATGTTCAAAGAGGTAAATCCCCTGCCACGTGCCCAGCACCATCCGCCCCGCGACCACGGGGATCTGCAAGGAAACAGGCAGCAGCGCCGCCTTCACATGGGCGGGCATATCGTCGGGGCCTTCATAGGTATGGACCATCCAGGACTGGCTGGGATGGGTTGTGGGCGGCACCAGCCTGTTGAAAAACCCGTGCAGATCGGTCTGCACATCGGGGTCGACATTCTCCTGAATGACAAGACTGGCCGAGGTATGACGGAGAAACAGCGTCAGCACGGCCTCATCGGGCGCGTCCTCCTCGACCCATTCGGCCACATCGCGGGTAAATTCGTATAGCCCCTGCCCCGTCGTGCCGATCCGGAATTCGCGTGTACTCATTGGCAGAACCAACCTCCTGCGCCCAAATGCCAGCCGTCCGGCGCATGGCAATACCCTTTTGCAATCAGCGCCTCGCCGATCGCGGAAAAATCGGCTTCGGGCGTACCGGCACAGTCCAGTCGCGCAAGCGGCTGCCCTCCGCGTGACACATCCACGCCCGCTCCCCGCGCCAGCCGGACCTCGTCCCCTTGGACAGCGCGCTCGACGAAATCGAAAACACTGTAATCGACGCCCTTATTGGTCAGAGTCACCTGCTCCCAGATGGTCGCGCCCACACCGGGCCAGGGCTGATAGGTGACCTCTTCGACCGGACGGGTCAGCACCAGATCGGGGGCGGCCTGCGGCCCGTAACGATAGGTCAGCACCCCGCCCTCCAGCGTGAGCGACAGCTGCGCCGCCTTCCCCTTGATCCGGCAATCCAGCAGGCTTTGCGCGGCCAGGGGCTGCGCCAGCATTCCGGCCACCAGCAGGGCCAGCATAGGCCCCCGCCGCCCGCGAACTGTCACCGCTTAGCCCGAAACCGGACGCGCCGCACTGCGATCACGCGCCGAAATCGCAAGACATTCGGGGTTGATATCCATGATCTTGCGCTCTTTTGCCCAAGCCGCATCCAAAGCCGCCGCATCCAGACCTGTCTGGCGCGTGGCCAGCGGGGTCTTGGTGCCATTGCCGATGCCGTTCACAAGATTATAGGTGCCGTCCTTGGCATCTTCGACATACAGAAAACAGGTGCCAGCCTGATCCATCGAAGGCCCGGTCGGGCGGGTCGCAAATACCGGATGCCCGTTTTCATCCACCACGCAGGCAGAGAGCACGAGCAGACCGAGCAAAGACATAATCTTGCGGGACATATTCACCTCGAAGCTATAATGGTTCCGGCATAGCAAGACCGGAGGCCAAGGGGAAGCCTTAGCCCGCACATCCGCTCAGCCCGTATAGGCCCGCCGCGCCGTTGCAATCTGCACCTCATGCGCCTGCGCCCATTCGATCAGCCCCAGAAGCGGCGGCAGCAATGACTGGCCCATCGCGGTCAGCGCGTATTCCACACTGGGCGGCTTGGTCGGAAAGACCGTGCGCCGGATCAGCCCGTCGCGCTCCAGATCCCGCAGGCTCTGGGTCAGCATCCGCTTCGAGATATCCGGCAGCGCCTTTGACACCTGCGAAAACCGGCGGGGGCCGGAGGCCAGCTCCAGCACGATCAGCGTGGTCCATTTCGCCGCCAGATGGTCCAGCACATGGCGCACCGGACAATCGGCCAGATCACGCCCCTGAGGATCGAACAGCCGTTCTTGCAGCATGGGGTTCCCTTCCTGTTACCTTGTACCGAAAACCTGCCTCCTTCACAGCGCAGGAAAAGGTCTCTATCCGAGACCTATACTCTTGTTGCAACCAAAAGGAAAGATAATGCGCTATATGATCACCGGTGCCTCGGGGCAGTTGGGCACACATGTTCTGGCCGCCTTGTCGGCGCGCATCCCGAAAGCCGACATCACCGCGCTGGTGCGCCGCGAGGATGCGGCCTCGGCGCTGGCGGCACAGGGCTACCACACCGCCATTGCCTCTTATGACGATGTCGACGCGCTCACCAAGGCATTTGACGGGATCGACCGGCTGTTGCTGATCTCGGGGTCCGAAGTTGGCCAGCGCGCCCGCCAGCATGGCAATGTGGTCGCTGCGGCCAAAGCGGCGGGCGTGGGCTTTGTTGCCTATACCTCGCTGCTGCAGGCCCATCGCTCGCCCATGCTGCTTGCCGCCGAGCATAAGGCCACCGAAGAGGCACTGGCGGCCTCGGGTGTGCCGCATGCCCTGCTGCGCAATGGCTGGTATTCGGAGAACATGCTGGCGGGGCTGGATCATGCGCTTGCCAATGGCACCATGATCGGGGCCTCCGGCACAGGCCGCTATGCCTCTGCGCCGCGCCACGATTACGCCGAGGCCGCCGCAATCGTGCTTGCAGGCGGCGACCATGCAGGCAAGATCTACGAACTGGCCGGCGATGCAAGCTATACCGGCGCGGAACTGGCCGGGATGGTCGCGCAGGCCTCCGGCAAACCTGTGACCTATATCGACCTGCCCCCCACCGAGTATAAGGCCGCGCTTGTGGGCGCAGGCATTCCGGACGGCTTTGCCGACGTGCTGGTCGACAGCTCTGTACGTGCGGGCGAAGGCTGGCTCGACGACCGCTCGAAGGATCTGTCGCGCCTGCTGGGCCACCCGACCGAACCGATGGCCGTCACAGTCCGCAATGCGCTATAATTACGCATGAAGGAGGGGGGCCATGCGCCCCTCCTGCACATCCGGTCAATCATGCGTTGAAATATGCAGGCTCATCGGGAATAGTCAAAGCACCTATTTCAGACGTTTCATTTGACATATCGCCCGCAGCGAGACCGGAGGACATCGCCATGAAGCCCGCCCTGACTGCCGAAAAAGCCGCAGCCCTTGTCCCTGACGGGGCCACTGTAATGATCGGGGGGTTCATGGGCGTGGGCACACCGCGCCGCCTGATCGATGCCCTTGTGGCAGCCGGTGTCAAGGACCTCACCGTGATCGCCAATGACACCGCCCGCCCCGATGACGGTATTGGCCGGCTGATCACGGCCCGCGCGATCAGCAAGGCGATTGTCTCGCATATCGGGCTGAACCCCGAGACCCAAGCCCAGATGATCGCGGGCGAGATCGAGATCGAGCTGGTGCCGCAGGGCACTCTGGTCGAACGTATCCGCGCCGCGGGCGTAGGCTTGGGCGGCGTGCTGACGCCTACGGGCGTGGGCACCAAGATCGCCGAGGGCAAAGAGGTCCTGACCATCGACGGCAAGGTGTTCCTGCTGGAAAAGCCGCTGGCGGCGGATTTTGCCCTGATTGCCGCGCATGAGGCCGATTATGTCGGCAATCTCACCTATTCGATGACCGCGCATAACTTCAATCCGGTCATGGCGATGGCCGCCACTACGGTGATCGCCGAGCCGGGGCTGATCGTGCCTGTGGGCGCGATCCCGCCCGATGGGGTCAAGACCCCGGGCGTATTGGTCGACCACCTGCTGGAAAGGCTGCACTGATGGATGCCAAGGAACTGATCGCCCGCCGTGTCGCACAGGAAATCCAGCCCGGATCGCTGGTCAATCTGGGCATCGGGCTGCCGTCGCTGGTGGCAAGCTATGTGCCGCAGGAAATGAATGTGTTCTTTCAGGCCGAAAACGGCGTGATCGGCCTTGGCTCGCGTCCGCCAGACGGGATGGAAGACCCCGATCTGACCGATGCGGGGGGCGGCTTTGTGACCGCCGTGCCGGGGGCGGCCTCGATTGACAGCGCAATGAGCTTCGGGCTGATCCGTGGCGGCCATCTGGATGTGACCGTGCTGGGCGGGCTACAGGTGGATGCGCGCGGCTATCTGGCCAACTGGATGGTGCCCGGCAAGCGCATCCCCGGCATGGGCGGGGCGATGGATCTGGTGGCGGGGGCCAAACGGGTCATCGTCGCCATGCAGCATTCTGCCAAGGGCGAGGCCAAGATCGTGACCGAATGCACCCTGCCCCTGACGGCGGAACGTCGTGTCAGCCTGATTGTCACCGAACTCGCGGTGATTGCGCCACAGGAAGACGGCCTGCATCTGCTGGAACGCGCCCCCGGCGTCAGTGTGGCCGAGATCGAAGCCCAGACCGAGGCCCCGCTGATCCATGCAGGCGAAGTGCCGGAGATGCACCTCCGGCCATAGCCCCCCCGATCCAGCAGCCGTGATGCCCCTGCCACTGGACCTACCTTGCGAGGTCTGGGCGAATCTCCCCTATCGTGACAAGGGCCCGATTACGGATCACGCGCTTGCTGAGAGCAGCAGCAGGGCCGGAGGCTTCGGACCTGTACCCCAATGCCGATTTCGCGGACCTCCAGCCAATGGCAACCGCCAAACCCGTGGCCGAATGCCGCCTTGCAGCTGGTGCCCCAAGCCGCGCGATCAAGCCTGCGCTTCCCCGACCTGTAACGGAAGCCCCGCGGCTTTCTCGGGGCGCCGCCACAAACGCTGCCACAAACGCCCCGCACCTGCTGCCTAGCCCGTAATATTGAACCCGCCATCAATATAATGCAGCCCGCCCGTCAGATTGGCGGCTTCGCGGCTTGCCAGAAAGGCGGCAAAGGCCCCGCAATCCTCGATGGTGGCCAGCTGATGGGTGGGCGCACGGGCGCTGGCGGCCTCCATCATCTCGTCGAAATGGGCAATGCCGGAGGCTGCGCGGGTTTTCAGCGGCCCGGGCGACAGCGCATGCACGCGAATGGCCTTCGGCCCCAGTTCTGCCGCCATATAGCGTGTCGCAGATTCCAGCGCCGACTTGACCGGCCCCATGATATTGTAATCCCGCACGACCTTCTCGGCGCCGTAAAAGCTGACGGTCATACAGGTGCCGCCCTCTTCCATCAGCGGCTCGGCACGGCGGACCAGCTCTATGAAGCTGCCCACCGAGATATCCATCGCCTGAGCCAATCCGCTGCGGGAACAGTCGGTGACCCGCCCATGCAGATCCTCTTTGGGACAGAAGGCGATAGAATGCACAAGCGTATCAAGCCGCCCCCATTGTTGCGTGATCTGCGCAAACAACGCCTCGATCTGATCCGGCATCCCGACATCCAGCGGTGCAATCAGTTCGGCCCCGAGCGCCTGCGCCAGAGGCCGAACATAGGGCTCAGCCTTGACGTTGAGATAGGTTATCGCCAGATCGGCACCCTGCGCCCGCAGCGCCTGCGCGCAGCCATAGGCGATCGAGGTCTCGTTGGCGACCCCGACAACCAGCGCCTTCTGCCCCTTCAATGAAAACATGGTCTGCTCCCGTGGTGGCATGTCCTGAAATTGGATCGCAAACGCCGTAGCCTCTGCCCTGAAACATCGTAAAACCAAACCCGATAGGATGACCTTATCATGCCCGAAGTCGCGAAAAATGCCACTCCGTTTTTGCTGCATTGCAGAAAATCCGAGCGGATCAGGCAAAAGCGGGGCGCAGATCCTCGACCATAGCCGAGCGGATCAGATCCAGCACGGGCGGCTCCACATCATAGCGGCGCAGGTGGATGCGGTAGGGGCGCGGCGCAAACCACCAGCTGAGTTTCAGCGCAGGCGTGGCGGCGGTGATCGACATCACATGCTGACGCAGCGCACCGCGCAGATTGCGGCTACAGGCCCCCACATGCAGCACCCGCGACCCGCTGCCGGTGGGCTGCAGGATCTTCAACCGGTGGCGGTTCTGCGGCGTCAGGTTCTGGCGGTAGCGGGTGAAGGCCTCGGCGGTCTCGGCAGGGTCACCCAGATCCTCGATCAGATAGATCACCCCGCATTCCCACGGGAAGCGCGCATCCAGGTCCTCGCCCCAATGAGCATTTTCCAGCACGACCTCTTCGCTAAAATGCGCCGCGCGCGCAGCTTCCACCACGCGCGCGATACGATCTAGCGGGCCATCAATGGTTTCAGGCCACATAGCTTACTGGTCGAGGAAGGACCGCAGCTTGCGCGAGCGCGACGGATGCTTGAGCTTGCGCAGCGCCTTCGCCTCGATCTGCCGGATACGTTCGCGGGTCACCGAGAACTGCTGACCCACTTCTTCCAGCGTGTGGTCGGTGTTCATGCCGATGCCGAAGCGCATCCGCAGAACCCGCTCCTCGCGCGGGGTAAGCGAGGCCAGAACCCGCGTGGTGGTTTCCTTGAGGTTTTCCTGAATGGCGCTGTCCAAGGGCAGCACGGCATTCTTGTCCTCGATGAAATCGCCCAGCTGGCTGTCTTCCTCGTCCCCGATCGGGGTTTCCAGAGAAATCGGCTCCTTGGCGATCTTCATCACCTTGCGAACCTTCTCCAGCGGCATCTGCAGCTTTTCGGCCAGTTCTTCCGGCGTCGGCTCGCGGCCGATCTCGTGCAGCATCTGGCGACCGGTGCGGACCAGCTTGTTGATCGTTTCGATCATATGGACCGGAATACGGATGGTGCGCGCCTGATCCGCGATCGAGCGGGTGATCGCCTGACGGATCCACCAAGTCGCATAGGTCGAGAACTTGTAGCCGCGGCGGTATTCGAACTTATCCACAGCCTTCATCAGACCGATATTCCCCTCTTGGATAAGATCGAGGAATTGCAGACCACGGTTGGTGTATTTCTTGGCAATCGAGATCACCAGACGGAGGTTCGCCTCGACCATCTCCTTCTTGGCGGCACGCGCCTCTTTCTCGCCCTTTTGCACCTGATTCACGATGCGGCGGAACTCGGTGATATCCACACCGATATAGGTCCCGATCTGTGCCATATCGCCACGCAGCTCTTCGACCTTGTCGCGGTATTTCTCCATCAGGGTCTGCCAGCCACGACCGGGCTTGGCGGCCATCGCATCGACCCAAGTCGGGTCAAGCTCGTATCCGCGATAGGATTCGATGAATTCGCGGCGGTTGATACGGGCCTGATCGGCCAGTTTCACCATCGCGGAGTCGGTCGACATGATACGGCGGTTGATGCCGTAAAGCTGGTCGATCAGCGCCTCGATCCGGTTGTTATGCAGATGCAGCGAATTCACCAGCTCGACGATCTCGGAACGCTTCTTCTGATAGGCCGCCTCGTCAGAGACCGAGAAAGTGCCATCCTCGTTCAGCGTGGCCGACATCCGCATATCCTGCATCTCGGCCAGATCGTCATAAAGCAGCGCAATGGATTCGAGCGTTTCGAGGACACGCGGCTTCAGCGTCGCTTCCATAGCGGCAAGCGACATGTTCGGCGCGTCATCATCATCCTCGTCATCCGAGTCGATCGGATTGCCGTCGGCATCGAATTCCTGCGATTTCTCGGTCTGGCGCGGCTGCTCTTCGCCCATCGTGCCGACCACGGGCTCGTCATCCTCGCCCTCTTCATCAAGCGAGCGCCCGAAAGTCGCATCAAGGTCGATCACGTCGCGCAGAAGAATATCTTCTTCCAGAAGCTCGTCCCGCCAGATGGTAATCGCCTGGAAGGTCAGCGGGCTTTCGCACAGCCCCGCGATCATCGTGTTGCGGCCTGCCTCGATGCGCTTGGCAATCGCGATCTCGCCTTCGCGCGACAGCAGTTCGACCGACCCCATCTCGCGCAGATACATCCGCACGGGGTCATCGGTGCGGTCCAGCGTCTCGCCCGAACCGGAGGACAGCGCAACCTCGCGCGAGCCGCCACCGGTCGTGGCCAGCGCACCGCCCGACGAGCTGTTATTATCGTCAGAGCCGTCTTCATCGGCCTCTTCGTCCTCGATCACGTTGATGCCCATTTCGGACAGCATCGACATGACGTCTTCGATCTGGTCGCCCGATACCTGATCGGGCGGCATGACCGCATTCAGCTGGTCATAGGTAATGTAACCTTTTTCCTTGGCCTCGGCGATCATGCGTTTGACCGCCGTCTTCGACATGTCGAAGGACGTACCATCGTCGCTGGCGGTATTAGGCTTGTTATCGTCGATGTCTTTGGCGGCCATGGGCGCTCCTTGATCGGCTTGGGCTGTAGCACGGCTAGGGCGGGAACGAATCATATCCCGCTGTTTTATCGAATCATTGAACCGAATCACAGAGGGGTGAATCGATCATATTCAGGGCGTTGCATCACGGCGTCATTTTTTCTTCCGCCATATCTCTTGATCGATCACCGATTGCAAATAGGCGGAGAGGGCTGCCCTGTCCTCCCCCATATCACTCGTATCGTCCAGCTTGGATCGCGACGCCTTCTGTCTTTGTCGCGTTGCTTGGCTCAAACGCCATGTGAGCCCTTCATCGGCGGCGCCCTCCAAGTCTTCCATCGCATCTTCCACCTCGGCGCGTACAGCACGGTCTGCATCCAGTTTGGCCAGTTCTTCGGCCAAGCACATACGCGCAAGTGCCGTATCTGTCACCTTCACAACAGGTGGTGCGCTTCGGAGATGGGGCAATCTCATCATTTTTTCAAGATAGTCCCCCATCTGATTTTGCAAGAGCCGTGCCATCTCTTCGTCCCCTGCCCCCAGATTTCGCAGCATCAGATTGCGCAAACGGTCGTGATCGGGATCCGCCAGCGGCGCATTTTCCAACTGCGCCTCGAACTCCGCCACCAGCGCGGGATGCGACACGCAGATCGCCAGCACCATCGCGGCACGCAGACGCTCGGCCACGGCAGCATCCTGCGCCACGGCCAGCATGGAATTGCGGGTCTGCTCCAGCGGCAATGCGGGCAGTTTTCCCCAAGCCCCGCGCCCCTGTGGATAACTCCGGCGGAAGTTACCCCCAGAGCCCTGTTGGTAAGCCTGTGGATAATTCCCACGCGAGGCCCCGCCACCGCCCTCGTCGCGGCCACGGCCCATTCCGAAAAGAGCCAGACGTTTTTCCCTGATCTCCTCGCCATAATGCGCGCGGATCGAGGGGTCCCTGATCTGCGAGATCGCGGCGCGCAGCTCTTTATCCAGAGCCGCCTTGCGCTCGGGGCTGTCAAAGACCCTGCCCTCGATCGCGCGGTTCCACATCAGGTCAATCATCGGACGGGCGGTCTCGAGCACCTCGGCCATCGCCTCACGCCCTTTGGCCTTAATCAGGTCATCGGGGTCCTGCCCCTCCGGCATGATCGCGATACGCAGCCCCTTGCCCGCCTCCAGAAGCGGCAAGGCAAGGTCGATCACCCGATGCGCGGCCCGAATGCCCGCCGTATCGCCGTCAAGCGCGATCACCGGCTCGTCATGGATACGCCATAGCAGTTGCAGCTGATGTTCGGTCACCGCTGTGCCCAAAGGGGCCACCGCGCCGCCAAAGCCTGCCTCGACCAGCGCGATCACGTCCATATAGCCTTCACAGACCACCAAGCGCGCACCTTTGCCGCAGGCTTCGCGCGCAGGTCCGTGGTTGTAAAGCGAGCGCCCTTTGTCGAAGAGCTCGGTCTCGGGCGAGTTCAGATATTTCGCATTATCATTAGGGTCCATCGCCCGCCCGCCAAAAGCGATGCAGCGCCCGCGCGGATCGCGGATGGGATAGATGATGCGGTTACGGAAGACGTCATAGGGCTGTTTGCCCTTGGTCGACGCCTTGGCCAGCCCAGCGCCCAAGATCAGATCCTCGGCAATCCCTTTGGCCCGCAGCGTGTCCCAAAGCCCCTGCCAGCCATCCGGCGCAAAACCGATCTCGAAGCGCGCCTGCGCGGCGGGGTCGAGCTTGCGCTTGGCCAGATAGTCGCGCGCGGCCTGCCCTGCCTGCGTATTCAGCATCAGGCGATAATATTTGACGGCCTCATCCATGACCTTGGCCAGCTCGGTGCGACGGTCCGACTTTTCCTGTGCACGCGGATCTCGGGCAGGCATCTGCATGCCTGCCTCCCGCGCCAGAATTTCGACGGCCTCCATGAACCCGACATTCTCGGTTTCACGCACGAAAGTAACAGCATCCCCTTTGGCATGGCAACCAAAGCAGTAATAATATCCCTTGCGGTCATCCACATGGAAAGACGCGGATTTTTCCTGATGGAAGGGGCAAGGGGCCCACATGTCCCCCTTGGCCTGATTGGACTTGCGATTGTCCCACATGACCTTGCGCCCGACCACCTGAGTGATCGAGATGCGCGTACGCAGTTCATCAAGGAATCCGGGTGGCAAGCTCATACAGAGTATATCGGCCCAGTTTGCGCCCCTGTCCAGAGGGGCAGCCCCCCTGTCCACGCAAAAAAATGTTTGCGACACGCAGTGGATTTTCACGGAAGGATGATTCGCCATCCGATACCGCGTTCCCCCGCAAGCGGTTACAAATTATAGAAAATCCTAAACACTATCATGGCAAAATTCGCCCAATCGCAATCATTTCAGGCCATCTTTTCCATACGCACCAATCCCGCCCGAGAATTGCCCCAATTTCGCCGCAGCTTAAAGATTAAGAACTTGTGAATGTTTGCTGCTGACCGGCAGTCCCTGTTCCAGTTTCCGGAGTTTGCTTATGGCCCATCGCCGCCCCTGTCTGACCGGTCTCGCCCGTCGGAGCCTGCGGCGGCCCCTGCGCCTGCATCACGATGAAACCGGCGCCATCCTCCCCATGACCATCGTGCTGCTGACCGTGCTGCTGGTACTGTCCGGCGTCGCACTGGATTTCATGCGGTTCGAGGCACGGCGCACGGAAATTCTGGCCGCTCTCGACCGCGCATCTCTGGCGGCGGCCTCGCTCAGCCAGGATCTGGATCCGAAACTGGTGGTCGAGGACTATCTCAAGAAGGCCGGACTTGACGGGCTGGACACCACCGTCACCGTTGAACAGGGCACATGGGGCGAATGGCGTCAGGTCCGTATCGATGCGGTCGATACGATGGATACCAGCTTCATGGGCAAGCTCAGCCAGATCGGCATCAAGACGCTATCCACCCATATTTCAAGCCAAGCCACCGAGGCGATTGGCAATGTCGAAGTCTCGATGGTGCTGGACATCTCCGGGTCTATGGGCACTTCGGTGGGCCGGAACACCACCCGTATCTCGGCCTTGCGCAGCAGCGCCTCGACCTTTGTCGACCTGATGTTCACCAAGGTTCAGCCGGCCTCCGCTCCGGCGGGCAGGCTCTCGATTTCGATCATCCCCTATAACCAGCAAGTGGTGCTGGGCAGCACGCTTGCCGACGAGTTCAACCTCTCGACCGACCAGACCCAGACCACCTGTGGCGATGTTTTCCTGCTGCCCAGCTCCAGCATCGCCATCAGCCCCACCACGCCCATCCAGCGCACGATGTATGGCGACAGTTTCGATTACACGCGCCAATATAACGACGACCGGTATATCAGCGACGAAATCAGCGTCCTGAACTGCCCGCAAAACAGCTATGCGACCGTGCTGCCATTCTCGAATTCGCAAACGGCCATCAAGAACAAGATCTCCGGCTTGCAGGCCGGCGGCGATACGGCAATCGATGTCGGGGCCCGTTGGGGGCTGGCGCTGCTGGACCCTGCCGCCAAACCCATTGTCAACAGCCTGATCAACAAGGGCGCGGTCAGCTCCGATCTGTCCGCCCGCCCCTACGCGTATGATCTGACAGGGTCGAAGGCCTCGAATGACCGCGCGATCAAGGTGATGGTGCTGATGACCGATGGCCAGAATACCGGCTCTTACAGTATCAAATCTGCCTATCGCTCCGGCGGATCTTTCTTCTATTCCACCGCGTCCTCGACCGCCTTCGGCACGGACCAGAACTCCTATAACGCGCTCTTTGCCAATATGACCGCGATCGACGCCAATCTCTATTACCGGTATTCCGACCGTTACTGGTATTACAAATACGGCTCGCAATGGTATCGCAAATCGGGCTCTCCCTATAGCGGCCAGTGGTCGGCCACCAATAGCCCCGGCACCTTGCGCCAGATTGCATGGAGCACCGTCTGGAGCCGGAACAGCGTGCCGCATGAATATGTCATCAAGACATTCATGAAACCGCTCTACGATGCGCTGGGGGCCAATAAATCGAGCAAGGAGATCTACGAACTCTTCTCGGAGCAATCTGAACGGGCCGCGACCTACAGCAATATCACCGATGACCAGCATGAAAAGGATGCCGCCCTTGATGCGGTCTGCACGGCGGCCAAGGCCAATGACATCCTGATCTATACACTCGCGGTCGATGCGCCCTCGGACGGTGCCGCAGTGCTGAAATCCTGCTCTTCGGGGGACGGGTTCTATTACGACATCACCTCGGACGAGCTGACCAATGCCTTCTCGAAGATCGCCGCCTCGATCAACTCGCTCCGGCTGACAAACTAGAAACCGCAAGGCGCGTCATGACCTCTTTCCTACGCAAATTCTTTCGTGACGATACCGGTGCCGGAACGGTGGCGGCGGTCATCATGCTGCCCTTTTTCCTGATCTTCGTGGTCGCTGCGGCCCAGATCTTCGTCTTGCAGAGCAAGCAGACCATGCTTGATCGCGGGCTGGAAATCACCGCGCGTAACCTCAGGCTGCAAACCTATGGCACCCTTTTTCCGACGCAGAACCAGATCAAAAGCAATATGTGCCGCAATATCGGCTTTATCAAAAACTGCATGAACCAGCTGACCATCGAGATGGTGGCTGTAGACCGCAGCACATGGACCGCGCCGAACTGGAACAGACAGGCCCTTTGCCACGACTATAGTGACGGCAAGGCCCTTGATGCGGAACCCGTGCTGCAGAAAGGCACGGATAACCAGATCATGCTGATGCGCGCCTGCCTGAAAGTGCCCGCCCTTGTCAGCGACACGATCATGTCCGCCTCTGCCGCAGGCCTGCTGCGATGGGCAATGCTGGCCAAGGATGATGACGGCGAACTCAATCTCATCTCGACCACCGTCTTTGCCAACGAACCGATCCAGCAATGACCCCTCTGCGCCTGTCCCTGCACAAGATGCACCGCGATGAAGACGGCTCGATCCCGATCGAAGCGATCTTCGCCTATCTGATCCTGACCGTGTGGATCTTTCTGGCCTTCCAGTTCTACGACGCCTTCCGCAAAAAAGGCGAGGTATCGCGTGCCGCCTATGCCGTGGCCGATATTCTGTCGCGCGAACGTTCGGCCATCGGCCCCAGCTATCTGGCCGGCATGAAGAAGGTCTATGATTTCGCCGCCCGCAAAAGCTTCGACGGGCAGACCATGATGCGGGTCACCCTGATCGAATGCCACACAACCGCCCAGGATACGGACAACTGCGACGGGGTCACGAAAAAAGCCACCCTGATCGGCTCGTATCCTGTGCCTGCCACGGGCGGGCTGAAAGCGCAAACACAGGCCTCACTGGATAACGAGGCCGACCGCATCCCGATCATGGGAGCGGGCGATACGGCGGTGATCGTGGAAACACTCTACCGCTACCGTCCCCCGTTCAATATCGGCAATCTCACACTGTTATTGCCGGGCGGCAATGGCAGCTCGGATGCCGTAAAGGTCGGCATGGCACAAACCAAAGACGGCATTCCAATCGGCAATTTCGTCGTGACCCGACGTCGTGGCACCCCCATCCAGTGGGACCCGTCCTCCTGACGCCTGCGCGCCCCAGCCCCTCCCCCAAGGCCACAGGCCGCGCAGATCGCCGGAGGCCATGCAAACGGGCTGGTCAAGCAATCCGCGCCTGCCTATGGTCTGCCCTGCCCCGTCGAAAGGAGAATCGATGCGACATCTGCCCTGCCTCGCTCTGGTCCCGTTGCTTTGCGCGACGCTTGCAGCTTGTGGCGGCGGCCCGATGATGGAAGGCGGATACCCCGAACTTCTGCCGCTCGATCAACTTCTTAACGACACAAGCGAACCGGATTACGCGGGCACCAGCACGCTGGAGTCCCGCGCCGCCGCCCTGCGCGCCAAGGCCGCAGCCCTGCGCGCAGAACCCACAGACGGCACGTCGCAGGGCACCAATTAAGCGCCCCCTGCGCCAAAGCCTCCCTGCCGCCTGCGCCAACCGGATGCCCCAGAACCGGATGCGCGTTGCACCAAGGGGGATTTCCGGCTAACAGACCACAACTCAGACCAATCCCGATGAGGTATCTCATGTCCGCACAACGCTCGACCGGCCCCGCTCTTCGTCTAGGCATTGCCGGCCTTGGCACAGTGGGCATCGGCGTGGTCAAAATCGTCCAGCGCCATGCAGACCTGCTGGCCGCCCGCACCGGCCACAAGGTGGAAATCACCGCCGTCTGCGCAAGAGACCGCAACAAGAACCGCGATGCGGATCTGTCCGGCTATGCATGGGAGAGCGACGCCGTCGATCTGGCCAAGCGCGAGGATATCGATGTCTTCGTCGAATTGATGGGCGGCCATGAAGGCGTGGCCAAAGATGCCACCGAGGCCGCGCTGGCCAGCGGCAAGGATGTCGTGACCGCCAACAAATCCCTGCTGGCCCATCACGGTCAGGCGCTGGCCGAGATGGCCGAAAGCCTTGGCCGCGTGATCCGTTTCGAGGCCGCGGTGGCGGGTGGCATTCCCTGTATCAAGGCCCTGACCGAAAGCATGGCAGGCAACCAGATCCGCCGTGTGATGGGCGTCATGAACGGCACCTGCAACTACATCCTGACGCGGATGGAAGATGCGGGCCTACCCTATGCGACCGTTTTCGAAGAGGCGCGCCAGCTGGGCTATCTGGAAGCCGATCCCAACCTTGATGTCGGGGGCATCGATGCGGGCCATAAACTGTCGCTGCTGGCCTCGATCGCCTTCGGCACAAAAGTCGCTTTCCATGATGTGCAACTGGAAGGCATCGGCCGCATCTCTATCGACGACATCCGTCGCGCGGGGGATATGGGCTATAAGATCAAGTTGTTGGGCGTGGCGCAAATGACCGGTCGCGGGCTGGAACAGCGGATGACCCCCTGCCTTGTGCCCGCGACCTCGCCCTTGGGGCAACTGAGCGGTGGCACCAATATGGTTGTCGTAGAAGGCGATAGCGTCGGCCAGATCGTGCTGCGCGGGGCGGGTGCGGGCGAAGGCCCAACCGCCAGCGCCGTCATGGGCGATGTCGCCGATATCGCGCGGGGCCTGCGCCTGTCCACCTTCGGCATTCCGGCCTCGCAACTGACCGAGGCCACCGCAGCGGTCGCCACCGCGCCCGCCTCCTATTATCTGCGCATCAACCTGTCCGACAAACCCGGCGCACTGGCCAAGGTTGCGCAGGCTCTGGGCAATGCAGGCATCTCGATTTCGCGGATGCGTCAATATGGCCATGCCGACAGCGCCGCTCCGGTGCTGATTGTCACCCATAAGACCACCAGCGATGCAATCGAGCACGCCATCGCCACCTTCCCGCAAACCGGCGTGGTTCAGGGCGACCCCGTGGCACTGCGTATCGAAGATCTCTGAAAGACATCGCCTGAAACAGGGCGGAACAAGGGCGGGGCGATCCCGCCCTTTTGCGTCCCCCCCCTGCGCAAGTCTCCTGCGCCCAGCCTCCTGCGCCCAGCCTCCTGCATTCGGTCTCTTGCATTCGGTCTCTTGCCCGAACCAACCGGTCCGACGATTCTCTTCGGCCCATCCTTGAAGCAATATGGCCCGTCGCAGCGTCACAAAACATTCGACCTGCAAAAAACCGTCAAGTCCCTGAATTAACTTTCTTCTGTTAGCGATCACGGGGGTTGCCCTACCTGCCGGAACGGGTTTTCTTGGCGCTGGCCCATTTGCACTGCGCGAATACGCGCAAGAAACAGGACAAGAAATGAACACTCCCGTAGATTTCAATGACCGTATGCTTTCGCTGGGCTTGGCCCGTGTGTCTGAAGCGGCCGCCCATGCCAGCGCCGACCTGATCGGTCGTGGCGACGAGAAAGCCGCCGACCAAGCCGCCGTGAATGCGATGCGCGAGCAGTTGAACATGCTCGACATCAAAGGCGTGGTCGTGATCGGCGAAGGCGAGCGCGACGAAGCGCCCATGCTGTATATCGGCGAGGAAGTCGGCACCGGCCAAGGCCCCGCTGTGGATATCGCGCTTGACCCACTGGAAGGCACCACGCTGACCGCGCTCGACATGCCCAACGCGCTGACCGTCATCGCGATGGCGCCGCGCGGCACGCTGCTGCATGCGCCCGACGTCTATATGGAAAAGCTCGCCATCGGTCCGGGATACGAGAAAGACGTGGTCTCGCTCGAGATGTCCCCCGCCGAGCGGGTGAACGCGCTGGCCAAGGCGCAAGGCGTCACCCCCCGCGATATCACCGTCTGCATTCTCGACCGCGAGCGTCATCAGGAGATGATCAAGGAAGTCCGCTCGACCGGCGCGGCGATCCGCCTGATCACCGATGGCGATGTGGCAGGTGTCATCCATTGCGCCGAAGCCGAGGCCACCGGCATCGACATGTATATGGGGTCCGGCGGCGCGCCCGAGGGCGTTCTGGCGGCATCGGCCCTGAAATGCATGGGCGGCCAGATGTGGGGCAAGCTGCTGTTCCGCAATGACGACGAGAAGGGCCGCGCGGCCAAGGCAGGCATCACCGATCTCGACAAGATCTATTCGCGTGACGAGCTTGTCACCTCGGATGTGATCGTCGCGATGACCGGCGTGACCAATGGCTCGATCGTGAAGGGCGTCAAGCGCGAGCCCGATTACATCGAAACCGAAACGGTGCTGATGCGTTCGAAAACCGGCTCCGTGCGCCGGATGATCTATCGCAACCCCACCAAGCGCAAGTAACCCCACAGACGGCCCCTCAGGGGGCCGTTTTACTTTGCCAAGGCGGCGATCCCCCCCCCCCCCGCCTGCCGGTTTCTTCTGGCGGCGCGCGCCCCTTTTGGCTAGGACTGCCGCCATGAGCGCCTTTCTGAATGTCGAACAATCCCTGACCAATCGCCATTGGGTGGGCCCCGGCCCCGAATCCGATCGGCTGACCGAAGCCATGGTGCAGGAAACCCGCCTGCCCCATCCCCTTGCCCGTATTCTTGTGGCCCGTGGCGTGCCGCCGATGGAGGCCGCAAGCTTCCTTGAGCCCACCCTGCGCGACCTGCTGCCCGATCCGCGCGAGATGCTGGATATGGAGAAAGCCTCGGCCCGCTTTCTGGCCGCGGTGAAGGCCCGCGAGCGCATCGCCATCTTTGCCGATTACGACGTGGATGGCGGCTCTTCTGCCGCCCTGCTGCTGGTCTGGCTGCGGCAGATGGGGCTGGACCCGACGCTGTATATTCCCGACCGGATCGACGAAGGCTATGGCCCGAACGTACCCGCGATGGAAACCCTTGCGCGCGATCATGACCTGATCATCTGCGTCGATTGCGGTACGCTTTCGCATGAGCCGGTCGCAGCCGCCAAGGGTGCGGATGTGATCATTCTCGACCACCACTTGGGCGGTGAGACCCTGCCCGATTGCGTGGCCTGCGTGAACCCCAACCGGCAGGACGAGACCAAGGATCTGGCGCATCTCTGTGCGGCCTCGGTGGTGTTCCTGATGCTGGTCGATGTGAACCGGCTGATGCGCGGCGAGGGCCTGAAGGGGCCGGACCTGATCGCCATGCTGGATCTGGTGGCACTGGCCACGGTGGCCGATGTGGCCCCGCTGATCGGCTGCAACCGCGCCTTGGTGCGGCAGGGGCTGAAGGTGATGGGGCGGCGCGACCGTGTGGGACTGCGCGCCTTGGCGGATGTCTCGCGTATGGATCAGGCGCCCAATGCCTATCACTTGGGTTTCCTACTGGGGCCACGGCTGAATGCGGGCGGGCGGATCGGTGCCGCCGATCTGGGCGCGCGTCTTCTATCGACCACCGACGAGGCCGAGGCGCAGGCGCTGGCCGACCGTCTGGACCAGCTCAACACCGACCGCCGCGACATCGAGAACCGCGTCCGCGAGGCCGCATTGAAACAGGCGGAAGACCGCGGGCTAGATGCGCCTCTGGTCTGGGCCGCAGGCGAGGGCTGGCATCCGGGCGTGGTGGGCATTGTCGCCGCCCGCCTGAAAGAGGCCACCAACCGCCCCGCCGTGGTGATCGGGCTGGATAAGGGCATCGGCAAGGGCTCGGCGCGCTCGGTCAACGGGGTGGACCTTGGTGCCTCTATCCAGCGTGTGGCCGCCGAGGGGCTGTTGCTGAAAGGCGGCGGGCATAAGATGGCCGCAGGTCTGACGGTCGAGGAAGGCAAGCTGGAGGCCGCGATGGAGCGTCTGGCAGAGCTGTTGGCCAAGCAGGGCGCGGGGGCCGGTGGGCCGCGTGATCTGCGCATCGACACGCTGCTGATGCCCGGTGCGGCCACAACCGACCTGATCGAGCAGATCGAACAGGCCGGCCCCTTCGGTCAGGGCGCCCCTGCCCCGCGTTTTGCCTTCCCCGCGATGGAAATTACCGGCGCGCGTCAGGTTGGCGAATCGCATCTGCGATTCTCTTTCGGGGATGGTCTGGGCCAGAAACGCGATGCCATCGCCTTCGGGGCCTTTGATAGCGCCATCGGTCCGGCCCTTGCCAAGCCGGGGGCGACACGATTCCATCTGGCCGGCCGACTGGAAATCAACACTTGGGGCGGCAGAAGCAAGGTTCAACTGCGGCTGGAGGACGCCGCACCCGCTATTGAAACCCTTTGAAAGCGCATATTTTCATGGGTGTTTTCCCCGCGCGCTACGACAGGTGAGAATATCGTGAAAAAACCTCTTGCGCGGCGAAGAAACCTCGACTATCTACCGCCCCACGCCGCAAGCATGGCCCGTTCGTCTATCGGTTAGGACGCCAGGTTTTCAACCTGGAAAGAGGGGTTCGATTCCCCTACGGGCTGCCACTTGCAACGCAGGCGTGTCAGAAATGGCCCGTTCGTCTATCGGTTAGGACGCCAGGTTTTCAACCTGGAAAGAGGGGTTCGATTCCCCTACGGGCTGCCACTGACACCGCCGAACACGCCAGAGTGGCCCGTTCGTCTATCGGTTAGGACGCCAGGTTTTCAACCTGGAAAGAGGGGTTCGATTCCCCTACGGGCTGCCAGCGCATTTCACTCTCACCACTATGAAAACAATAGCAAAGCACGCCTTGGCACTATTTGCACATTGCGGATCCTTACGTCAAATTTTAGTAATGTAATTACATTGCAAAATATTGACCAACGGAGTTTTTCATGACCCTCTTCCGCCTCGCCCTCACTGGCATCTTCGCCTTGAGCCTTGCCCATACGGCCGCCGCCGAGAGCCATATGCATACCCATGCCTCGGATGCTATTTATCATGGCTATTTCGAGGATTCGCAAATTGCAGATCGCAACCTTTCGGACTGGGACGGAAGCTGGCAATCGGTCTACCCCTATCTCAAGGATGGCACACTGGATCCCGTCATGGCCCATAAAGCCGAAAGCGGAGATAAATCCGCCGCCGAATACCGCGCCTATTACGATACAGGCTATAAGACCGACGTCGAACAAATTGATATCAAGGGCGACACCGTGACCTTCCATACCGGCACCTCGTCCTATAGCGGCACCTATCGCGCCGATGGGCATGAAACCCTGACCTATGCAAAGGGCAATCGCGGTGTGCGCTTCATCTTCAAGAAAGCCGCAGGTGATATGCAAGCCCCTGACTACATCCAGTTTTCCGACCATGCCATTGCACCGCAGAACGCGGTCCATTTCCATCTGTTCTGGGGCAATGACCGCGCCAGCGTCCTCAAGGAGCTGACAAATTGGCCGACCTACTATCCCACCGCGCTCAGCGGTGCGCAGATCGTGCAGGATATGCTGGCCCATTGAACCAAAGGGCCGGAACATCTCCGGCCTTCTCCTTCTGCCCCCAGCACGGACCAATGGCCCTGAGGCGGGCGTGGCCAACACAGATCGCCTTCATGCAAAACGCCGCCCCAACCGGAGCGGCGTTTTCTGGTTCACCCGAAACCGATAGCTTCGCCAGCGATGACAGAGCAGACCCCGTCAAGTGACAGCCGCCCCCCCCGAATGGCAAAATGACGCGGGTGATTTCACAAGGACGATCGCCCGACCGCCAGCGCACTTCACTCAGGCGTTGAAAAGGAAATGCAGAACGTCGCCGTCCTTGACCTCGTAGGTCTTGCCCTCGACGCGGAACTTGCCAGCCTCCTTGGCCCCCGCCTCGCCTTTGCCCGCGACATAGTCATCAAAGGCAATGGTCTCGGCACGGATGAAACCACGCTCGAAATCGCCGTGGATCACGCCTGCCGCCTGCGGCGCTAGCGTGCCCTGCGGAATCGTCCATGCACGCGCCTCTTTCGGCCCAACGGTGAAATAGGTCTGCAACCCCAGCAACTCGTAGCCTGCGCGGATCAGACGGTCGAGACCCGCTTCCTCAAGCCCCATTTCGCCCAAGAACATCTCGGCTTCCTCGGCCTCGAGCTGGCTGATCTCTTCCTCGATCTTGGCCGAAATCACCACCGTGCCCGCGCCCTGCGCCGCCGCCATCTCGGCCACTTTGGCTGAAAGAGAATTGCCGGTGGAGGCCGAGCTTTCTTCCACGTTGCAGACATAGAGGATCGGCTTCGAGGTCAATAGCTGCAGCATGCGCCACGCTTTCTGGTCGTCTTCCGAAACCTGCACCGTGCGCGCCGGACGGCCCGCCTCCAGCGCCTCTTTCGCGGCCAGCAGCAGTTTCTCCTGCTCTTTCGCTTCCTTATCGCCACCGCGGATCTTGCGCACAAGATTGGCCAGACGCTTCTCGATCGACTCGAGATCGGCGATCATCAACTCCGTCTCGATGGTCTCGGCATCGGCCACCGGATCGATGCGACCATCGACATGGGTCACATCGTCATCCTCGAAACAGCGCAGCACCTGCGCAATGGCATCGGTCTCGCGGATATTGGCCAGAAACTGGTTGCCCAGACCTTCCCCTTTGGACGCGCCCTTCACCAGACCCGCGATATCGACAAAGGTCATACGGGTCGGGATGATCTCTTTCGACCCCGCGATCTCGGCCAGCTTATCGAGACGCGGATCGGGAACTGCGACCTCGCCCACATTCGGTTCGATCGTGCAGAACGGAAAATTCGCCGCCTGCGCCGCTGCCGTCTTGGTCAGCGCGTTGAACAGGGTCGACTTGCCGACATTCGGCAGACCCACGATACCCATCTTGAAGCCCATCACGCTCTCCTTGGCAAAACGGTCCTGAAATTCTCGCCCCCTAGTAAAGCGCAGGCGCATTTCATGCAAGATTGACCCGCGCTTGAAGGCAATCCGGCCTTGCGGGCGCTAGACAAGCCCCGCGCCTTGCGCGAAAAGAGGCGCAAAGCTTAGGGAGCATGTCATGACCACCACCCGCATCGATACCAAGTTCGCGGCCCTGAAAGCCGAAGGGAAGAAAGCCTTTGTCGCGTATATCATGGGCGGCGACCCAGATGTGGCGCATTCTCTCGAGGTCATGAAAGCCCTGCCCGCCGCCGGCGTGGATATTATCGAACTGGGCATGCCCTTCACCGATCCGATGGCGGATGGGGCCACCATCCAGCTTGCCGGCCAACGCGCGCTGGATGGCGGCATGACGCTGCAGAAAACGCTGGATATGGCAACGGAATTCCGCAAAACCGATGATACCACCCCGATCGTGATGATGGGCTATTACAACCCGATCTATTCGCGCGGCGTGGACAAGTTCCTGATCGACGCCAAAGCGGCAGGGATTGACGGATTGATCGTCGTGGACCTGCCGCCCGAAGAAGATGAGGAGCTGTGCATTCCGGCGCAGAAAGCCGGAATCAACTTCATCCGTTTGGCCACTCCCACAACTGACGCGAAGCGCCTGCCCAAAGTGCTGCAGAACACCTCCGGCTTTGTCTATTACGTATCGGTTACCGGCATCACCGGTGCCGCGGCAGCCCAACCGCGCGACGTAGCCCCCGAAGTGGCCCGCATCAAGGCCTCGACCGATCTGCCGGTGATCGTGGGCTTTGGCATCAATACCCCCGATGCCGCCCGCGACATTGCCGCTATTGCAGACGGCTGTGTGGTCGGTTCAGCTATTGTCAAGGAAGTTGCCGCGGGCAAAGGCACTGAAGATATCGCAACATTTGTCGCAGCGCTTGCTGCGGGTGCCCATTCCGCCTGATCCATCGCGTCGGAAAAGGGGGCTCTGCCCCCAGCGCCTGACGGCGCCTCCCCCGGGATATTTCAGGCAGCTGGAAAACAGGAAAGACGCATGGACGTATCGGCCGCCTCATTGATACATCGGCGGTGCAATCCCATGCGCCTCCCGTCTGTCCATCTGCACGGCCATCGGCGTCCCCGCCTGTTCCGCCTCTCAACTTTGAAACAATAGTCTTAAATTTACCCTAATGTTTCCAGCTGCCCGAAATATCCTCGGGGGATGAATTGCGGCTTCAGCCGCAAGAAGGGGGCAGACAGCCCCCTTTCGCAACATCTCCGCCATGCAGCATTGTTCAATTGCCATCTCCGAGCGGCATTGCTAAGCCATGAGCAAAATTAACTTTCGGAGTGTTTTCCATGGCCGTTATCACTTGCATCGACGATCTTAAACGTCTTCACAAACGCCGCACGCCGAAGATGTTTTACGATTATGCCGAGAGCGGCTCCTATACCGAGCAGACGTTTCGCGAGAACACCACCGATTTCCAGAAGATCCGTCTGCGCCAGAAAGTGGCCGTAGATATGGAGGGGCGCTCGACCGCGACCAAAATGATCGGGCGCGATGTCGCTATGCCTGTCGCCCTGGCCCCTGTCGGGCTAACGGGGATGCAGCGCGCCGATGGCGAGATCAAGGCGGCCCGGGCAGCGGAAAAGGCCGGCGTCCCCTTCACATTGTCGACGATGTCGATCTGCTCGATCGAGGATGTGGCCGCCCATACGACCGATCCGTTCTGGTTCCAGCTTTATGTGATGAAGGACGAAGACTTCGTGGATGCCACGCTGGAGCGCGCCAAAAAGGCGGGCTGTAGTGCGCTGGTGCTGACGCTGGATCTCCAGATCCTCGGCCAGCGGCACAAGGATCTGAAAAACGGTCTGACCGCCCCGCCGAAACTGACCCTGCCCGTTCTGCTGGATCTGGCCACAAAATGGCAATGGGGCTTCGAGATGCTGCAGACCAAGCGGCGCTTCTTCGGCAATATCGTGGGCCATGCGAAGGGCGTGAGCGATGCCTCGAGCCTTGGCAGCTGGACCGCCGAGCAGTTCGACCCCAAGCTCGACTGGTCGAAAATCGCCCGCATTCGTGACCAATGGGGCGGCAAGCTGATCCTGAAGGGGATCCTTGATGAGGATGATGCCCGATTGGCACGCGATTTCGGGGCCGATGCGATGATCGTGTCGAACCATGGCGGGCGTCAGCTGGACGGGGCGCTGAGCGCCATCCGTATGCTGCCGAAGATCCGCGAGGCCGTAGGGCCGGAGATGGAAATCTTTATGGATAGCGGCATCCGTTCGGGGCAGGATGTGCTCAAGGCTCTGGCCTTGGGGGCCAATTCCACCTTCATCGGTCGCGCCTTCATTCATGGGCTGGGCGCGATGGGCGAGCAGGGCGTGGCCACGGCGCTGGAGATCATCCGCAAGGAGCTGGATATCACCATGGCCCTGTGCGGCGAGAAGAACGTGCACGATCTCGGGCGTCACAACGTGCTTCTGCCCACGGGCTTCCTGGACGAATACGCCTGAGAAGGCCGTTTTGGGGCTTGCCATAAAGGGGATTCTCGCCTAATGGCAGGCGCTCATGGGTCGCACCCTTGGAGGCGGCTCTTTTACATTCCATATTCGGAGATAGCAAAATGGCAAAAGAGATCGAAACGATCGAAGCCGTCGTGCGTTCGGGGACGGGCAAGGGGGCCGCTCGCGCAGCACGTCGTGAGGGCAAAGTACCTGCAATCGTTTACGGCGATGGTAAAGAACCGCTGGCACTGAACCTCGAGTTCAACCCGCTTCTGACCCGTCTGCGCAAAGGCCGCTTCCTGTCGACCCTGTTCAACCTGAAGGTCGAAGGTCAGGAAGACGTCCGCGTGATCTGCCGCGGCGTTCAAAAAGACGTCGTCAAAGACCTGCCGACCCACGTCGACTTCATGCGCACCCACCGCAACTCGCGCATCGCACTCTTCGTGCATGTCGAGTTCGTGAACCACGAAGCCGCACCGGGCCTCAAGCGCGGTGGCGTTCTGACCATCGTACGTCAGGAAGTCGAGCTGGAAGTTCTGGCCGGTGATATCCCCGAGCAGATCGTTGTCGATCTGACCGGCAAGAAAATCGGCGACGTGATCCACATCTCCGAAGTCTCGCTGCCCAATGGCGCGAAACCGACCATCGACCGCGACTTCGTCATCGCAAACATCGCAGCGCCCAAAGGCCTTGGCGGTGGTGACGACGAAGAAGAAGGCGAAGCCGCAGCTGAATAATCTGCGCGCAGACCTCTGTCTGACGGAACGCGGGGCCAATGGCTCCGCGTTTTGCATTGCAAGAGAAGGCGATCAGGCCAGCGCTGCCTCGCCCGCAAAGGCAAGCCCCTCATATTCCCAGCCCATCAACCCGCCCAGCATGATCTTCACGGGCCGCCCGATCCGCGCAATCGCCAGCGCCGCCTGCTCGGCTGCGTTGCAATGCGGACCAGAGCAATAGACCACAAAAAGGGTGTCTTGCGGCCAGTCAGCCAGCCGCTCTGCCGTGATCATGCGATGCGGCATGAACACCGCGTTCGGGATATGGCGGCGGGCATAGGTGTCCGGCGTCCCCATCACATGCAACAGGACGAAGCCGCCATCGGCATCGTGCACATCATGGCAATCGGTATGCAGCGCGCATTGGGGTTCCAGCAGCGCCACGACATCGGCGGCAGCAACAGGCGGGCGGGACAGAACAGCATTCATTTCGAAACTCCTTTTCTCGATAAGGCCAGATTGCCAGACCCTGCCCCATCGCGTAAGATGGCGGAATGACAACGCAAGACAATATCCTGCCACTTCTGCCTTTGCAGCCGATCGCCAATAACCGTGTCGTGGCGCTGATCTATGACGGGCTATGCACCTTTGAATTCGGTGTCACCGCCGAGATTTTCGGCCTCCCGCGTCCCGAGATGGGCCCGCATTGGTACCGGTTCCGCACAGCGGCGATCGAGCCGGGCCCGCTCCGCGCGCATGGCGGGCTGAGTGTCAGTACCGATGGCGGGCTGGAACTGCTGGAGGAGGCAGGCCTGATTGTCATCCCCGGCTGGCGCGGCGCGCATACCCCCGCCCCGCCCGCACTGACAGCCGCGCTGATTGCAGCCCATGCGCGCGGCGCGCGGATTGCCACGATCTGTTCGGGCGCTTTTGTGCTGGCCCAGACGGGGCTGCTCGACGGCCACAGCGCCACCACCCACTGGCGCTATGCCAAAGATTTTGCGGCCCGCTATCCGGATGTCACCCTGCGGGCCGACAATCTCTATACCGATGATGCCCCGCTTTATACCTCTGCGGGCTCGGCGGCGGGGCTGGATCTGGGGCTGCATATCGTACGGCAGGATTTCGGCGCGGAGGCCGCCAATTCGGTCGCCCGCCGCCTCGTCATCGCCTCCCATCGCGATGGCGGGCAGAACCAGTTCCTGCCCCGCCCTGTCCCGCGCGCCACCGAGGCCGACAGGATTGCGCCCCTGCTGGACCGGCTGCGCCAGAACCTCACCCATACCCCCACCATCAGCAGCCTCGCAAACGCCTGCGCCATGAGCGAGCGCACTTTCCTCAGGCGCTTTCTCGACGCCACAGGCACCACCCCGATCCGCTTCCTCAACGAAGAGCGTCTCAGACAGGCCGCCCTCCTCCTCGAAGCCCCCACCCCAAGCATCGACCAGATCGCCGAGCGCTGCGGCTTCGGCTCCGCCGCGCTCCTGCGCCACCACTTCCGCAAACGCTATGGCGTGGCCCCTGCCACTTGGCGTCAGCGCTTCGGCCAGATAGAAAGCGCCTGACGCTTATTTTCCAGCTGCCCGAAATATCCCGGGGGTGAATGGCGCGGGCACCGCGCCAGAGGGGGCAGAGCCCCCAGCCCCTCACGGCAACGGGCCGCATGAACCGAAGGACAAAACACATGCAACTCTGGGTGGGCCTCGGCAATCCGGGCGCGAAATATGCCGGAACCCGACATAACATCGGCTTCATGGCGCTTGACCGCATCGCCGAAGACCACGGCTTCGGCCCGTGGAAATCCAAATTCCAAGGCCAGATCAGCGAGGGCCGCTTGGGCTCCGAGCGTATCGTGCTGCTCAAGCCCGAGACCTTCATGAACAATTCCGGCCAGTCGGTCCGCGCGGCAGCCGATTTCTACAAATTCACCGTAGAAGACCTGACCGTCTTCCATGATGAACTCGACCTTGCCCCGGGGAAATGCCGTTTAAAACAGGGCGGAGGCCATGCAGGCCATAACGGGCTACGCTCGATCCATGCGCATCTCTCGCCCGATTACCAGCGCGTGCGGCTGGGCATCGGCCACCCGGGCCATAAAGACCGCGTGGCGGGCTATGTGCTGGCCGATTTTGCCAAATCCGAAGAGCAGATGCTGGATGACCTGATGCGCGGCCTCTCGGACGGCGCCACAGCTCTGGCCTCGGGCGACGGGCAGAAATTCCTCAACGCCGTCAGCCTGCGCACCGCGCCCCCCCGCAGTTCAACGGGCACACGCCCCGAAAAGATCCAGACCGAGCGCCCCGCCAAACCTGCCGCCGCGCCGGAAGACACCCGCTCGCCGCTGGAAAAGCTAAAAGACAAGTTCGGGAGATAGTCCTAAGACAAGGACAGCCATTGATCTATGCTCGGAGCAGTTAGAAAAAAGGATCGCTCCAATTGCATTTTCTCAAAGCCTTAAAAGACACCCCGCCCTTTGTCGGCGGACTTCTGATGGTTTTTTGCTGGCGATCACCACTTACGCGCTAGCAGATAGCCATTTCCAGTCAGAACTCTTCTCTCAATGGGCAAGCTTCATCGGCGCAGGGGCTACGCTGATAGCCGGCGCGGCTGCATGGATATCAGCCATGAGGGCTGCGCGTGTATCTGAAGCAATGGGGCTAGTTTCGGATGCAGCACGGCATGTCGAGGCTTTGCTAACTGCGCGGCACGAAGTTTATATTGAAGCGGGCGCCCCACCGATAGTGACCAGCTTGGCCATGGAACTTACTATTGTTTCCCGTGCACTGGGCACAGGATCATTAAAGACATCGCGACAGCTACTAAACGAGCTTTCGACCCAACCAAAACCCGTCGCACAGTCCCATCTCGCTCTGCGTGAAGCAGCTGCGGCACTTGCTTCTGGCTACGTAACGCTTTTCTCGGCAGCAGAGTATTGCGATCAAATCGTCGGAGGGAGCAATCACAGCGGCGTTCAGCGTAGTCGCCATGGTAACTACGCAAAACAGCTTGTCGCTATGGAAATCTGCGACAGCCGCCACAAAGACCTTTTGACACGGAAGGCAGACTAACAAGCTCCGCCGAAGCGGCAGAGCTTGCCAAAGGATCACCTTACCAATGGCCGGTGTTTTCCATGCTGGCCCAAGGCTCGGCGGGGGCGAGGGCATCGCCCATTTGTAGCAGCTCGATCGACACATTATCGGGCGAGCGTACAAAGGCCATATGGCCATCGCGCGGCGGGCGGTTGATGGTCACGCCCGCCTCTTGCAGCTTGGCGCACATGTCGTAGATATTCTCGACCCGATAGGCCAGATGCCCGAAGTGGCGGCTGTCCGAGGGCAGACCGCTATCACCATCCCAGTTCCACGTCAGCTCGACATCGGCACGGCCATCTTCTTGGCCCGGCGGGCACATGAAGACCAGCGTGAAGCGGCCCTTGTCATTCTCGATCCGGCGGCGCTCGATCAGACCCAGAAGTTTGAAAAACCCGATCGTCTTTTCCAGATCCAGCACGCGGACCATAGTGTGCAGATATTCGACCTTCATAGCGGCCTCCTTTCGTTTGGATGCAAGGTAATCCACAGCTTTGAAAGAGCAAGCAGTTGCTCCCCGAGGCTTTTCCCGCGATACAGAGAGCCAATCGAATCCGCCTGTAGAGTTTACGGAGACCGCCATGACGCTTACCCCCGAACAGCTTGCCGATATCGAGGAACAGCGCGCGCTGTCGCAGCCGACCCGCCGCGCGGTCTCGCCGGGGATGGAAGAGCGCCTGTATACCGCGCATCCGGTTCTCGATCACGGGCTGATCCGCGTCATCGACTATATGGGCGATGATAATGCTATCACGCAGGCCGCGCGCGTCAGCTATGGCCGTGGCACCAAGAAGGTCTCGGATGACCGCGGGCTGATCCGCTATCTGATGCGCCACTGGCACTCGACCCCCTTCGAGATGTGCGAAGTGAAGTTCCATGTGAAGCTGCCGGTCTTTGTCGCCCGCCAGTGGATCCGCCACCGCACCGCCAATGTGAATGAATATTCGGCGCGCTATTCGATCCTCGACCGCGAGTTCTATATCCCCGAGCCTGACCAGCTGGCGGCGCAATCCACCGTCAACCATCAGGGCCGTGGCGCGGTTCTGCAAGGCGCCGAGGCAGCACGCGTGCTGGACATGCTGCGCGAGGATGCAATGCGGTCCTACGACCACTATGAGGACATGCTGACCGCCGATGAGGACGCCGGCAAACAGGGGCTGGCGCGCGAATTGGCGCGGATGAACCTGCCCACCAATATCTATACCCAATGGTATTGGAAGGTAGACCTGCACAATCTCTTCCACTTCCTGCGCCTGCGTGCCGATGCCCATGCGCAATATGAGATCCGCGTCTATGCCGAGACCATGTGCGATATCGTCAAGGACTGGGTGCCTGCCGCCTATGAGGCCTTCGAGGATTACCGTCTGGGCGGGGTCAACCTGTCAGGCCGCGCGGTCGAGGTGCTCAAGCGCCGCCTTGCGGGCGAAACCGTCACCGCCGAGACTTCGGGCATGTCCAAAGGCGAATGGCGCGAATTCGAAGCCATCTGGGGCTGATGGCGGGGCTTGAACGCTTTCTGAAAGAACAGGAGCGCGACTTTCCGGTCGCGCTTTCGGAATTGCAGGCCGGTCGCAAGCGCGGCCACTGGATGTGGTGGATTTTTCCGCAACTGGCCAGTCTGGGCATATCGCCGCGATCAAAGGAATTCGGGTTGGCCGATATGTCGGAAGCCCGCGCCTATCTGGACAACCAGACTTTGCAAACACGGCTCAGTGCCGCTTGCAAAGCCGTGCTGCAACATCCAGAAAAAGATATAGACGACATTCTGGGAACGGTCGATGCGCGCAAGTTACGCTCTTGCATGACGCTGTTCGAAATGGCTGAAACCGACGCGAAGTCGGACAGCGGTGCCATATTCACTCGTGTTCTTGTCACTTTTTACAATGGCAGCCGCTGCCCTCGCACGCTCGAGCAGCTTTAACCTTCAGGGGCGATATCTTCCCCTGTACTGGCTACATACACACATACCGGTCTACTCGTGACACACGGCGGAGGCGTTACTCGTTAACACTTGAAACATTGCCTCCGCCGCCGCCCCGATATATGTCCGAGGCATGTTTGTTTTAGCATCTGCAAACAAGTTTTGTAAAATTAAAACAATTAAAATGCTTAATTTTCAGTTACTTATCAGGGTTACGTTAAGCCAGCTTGGCAACCCATGTTGATAGCGCCGCAAGCGATTTTGGCTCGTCCAGAAACGGAATATGCGCCCGATCCGCGACCTCCGCGAAGATCATATCCGGCCTGAGCTGCTGCATTTTTGCTGCGGTCTGCGCGCTCAACAGCACCGAATTCGCTCCGCGAATCAGACAAAGCGACAGCTCTGCGAAAGCTTCGAAGAACGGCCAAGCCTCGGGCAGATCACCTTTGAAGTCCTTCAGGAAAGGCTCGCGCAACGCAGGGTCGTAACGCAGGCGCAGGCCTTCGGCGGTTTCCAGATAATGGTGACGCACCTCCTGCGCCCAGCGGCTGGCGGGAACATTTGCAAAGCCCACCATCAGATCGGGCAGACGCGCGGCCATAGCATCATAGGTCTTCGCAGCAGGATTGCGCCCGAGATAGTCGAAAATCGCATTCAGCCCCGCCGTTTCAAGCTTTGGCCCCACGTCATTCAGGCAGGCCCCCAGCAGCCGGTCATGCGCCACTGCCGCCAGATACATCGCAATCAGCCCCCCGCGCGAGGTGCCCAGAATCGCCGCCTTCTGCAGCCCCAGATGGTCCAGAAGCGCCAACGCATCGGCGCCCTCCTGCGGCACGGTATAGGTGGTAGCCCCCGTAAACTCCGACTGCCCGCGCCCGCGGTAATCCATGCGGATCAGCCGCACGCCCATGTCCAGCAGATAGGGCGCCACATAGTCGAAATCGGCCATATTGCGGGTCAGCCCCGATAGCGCCAGCACCGGCACCCCCTGCCCCTCGTCACGATAGGCCAGTTTCGCACCATCGGCGGCGGTAAAGAATTGCGTCATCGGGAAATCCTCCTATGTCCTATGCTCAGGATAGGCCTGCGCGCCCCGAGCGCCATGAAAAAGGGGCGGTCCGCCGCCCCTTCGCCTTCACGTTGGCTTCAGACGCCTAGTCGCCGCGCGGGAAGCGCTTGTTGGATTCCAGCACATTGAGGTCCATGTGATTGCGCATATAGGCCTCGGAGGCATCCTTCAGCGGCTGGTAATCCCACGGATAATAGCCGCCCTGACGCAGCGCATCATAGACCACCCAGCGCCGCGCCTGCGAGGCCCGCACATCCGCATCATAGCGGTCCAGATCCCAGCGCGCCTCGGCCTCGGCTTTCATCGCCCTGTAGGCCTGCGAATGGGCGGGGTCACCTGCTAGGTTCACCAGTTCATGCGGGTCAGCCCCCAGATGGAAAAACTGGTCGGGGTCCAGCTTGCACAGGTTCAGCTTGTAATCTCCCTGCCGCAGGCTGACGAGCGGCGCGTAGGACCCTTCGGCGGCATATTCCATCTTCACAGCCGTCTCGCGCGTGCCGCCTTTGGCCAAGGGCAGAAGGCTTTCGCCATCCAGCCAAGGCGCGATCTCCTGCAGGTCGATCCCCGCCAGATCGCACAGCGTCGGCGTCACATCAATGGTGGAGACAGGCGTCTCGACCAGACGCGGCGCGACCCCGCTGGCCGCCATCATCAATGGCACCCGCGCCGAGCCCTCGTAGAAGTTCATCTTGAACCACAGCCCGCGCTCGCCCAGCATATCGCCATGATCCGAGACAAAGAGGATGATCGCCTCTTGGCCGGTGCTTTCCAGCGCCTCCATGATCTCGCCAATCTTATCGTCGCAATACGAGATATTGGCGAAATAGGCGCGGCGGCTGTCGCGGATATCCTCTTGGGTGATGTTGAAATTGCGCCAGTCATTGGCGTCAAAGATGCGCTTCGAATGGTTGTCCTGCTTGTCGTAGCCCATGTCGGGGACCGTGGGCATTAGATGCTCGCACTCCTCATAGAGATCCCAGTATTTCTTGCGCGCCACATAGGGGTCATGCGGATGGGTCATACTGACGGTCAGCATCCATGGGCGATTGTCCAGCCCCCGCGCCAGATCATAGACCTTCATCTTCGCCTCATGGGCGACATTGTCGTCATATTCCAGCTGGTTGGAGATCTCACCCACGCCCGCGCCAGTGACCGAGCCCATATTGTGATACCACCAGTCGATCCGCTCACCCGGCTTGCGGTAATCCGGCGTCCAGCCGAAATCAGCGGGGTAGATATCGGTGGTCAGGCGTTGTTCGAACCCGTGCAGCTGGTCAGGCCCCACGAAATGCATCTTGCCCGACAGGCAGGTCTGATAGCCTGCCCGACGCAGGTGATGCGCGAAGGTCGGAATATCCGAGCGGAACTCGGCGGCATTGTCATACACCCCCGTCGAACTGGGCAGCTGCCCCGACATGAAGGCCGCCCGCCCCGGAGCGCAAAGCGGCGAGCCCGTATAGGCATTGGCAAAGCGCACCGACCGTGCCGCCAGCTTCTTGAGATTCGGCGCATGCAGCCACTCGGCCGGTCCATCGGGGAACAGGGTACCGTTGAGCTGATCCACCATGAAGATCAGGATATTCGGTTGCGACATCGCGGGGGCCACTCCTCGTTGATTTGAAAATCTCATCAGACCTGCCCAGAAAGCAGGCTTGAACCGGCTTTCTTTGACCGGATTGCGCAGTTCCACCCATGTGCATGACAAAAACGGATTGCCATGTTAGGGTAGGAATGCACTAATTGACTCGTCAATCAAAAAAACACAAAGCAACCGGGAGTAACAATGAAAGCCAAATTTCTGGGCGGTGTGACCGCCTCTGTCATCGCCCTCAATGCCGCTGCCGCTTTTGCCGATTGTGGCACCGTGCGGTTTTCCGATGTCGGCTGGACGGATATCACCGCCACCACCGAAACCGCGAAAGAAGTGCTGACCGCTCTTGGCTATAAGGTCAATGTCGATGTGCTCGGCGTGCCGGTCACTTTCTCGTCGCTGGCCTCGAATGATATCGACGTCTTCCTTGGCAACTGGATGCCCGCGCAGCAGGCCGCCATCGGCCCCTATCTCGACAAAGGCACGATCGATGTGGTCACCACCAACCTGACCGGCACCAACTACACGCTGGCCGTTCCGACCTATCTTTACGACAAGGGGCTGCATAGCTATGCCGATATCCCGAAATTCGCCGACGAGCTGGATCACAAGATCTACGGCATCGAGCCGGGCAATGAAGGCAATGGCTACCTGATGGACCTGACCGAGAAGGGCAAGGTTCTGGAGGGGTTCCAGATTGTCGAAAGCTCGGAACAGGGCATGCTGGCACAGGTGGGGCGTCTTTATCCGAAAAAGAAGGCGGTGGTGTTCCTTGGCTGGGCCCCGCATCCGATGAATTCGACCTATGACATCAAATACCTGACCGGCGGCGAGGATTTCTTTGGCGGCGAAGGCACGGTGCAGACCGTGACCCGTAAAGGCTATGCGACCGAATGCCCGAATGTCGGCAAGCTGCTGAAAAACATGACCTTCACCCTGCCGATGGAAAACGAGATCATGGGGGCGATCCTCAATGACGGCAAAGACCCCGACGAGGCGGTTCCGGCATGGCTGAAAGCGCATCCCGATGTCGTCACCCCGTGGCTGGACGGCGTGACAACCATTGACGGCAAAGAGGGCCTGCCGGTTGTGAAAGACGCGCTAGGTCTGTGACCCCGCTCTCAAAACGACAAAGCCGCGCAAGCCCCGCTTTGCGCGGCTTTTTGCGGCCCGCTGTTCTTCCAAGAACTTCAACCGCTTGAGGCGACGCCCCCTGAGTCGGCGGCACGTGCCAGCCCCCTGCCCGACAGGGTCGATCCTGCAATTTTTGCGACAAGTTTTTCCCTTATGTCGCAAATCCCCGTCGCAGGGGTCGCAAATGCGCCTTCGCCAAATCTTAATCGTGACTACTCTGGATCCATTGAAACCCACAGCCGCGCAGCACTAGCGTGCCATGGAGACAAGGCCATGCAACCCTCCGCTTCCCTTCCCGAGCTTCTCGCCCGCCGCAAACCCGGCCATGCGCTCGAACAGGCCTTCTACACCTCTCCCGAGATCTTCCAGACCGATCTCGACCAGATCTGGTACAAGGAATGGCTCTTTACCGCCTCGCGCGCCGAGCTGCCGAAGAAAGGCGCCTATGTCACCCATAAGGTCGGCGCCTATACGGTGGTGATCGTGCGTGGTCAGGATGATGTCATCCGCGCCTTCCATAACACCTGCCGCCACCGTGGCTCGGTGATCTGCCAGCACAAGAAGGGCACCGCTGCCAAGCTGGTCTGCCCCTATCACCAATGGACCTACGAGCTGGATGGCCGCCTGCTATGGGCGCGTGATATGGGGCCGGAGTTCGATGCCTCGAAACACGGGCTGAAGCCCGTTCACTGCCGTGAGGTCTCGGGGCTGATCTATATCTGTCTGGCCGAGAATGCGCCCGATTTCGACACGTTTGCCGAGACCGTCACTCCCTATCTGGAGGTGCATGACCTGTCCAATGCCAAGGTCGCCTTCCAGTCCACCATCATCGAGAATGGCAACTGGAAGCTGGTGTGGGAGAACAACCGCGAGTGCTATCACTGCGCGGGCAACCACCCCGACCTGTGCCGCACCTACCCCGAAGATCCCTCGATCACCGGTGTCAGCGCCGATGGCACCTTCCCCGAGAAGGTTGAAAACCACTTCAACCGTCTGGAAGGCATGGGTGCGCCCTCGCGCTTCAAGATGGCCGATAACGGCGAATATCGCGTGGCGCGTATGCCGCTCTTGGATGGTGCCGAAAGCTATACGATGAACGGCAAGATCGCCGTGAAAAAACGTCTGGGCCGCGTGCCGGTGCTGGATGCGGGCACTTTGCTGCTGTTCAACTACCCCACCACGTGGAACCACTTCCTGTCGGACCATTCGATCACCTTCCGCGTGACGCCGATCAGCCCGACCGAGACCGAGGTCACCACCACATGGCTGGTGAACAAGGATGCGGTCGAGGGGCAGGATTATGACCTCAAGAACCTCACCACCGTCTGGGAACATACCAATGACGAAGACCGCCGCGTGGTCGAGGACAACCAGCAGGGCATCAACTCGCCCGCCTATGAGCCCGGCCCCTATTCGCCAACCCATGAGGATGGCGTGATCCAGTTCGTGAATTGGTATTGTGACACCATGACTTCGCGGGTGGGCCCCGTGAAGCTCGCAGCGGAGTAAGTTAATGACCCTCATCCCCGGCGAAACCGCGATCAAGATCTGGAACGATTCAGAAGAGCTGGAATGCGTCTCGGTGCTGCCCGAGGTGCCCAATGTGATGACCTTCTGTTTTCAGGCACCTTCACGGGCGATCTTCGACTACCAGCCCGGCCAGTTCCTGACCTTGGAAATTCCGGTGCCGGGTGGGCCTTTGTACCGCACCTATACGATCTCGTCCTCGCCCTCGCGGCCGATGTCGATCACCGTGACGGTCAAGGCCCAGCCCGAGTCCATCGGGACCCGCTGGATGTTCGACAACCTCAAACCGGGGATGAGGATCAAGGCGATCGGCCCCACCGGCAGCTTTACCAACGCCAATTACCCTGCCGAAAAATATCTCTTTATCTCGGCAGGGTCGGGCATCACGCCGATGATGTCGATGACCACGCATATGTATGATCTGGGCCGCGATTGCGACATTGTTTTTGTGAATTGCGCCCGCCGCCCGTCAGAGATCATCTTCCGCGAACGGCTGGAACATATGGCCTCGCGGGTACACGGGATCGACCTGAAATGGGTTGTCGAAGGGGCTGATAAATACGAACCCTGGACCGGATATCAGGGCTTTTTCAACCAGTTGATGCTGGGCCTTATGGCGCCCGACTATCTCGAACGCGAGGTCTTCTGCTGCGGCCCCGAACCCTTTATGACCGCCGTGCGCGAAGCCTTGGCGGGCCTTGGCTTCGATATGGACCACTACCATCAGGAAAGCTTCAGCGCCCCGATCGAGGAAGTGCGCGACATCCCCGAAGACGAGCTGCCCGAGGAAGGGGCCACCGCCGAAATCGAGTTCTCCGGCTCCGGCGTGACACAGAAATGCGCCGAGACCGATACGGTTCTGGCGGTTGCCCGTCAGGCGGGGCTGAATATTCCTTCGGGCTGCACCTTCGGCGTCTGCGGCACCTGCAAGATCAAGAAGGTCTCGGGCGAGGTGCATATGGTCCATAATGGCGGCATCACCGAAGACGATATTGCCGAAGGCTACATTCTCGCCTGCTGCTCCAATCCGCGCGGGCATGTCATTGTTGACGCCTGAAGGCCTGAGGGCCTGAGCAACGGCAGATCAACCTGTCAGGCCGTGCGGCAGTGCCGTGCGGCCATTTCACGTGAATCATCGCAGAAAATGCGACGCCGCGCCCAAAAGATCATCAGCCACGATCACAATTTTCCTTCCGGTCCGGCGAAAACTTGCCACCTGCCCCGAATTTTTGCTACCTTCTGCTTATACCAAAAGACGATAACAAAACGGACCCGCAGATCTGCCATGCGCGTGGCAGAGATTTCGGCATCATGCCCTGCGCAATCCGTTATCAGGCACGAAGCAACCAGTGAGGCGTTCCATGAACGGACGGACGCTTGCGCGCGGCATTCTTTTGCCCGCGATCATATTCGGGATCATGGCTGCTCCTTTCGGGGCGACAGCCAGCGAGGCCGATTGGCCGACGGCGCGCGAAACCTCTGTCGCGCTTGCGGGATTGCAGAAGATGCGTCAGGACAGGCTTCTGGCGCGCCAGCCCAATGTGCTGGATTTCATGTTTGAAAACAGCAAGGACCGGATCTTCGATGCCCATCTGACCGATGATCTCGGCACTCTGAAATTCAATACCGCCAAGGGGCGGCGCAGCTGGGCGGTGGTCGAGTCCAACTGGACCCGCAGCGATGAGACCGCGTTGCAATACAGCTTTGTCGCCTTTGGCGGGCATACCAAGCTGAACGAGCAGATCTATGTCGGCGCGATGGCCCAGCTGGATGCGGCAGAGCGCCGTATCGATGATGGGGCCTCGGGCGAAGGCTATGGCTTTCTGGTCGGCCCCTATCTGGCGGGCAAGGTGCCACAGACCGAGCTGGACTGGTCGATGCGGCTGCTGCACGGGGCCACCAACAACCAATTCGCGCCCGACGGTTCGATCCAGCGCCGTGCCCGCGCCGAACGCACGCTGTTTCAGGCCCGTATGGAAGGCCGCTTTGAAATGGGCACAACAGAATTGACGCCGAATATTTTCGCCAGCCATGTCAATGAGGTGGCCCACCAGTTCAAGATTGCCAGCGGTGCGCTGGTGGATGGTGACCGGCTGTCCCTGTCACAGCTTTCGGCTGGGGTGGAGTTCTCGCATCCGCTCGAAAGCAACTGGGCCAAGATGGGGCTGACCGGACAATTCGCGCTTGTGGCCCAGCACAGTGTCGGCACCGGTCTGCTGGACGAGGCCTACCCCTCGACCGACTGGTTTACCTCGCGCGTCGAGCTGGGGCTGGATCTGGACCGCAAGGGGCTGGGCAATCTGAGCACCCGCATCGGGCTGGACGGGGTCGAGGGGGATCTGACCGACCAGATCCACCTCTCGCTGAAATTCGAGCGCAAGCTGTAATCAGATCCCGATCGGGATCAGGTGGTTATCCCATGCCACATCCGAGCGCTTGAGCGGCACGATACCCTGAGCGGTGATCTGCGACACAAGCCCCGCGCCATCGGTTGCGGTGAACCCGCCCTGCTTGCAGACCCCAAGGCCGCAGACATCGGCACGGCGCACCGACCAAAGCGCCTCGCCTTCCGCCGAATAGGCCTGCACCATGCCGCCACGCGGGCTGGTGATCGCCACCTCGCGCCCGCCCTGCCCGAAAGCCACCGATCCGGCATAGCCCTTCATGGCAAATTCCTCGCCCGGCAGGGGGGCGGCCAGAACCACCTGCTGGCCGCGGTCATGCAGGCCCAGCAAAGGCACCGGCTCCATCAGATCGCCCTGCCACTGCATGCAGAACGCCACCCGCCCGTCACCACGCACCGACAGGTGGCGGATCGAGTTCTGCCACAGCTCGGGCGCAAGCTCGACGACCTCCAGCACCTCCCCCTCGGGCGAAAGATAGCTCAGGTTCGGGCGCATCGTGTCGATATTCAGCGGCGTGCGGTCGCTGGGGTCGGTCTGGATCCCGCCATTGGCCACCACCAGAACCTCTTGGCCGGGAAGGCGCAGGATTTCATGCGGGCCGATCCCGTTCGAGGCGAACTCCCCCACCCGCACATAGCCGCGCGCCACATCCCAGATGCCGATCCGTCCTTCGGAGCCTTCGGCCACCACCTCGGAGGTATAAAGCCGCGCCCCATCCCCCGAAAACGCCCCATGACCGTTGAACTGACGCCCCTCGGGCGGGGTCAGCCGCGCCACAAGCCCGCCCGTCACACAGTCGATCACCAGCGCGAAGGTTCCCGGACGGCGGGCAAACGCCACGGCCTCGGGGCGGTCGGGATGGGCGGTGGCGGCATGACCACGACCGGGCAGCGGTTGCGTGAAAAGCGGTGCGCCTTCTGCCGTCAGCCCCCAGATCGCATAGCTGCCATCGGGCGATTTCGCGGCGGCCAGAAAGGCGGGGCTGCCCGCATCGGCCCAGCTCAGACGTGGAACGCTCACCGCTGCGGCAAGGCTTGCAAGAAAATGACGCCGTTTCATCTTAGTCTCCATCCGCTGCGTTAAAGCCCACATTCACCCCCAGCAAAGGCCCCAGCTCGGCCTGCATGGCATCGACCGTCAGCCCGATCTGCTGTTGCACGATCTCGACCTTCAGCCGCGTCATCGGGTCGGCCACTCCGGCGAAAACCGGATCATCCAGATCCTGCGCCAGCTCGATCGCCCTTGCGAAGGCCGCATCGGTCTTGGGGGTCTCGCCCATGCCCTGCGCCAGTTTATCGGCAAAGCCTTTGAGCGCCTCCAGCGACAGGATCACATTGCGCAAAGACCGCCCCGAGGCCAGCATCTCGGCCCGTTCGGGGCGCGGATGCTCGAAGCTGCCCAAAGGACGCCCCAAGCGGATATCCTTGTCAAATTCGAGCCCCGTCACAAGCTGGGTATAAAGCGCCTGCCGCGCCTCGGATTCGGTCAGATACAGGCTGTGCCCCTCGGCACCGGGGGTAAGCAGTTCGTCGGCAAAGCCGTTCTGCCAGCCGACCTCGGTGTCAATCGCCATCTGCGCCAGATCGGCGGCCATCGCGGCGCGCAGCTTGCAGGTATACGCCTCATCGCTTGCCAAGGGGCCATAAAGCAGATGTTCCAACCCGAAGAACCCCCGCACCCCGATCGAGGCCTTGCCCAAGGCGGTGGCATCGGTGAATTGCGGATCCTGCGCCTTGATCAGCGCCGAAAGCTGGCGGCGGCCCGTGGCTTTGGCATCGGGCCAGAACGCAAAAGCCAGCGCCCGCCCCTGCTCTTCCACCGGCCCCAGACGCAGGAAACTGACCCCCATCCATGCATCGAAGGCCGTGTTCCAGAGCGGTTGCATCGCCGCAATCGAGCAATCCGCCTCGGCCCCTTTCTGCAGGGCAACCGCCGCATCCGACAGCGCGGCATATGCGGGCAGCACATCATCGGTAACCGTCGCGCGCACATCGGCCACAGCAGGCAGCGCCAAGGCAAGAAACGGCAGGGAAAGCAGGACAGAACGCATTACAGGGTCTCCAGAAAACGGATCAGGTCGGCGCGGGATGCGGCAGGCAGCGCCAGATATCTATCACGGGCAGCCCCTGCCTCGCCACCATGCCAGCGGATTGCCTCGTCCAATGTGGCCGCACGGCCATCATGCAGAAAGCGCGGCGCATGGCCGGTATTTTCCTGTGTCAGCCCGATCCCCCAAAGCGGGGCCGTGCGCCATTCGTGCCCCGAGGCCACCCCTTCGGGGCGGTGATCGGCCAGCCCCTCGCCCATGTCATGCAACAGCAGGTCACTATAGGGCCAGATGAGCTGATGAGAGGTCACCGGATCCTCGCTGGTCGCGGTGACGAATTTCGGCACATGGCAGGCATGGCATTGCGCCTGATAGAAGGCCTGCTTGCCGCGCAGCACCTGCGGGTCCGCCACATCGCGGCGCTTGGGCACCCCCAGCCAAGTCACGTAATCAGTGACCGCTTGCAGCGCCTCGGTGGAGACTTCGGCATTGTCGCGCAGCCCCACATCGATGCCATCGGGCAGCTCCAGACAGTCCGTCTGCGTCAGGGTGCAATCGCCCGAGCCTTCGGCGAAAAGCACGCTCGACAGGCCCATATCCTGACTGAACGCCTGCGCCGTCATATCCACCAGCCGCGCCATGCCTGCCTTATGCCCGAACCGCCCCAACCGGACCGCACCATCGGGGCCAGGGGCATATTGCGCCCGCCCCGAGATCCCGTCGCCATCGGCATCCTCGGGGTCGGCATGCATTAGAATATCCGCCTCGGGGATCGCCTCCAGCAGCCCCAAGCCGATGATCTGCGGTGCCACCCGCAGCGAGGTCAGCACCTCGGGCGGCAGATCAATGCGCGGCGCGGGATAGCGCAGGCCGTGGGCCTCGATCCACTCCAGCTCCAGCCGCCCCTCGGGCTGCAGCGATGGCACCGCCCGATCCTGCAACTGCCAGCCGAAGTCATAATCGGGGATCATCCCGTGCCAGCCCTCGACCCCGAAGGCCCCGTCTTCCGCGCGGTAACGCCGCGAGAGTTTCAGCACCATGCCCGAAATCCCCTGCCCGTCCTCGGGGCGGCCCCGCCCGTTGCCCGGATGGCAGTTGGCACAGGCGCGGGCATTGAACAGCGGCCCCAGCCCGTCCGAGGCGCGCGTGCTGGAGGGTGCGGGCACCCAGAGCTTTTCAAACAGCGCCTCGCCCAAGGTGAAGGTCATGCGCTGCGCAGCGGGCAGACTGGCTGCAGGCCTGTCAAAACGGCGGGTCGCAAGGCTGCCCGCCCCGCCCGGATTGGCCTCGTAACGCTCGGCGGTCGTGAACTGGCGGGCAGGCTGCACAACCGATATCGCCTCCGTCCCGCCCGCACAGGCGGCCACCGGCAGACACAGAACGGGCACAAGCACGGCCGGTGCAATAAAAGCGGACAACAAAGACCTGATCATGACCCTCACATCACAAAAGCCCGCGGCATCGCTGCCGCGGGACATTCAGGACCGTGATGCCGGAAAATATGGGCCTATCTTCCGGCAACCCTGCCCTTTTACTGGAACACCGCATCGGGATTATCGAGACTGTCCGACCCTTCGATCTCGACCTCGGCCCCCAGCACCGTCACCGCCCGTTCGATGGTACGGGTCTGGGCAACCAGCGCATCCACTAGGCCGGTCACCAATGCCGCCCCCTCGTCATTGCCCAGAGCGATCATCTGGTCATAGGCCATGCCGCTTTCGGCTTTGGCCTTGATCGCGGCAGCGGCCGCCACCGACGCATCAAGATCCTTGGTCAGCTGCGCATCCACATCCGCATCCTTGGCCGCAACCAGCCCCGAAAGCGATGCCCCTTCCACAACCGAACCATCCACGCGGGTATACTGGCCGGTATAGACGTTACGAATCCCGACAGCATCATAGTAATGCGACAGATGGGTCATATCCGAGAAGCAATCATGCTCTTCTTCCGGATCATGCAGCATCAGGCCCAGCTTGGTCCGCTCGCCCGCCAACTCGCCATAAGACAGCGACCCCATGCCGGTCAGAATCGTCGTGATCCCCGCCTCGGCATCGTCGGTCAGGGCCTTGCGCGCCGCCCCGTCCTCGTCCCAATGACCGACCATCTCTTTCAGATCCGCGACCAGCAAGACGGAAGCGGCCTGCAGATAATCGGCACGGCGGTCGCAATTCCCCCCCGTGCAACCCTCGCCCTGAACATAGTCGGTATAGGGGCGCGCACCGGCCCCTGCCTCGGTGCCGTTCAGATCCTGCCCCCAAAGCAGGAATTCGATGGCGTGATAGCCGGTGGCCACATTGGCCTCGACGCCCTCGGCCTCCTGCAGGGTCTCGGCCAGAAATTCGGGCGAGATCGTGCCGGCATCCACCGGCTGCCCGCCAATGGTCAGCGATTTATTTGCAATCACATTGGCCAGCGCCAGATCGTTTTCCTCGTTATTGGCGGCGGAATCCTCATCGACATAATCAATCAGCCCCTCGTCCAGCGGCCAGGCGTTCACACGGCCCTCCCAGTCATCCACCAGCGCATTACCGAAACGGAAGGCCTCGGTCTGCTGATAGGGCTTACGGGCGGCGATCCACGCCTCTTTCGCGGCGCTCAGATGCGCCTCCGTGGGGGCCTTGACCAGCGTGTCCACAGCCGCTTCCAATGCCTGAGCCGTCGACAGACTGTCTTCATAGCCCGCCTGTGCGATATCGGCATAGGTCTTGATCACCGCCTCCGCGCTTGGCGCGTCCGCATAGGCCGTCACCGGAGCCATAAGAGGGGCCACAACAAGAGCAGTACTGGTGATCAGCGCGTGCAGACGACAGGACATAGGATTCCTCATATCAGTGAAACTTCTACTTCACGCATAAGTGACCTATTTTGTCAGCTTTGTAAATCCGATTATTTTACTCGGGAAGCGCCAGCACCTCCGGACGGAATGTGCCTGCCGCCCGAGGTCGTGCCTCGTAGGGCGTGGCATGGCCCAGCCCCGCCGCCACAATCCGCCGTCCCAAAGCCTAGCCCAGCCAACGCGGCAGCCCCCTCCCCATGAACCACTCCGAAGGATCATAGGCACGGCCAAACCCCTCCAGTTCCCGCGGAATATAGGGTCGCTGCTCGGCCTCACTCACTGCAAATTCTCACGGCGCAGGCAGCACATCCAGCACCTGATGCACGAAAAGCTGCGCCAGCCCTTCGCTCACCAGAGCTTCCTCCAGACTGCGGCCATAGCTCGGACCGTCCCCGCGCAGGACGTGGTGATATTCACGCAAGAGCACCCGCAAAAGATCGCCCCGCAAGGCCGCAGGATCCTGTAACACTTGGGGATGCAGATAGACCTCGATCAGACCGGACGCCGGAGCAAAGCCACTGCAACGGAATCGCTCCGGCAGCCAGTCAACCACACGCATGACGACATCCGCCGAAGAAACCGGCCGCATGGTGCCAGAAGCGCCTCGGCCTGCACCAGCGCCGATAGAATCGGCTCCCGCGCCGCGCCACACGCATCACGGGCATCCAGAAAATGGGGCGCAAAGGCGTCGGGCATCCTGCCAGACTGGACCAAAGGCCCGCCCCCGCAAGACCCCGCCCCGCCAAACAGCAAAAAGCCGCCCGAGGGCGGCCTTCGCTTCGTCAGAAAGACAGATCTTACTTGATCTTGCCTTCTTTATATTCGACGTGCTTACGCACAACCGGGTCGTATTTCTTCACGACCATTTTCTCGGTCATGGTACGGGCATTCTTCTTGGTCACATAGAAGTGCCCGGTGCCCGCCGTCGAGGTCAGACGGATCTTTTGCGTCGTCGGCTTCGCCATGTTTCATCTCCTGAGCCAGGCAGCCAGCATCGCGCGACCACCATCGAAATCCTTGAAGCCCGCCTTTTAGTCAGACTCACCCCAGAGTCAACAGCCAAATGCGCGATCTTCCCGAAATTCGACATAACACATCCCCAAAGCCGCTCTCTCACGACATGCCCCCTCTGGCAGACGGCGGAAAAGGGCAGAATTTGCGCAGGCGGTCTATAAGCCGGATTCTGTTCAGGGGTTACCCCCGTCGATGACCATTCCTCTAGGCCTGCAGTTGCCTGCAGGCTCAAGCTGCCAACCCGGATCACTCGGGGCGAAGCTCCCCTACCGTCAGACAGATGCCTGCGGCACGCGATCCCTATTCGGCGTTGCTCCCGGTGGGGCTTGCCATGCCGGTCCTGTTACCAGTCCCGCGGTGGGCTCTTACCCCACCGTTTCACCCTTACCCGTGCCAAAGCAGGGCGGTCTGTTCTCTGTGGCGCTTTCCCTGGGGTTGCCCCCGCCGGGCGTTACCCGGCACCGTCACTTCATGGAGTCCGGACTTTCCTCGGCGATCCGGCTGTCTGCAGATACAGAGCTACGTAATCGCCGCGGTCATCCGACCCCCTGCGCAAGCCCGCCATATGCCGGATCGCGCAACAGCGTCAAGCAAAACCGCCTGCATTCCAGCTGCCCGAAATATCCTGGGGTGAATTCGACGCAGTCGAAGAGGGGCAAAGCCCCTTGCCCCGCCCCCTATCGCCGCGCGGCAAAGAATGCACGCAACAGCGCCTCTGCCGGCGCCGCCGAAATCCCGTCATAAACCTCGGGCGCATGATGGCATTGCGGATGCGAGAACACCCGCGCGCCCTGCGCCACCCCGCCTGATTTCACATCCGCCGCACCATAATACAGCCGCCCGACCCGCGCCGCCGCAATCGCCGCCGCACACATCGGGCAGGGTTCCAGCGTGACATAGAGATCATACCCCACCAGCCGCTCCGACCCAACGGCATGACAGGCCGCGCGCAAAGCCAGAATCTCGGCATGGGCGGTAGGGTCACAGAGTTCGCGCGTGCGGTTTCCGGCGCGCGCCACCACCTCGCCCGCAGGCGAAACGATCACGGCCCCCACCGGAACCTCGCCACGCAAAGCCGCCGCCCGCGCCTCTTCCAGCGCCTGATCCATGAAACTTCTGAACATATCTCCTCTTGGACGCGAAGCTTCTTATATGCAAGGCTCTTCCCACAGGAGATAAGACACTATAGAGAGGCGCCTTCAAGACCGCCTCGGGAGCCGCCTGCCATGACCAATGATTCCAACAATACGCCGAAACCGGACAATACGCCCTCTGCCGCAAGCTCTGGGGGCGAGCGTATTGCCAAGGTCATCGCACGTTCGGGCGTCGCCTCGCGCCGTGATGCCGAAAAACTGATCCTTGCAGGCCGTGTGGCGGTCAATGGCAAACAGGCCGCATCTCCGGCGCTGGATGTCACCCCCAAAGACAAGGTCACCATCGACGGCACGCCGATCGATGCACCGCAGGAAACCCGCGTCTGGCTCTATTACAAGCCGCTGGGTCTGGTGACCACCGAGAAAGACGAGCAGGGCCGCCGCACCATCTTTGACGAGATGCCCGAAGGCATGCCGCGCGTGCTGAATGTCGGCCGCCTCGATCTCAACTCCGAAGGCCTGCTGCTGCTGACCAATGACGGGGCGCTCAAACGTCGCCTCGAACTGCCCGAAACCGGCTGGCTGCGCAAATACCGCGTGCGGGTCAATGGCCGCCCCACGCCCGACACCTTCAACCCGCTGCGCGCGGGGATCACCATCGACGGCACCGAATTCCAGCCGATGGACATCACGCTTGACCGCCAGCAAGGCGCGAATGCATGGCTGACCGTCGGCCTGCGCGAAGGCAAGAACCGCGAGATCCGCCGCGCCATGGCCGAAATCGGCCTGACGGTGAACCGCCTGATCCGCGTCAGCTACGGCCCCTTCCGCCTCAACGAAATGCAGCCCGGCGATGTGATGGAAATCAAACGCCGCGTCCTGCATGACCAGCTGGGCAGCCTGCTGGAAGATACGCCCGGCGCACAACCTGCCGACCGCAACAAGCCCGCAGGCCGCCGCGACGACGGCGAGCGCCCGCGTGGCCGGTTCGGGGAGCGGGGGGATCGCGGGGAACGGGGTGGCAAACCCTTCGACCGTGCACCGCGGGACAACGAAGACGGGCGCGGCGACGGGCGCGGCAAACCCGAACGCAGCTTTGGTCGCCAGAAAGATTTCAGCGCCCGTGGGGACCGCCCCGAGCGCGGCGACCGTTTCGAACGCGCGGACCGTGGCCCGCGCGCCGAAGGGGAAGACCGTCCCCGCAAGCAGCGCTGGTCTCCCGACAAGCGGCAGGAAGAGCGGAACGCACCGCGCGAAGACCGCGCCGACCGCCCGCGCCGCGACGGCGATGATCGCAAGTTCGGCGAGCGCAAGTTTGGCGACAAGAAATTCGGGGACAAGAAATTCGGGGATCGCCCGCGCCGCGACGGAGGCGAAGGCCGCAGCTTCGGCGAGAAGAAATTCGGCGAGCGCAGCGAACGCGGCGAGCGTGGGGACAGAAAATTCGGGGATCGCAAGTTCGGCGAGCGCGACGACCGCGGCGGACGGACCTTCGGCGACAAGAAGTTCGGCGAGCGCAAGTTTGGCGACAAGAAGTTTGAGGATCGTGGCCCGCGCGGCGATGGCAAAAGCTTTGGCAAGCCGCGTCGCGAAGAAGGCGAGGCCCGTTTCGGGGACAAGCCCCGCAAACCGCGTTTCGACAACGGCGACGACCGTGGTCCGCGCCGTGACGGCAACCGCGATGGTGGCAACAAGCCGCGCAGCTTCGGCGGCGGCGACAACGAGCGCGGCGGCTTCAAAGGCGGCCTCAAACGTGACGGCCAGCGCGGCGAGCGCAACTTCGGTGGCAAGCCGGGCGCAAGCAAATTTGGCAGCAAGTCGGGGGGTGGCTTCAAGGGCGGCCCCAAACGCGACGGCCAGCGCGGCGATGGCCCCAAAGGGCCGCGCAAACCGCGTAGCGAATAATCCTGTTACGGCGCCAAACCCGATTTGGCGCCGTTTCTTTTTGGGCAAAGCGCAGGTTCTTTCGAGGCAAAGCGCTGGGGCCACGCCGCAATGCCGGTTTCTTGCAGCCCCGGTACGCGCTTTTCTGCCACCCCCCTCTGGCAGAGCCGTGCCATTATACCTATTCTTCGCTTAAGATGAGCGTCGCTGATGATCGCTTGACCGAACCTGCTGAACCGAAGAAAAGGGGGCCCTATGTCGCACAAAGCCATTCAGCGCATCGCATTCCTGCTGATGCTGGCGCTGACGCTGAAAATTGCGATGACAGGCAGCGTCTGACGATGGCCCGCCGTTTCTCTGGCAAATACAGCCCCGAAGCCCCGCACCATCCCGACCGTCTGAACGGGCAGGAAGACATTCCGACCGAGCGCCTGCCCAGACCGGAACACCCCTATGAGGGCCGTCCGTTCTGGGTGGCCATCTGCGCCCTGCCCTTTTTGTTCGGGGCATTCGGGGCGGGGCCTGTGGCTCTGGCGCGCGCGATCATGGCATTCGGCCTATGTGCAGGCGCCGCGTTCCTGATCCGCGAAGGGTTACGGGCGCAGGCCGCCTATGAGGCGCGCCGTGTGGCCCGCCGTCCCGCCCTGCCGCGCAAGATCCTTGGCGCGATGGGCATCGGGCTGGGTCTGGCGCTCGGGGCGCAGGAGATGGGCCTGCTGGGTGCGCTTGGCAGCGGCCTTATCGGCACCGCGCTGGGAATCGTGGCTTTCGGGTTGGACCCTTTGAAAAACAAGGGCATGGATGGTATAGACCCGTTCCAGCAGGAACGCGCCGCCGAGGCGGTGGCGATTGGCGAGGAGCATCTGGCGGCCATGCGGGCGGCCATTGCCCGCGCCCATGCCCCCCAGCTTGAGGCCCGTGTGGAAATGTTTGCCACCCGCGCCCGCGATCTGTTCCGTGCGGTCGAGGAAGACCCCAACGATCTGCGCGCCGCACGCCGCTACCTAACCCTTTATCTGGAAGGCGCACGTGATGCGACCATCCGCTTTGCCGATCTCTACGCCCAAAGCCCCGATCCCGCCGCCCGCAGCCGCTACGAGAGCCTGCTCGACGATCTCGAACGCAATTTCACGGCCAAATCGCGCCAGCTGATCGAAAGCGGGCGCGAAGGGTTGGAGATCGAGATCGACGTGCTGCGCGAACGGCTGGAACGCGACGGCATCGCCCCGACCTTTTCCCGACATCATGACTGACGCTATTACGTCCTGCCAAGGAGACCGATAAGATGAGCGACACGACCCGCGAAGCGGCCGCCAAGAATATCAGCGAGATCGAACAGGTTGCGGCCCTGCGCCTCCCCGATCCGCAAGAGGTCGGTCTGGCGCTCGACAAGGCCGAGGCCCCCACCGCCATCGAGATCCGGTCACGGATGAACGAGGTCGACCTGACCGATTCCAACACCATTCTGCGCTTTGGCACCCGCGCCCAGTCGGAGTTGCAGGAGATCAGTCAGGCGATGCTGGTGGATGTGAAAAACAAGGATACCGGCCCTGCCGGTGATAGCCTGCGCCAGATCGTCACCACGTTGCGCGGGTTTTCGGTCAGCGAGCTGGATGTGCGCCGCAAGCAAAGCTGGTGGGAACGGCTGATGGGGCGCGCGGCGCCCTTTGCCTCGTTCCTTGCGCGCTATGAACAGGTGCAAAGCCAGATCGACAAGATCAGCGATGTGCTGCTTTCGCATGAAACGAAGCTGCTCAAGGATGTCAAATCGCTTGATCTGCTTTATACCAAGACGCTGAAATTCTATGATGAACTGGCGCTTTATATCGCGGCCGGGGAAGCCAAGCTGGCCGAGGCCGATGCCACGATCATTCCCGCCAAAGAGGCGGAAGTGGCGCAGGCCGCCGAGGGCGACAAGCTAATCCGTGCCCAGGAGCTGCGCGATATCCGTGCCGCACGCGATGATCTGGAGCGCCGCGTGCATGACCTGAAGCTGACCCGTCAGGTCACCATGCAGTCGCTCCCCTCGATCCGGCTGGTACAGGAAAACGACAAGGCACTGGTCTCCAAGATCAACTCGACCTTGGTCAATACCGTGCCGCTGTGGGAAACCCAACTGGCACAAGCCGTTACGATCCAGCGCTCGGCGGAGGCCGCAGGCGCGGTGAAGGCCGCCAATGACCTCACCAATGACCTGCTGACCGCCAATGCCGAGAACCTGCGTCAGGCCAACCAGACCGTGCGGCAGGAAATGGAACGCGGCGTGTTTGACATTCAGGCCGTGAAACAGGCCAACGAGACCCTGATTGCCACCATCGAGGACAGCCTCTCGATTGCCGATGAGGGCAAGCGCCAGCGCGCCGAGGCCGAACGGGAACTGGTGGAGATGGAGGGGCGTCTGCGTGACACGCTGGCCTCGGCCCGCAGCCCGCGTCCCGCCGCGCAACAGGGAGCGCGTTAAGAATGACCGGCGGCGCAAGCGAGACCTTCCGGCGCGGTGCCCTATCCCGCCTGCCCCATCCGCTCGGGGCGGTGGTCTCTTCGCGCCATAGCCGCATGTTGCGGGCGATGGGTGTAGGGCTTTGCCTGCTGGCCGTCGCCGGATGTTCGACCCTACCCTTTTCCGGCCCTGCCGCGCAGGGCCCGCGCAAGACGCCCCGCCCGCAAACCGCCCCGCAGGACCTGAACGGCGCGAAGGTCGCCCCGCGGTCCCCCGACAGCATCGCGCTGGCCGCTTATTTCCAGCAGGTGCAGGACAATCTGCTGTCACAAGGGCTGATGCGCACCGATGTGGCCCCCCGCGATGCCCCGTTCCACCGCAGGCAGCTGATCGACAATTTTGTCAATATCGCGCTTTATGATGAATACGAGCATCGCAATGGCGCCTTTGTTGCAAAGCAGACCGCCTCGAAGCTGCGCCGCTGGGAAGAACCGGTGCGGATGGATCTGCATTTCGGGGCCTCGATCCCCGAGGCGCAGCGCCAGAAAGACACCGCCACCGTACGCGCCTATGCCGGAAAGCTGGCGCAGATCACCCGCCATCCGATCAGCCTTGTGCCCGATCGGGGCAATTTCTCGGTGCTGGTGCTGAACGAGGACGAACGCGAGGGCTCTGCCGCGCTATTGCGTAAGATGGTGCCGGGCATTGATGACAGTTCGGTCAATGCGATCACCAATCTGCCCACCACCACCTTCTGCGTAGTCTTCGCCTTTTCCGAGGGCGACAAATCCGCCTATTCGCGCGCAGTGGCCATCATCCGCGGCGAACATCCCGATGCGCTGCGCGAGAGCTGCTTTGACGAAGAGCTTGCGCAGGGCCTGGGGCTGGCCAATGACTATCCCCGCGCCCGTCCCTCGATTTTCAATGATGACGAGGAATTTGCACGGCTGACCCATCAGGACGAGCTGATGCTGAAGATGCTTTATGACCCGCGGTTACGACCGGGCATGACACAGGACGAGGCGATGCCCGCCATCCGCGAGATCGCGGCAGAGCTGACCCCGAATGACTGACCTATCGGGGCAGGCCGCCAGCCCGCCCCGTCGATTTTATGAACCGGAGACCGGATAATGGGTATTCTCGATTTCCTCAGCGGCGAATTCATCGATGTCATCTCCTGGGTGGATGACACCCGCGACACGATGGTCTGGCGGTTTGAACGTCAGGGCCATGCCATCAAATATGGTGCCAAGCTGACGGTGCGCGAGGGACAGGCCGCCGTCTTCATCCATGAAGGCCAGCTGGCCGATGTCTTCACCCCCGGTCTCTATCTGCTGGAAACCAACAACCTGCCGATCCTGACCACGCTCCAGCATTGGGATCACGGGTTCAAATCCCCCTTCCAGTCCGAGATCTATTTCGTCAATACGACCCGTTTCACCGATCTGAAATGGGGCACCAAGAACCCTGTCATCACCCGTGATCCCGAATTCGGGCCGGTGCGGCTGCGCGCCTTCGGCACCTATGCCGCCAGAGTGAGCGATCCGGGCAAGTTTATCACCGAGATCGTGGGGACGGATGGCGAATTCACCTCGGACGAGGTGAGCTATCAGCTTCGCAATATCATCGTTCAGGAATTTTCGCGCGCACTTGCGGGGTCCAATATTCCGGTGCTGGACATGGCGGCCAATACGGCGGATCTGGGCCAGCTTGTGGCCGAGGCGATTGCCCCGACCATTGCCGAATACGGGCTGAGCCTGCCCGAGTTCTATGTCGAGAATATCTCGCTGCCGTCCGAAGTGGAGAAGGTGCTCGACAAGCGGACTTCGATGGGCATCGTGGGCGATCTGAACCGTTATATGCAGTTTAATGCGGCCGAGGCGATGGGGCAGCCGGGCTCGGGGGCCGCAAGCGGCATGGGCGCGGCCATGGGGGCGGGCCTTGGCGCGGGAATGGGCATGGCGATGGGCCAGCAACTGGGCAGCCAGCCTTTGGCCGGACCTTGGGGATACGGGCAGGCAGGGCCGCTTCAAGCAGGGCCGGCGCAGACACAAACGGGGCCGTGGGGCCAGATGCCAGTATCGCAGCAAGGGGTTGCGCCCGGGCAAGCCCGCGCGCCCCAGGGCGGAGGCGGCGCGGCTGTCGCCGCGCCGCCTCCGCCCCCACCTCCCGCCGTAGAGAAGGTGTGGCATATGGCCGTCAACGGACAGACACTCGGGCCTTACGGGCGCGGGCAGCTGGCCCAGATGAAAACGGACGGACAATTCTCACGCAGCTCGCTTGTCTGGGCCCCCGGACAGGATGGTTGGAAAACGGCAGAAGAGATCGCCGAACTGGCGCAGCTTTTCACGATCGAGCCGCCACCTCCCCCGCCCGGTCACTGAGCGAACGTCCTGCCAAGAGAAAAGGCCCGAGCCGATGAAACTGCCCCGAGTGGCCCGCGCGACGGCAGACAAGCCGCGTGCAAAGGCCCCCCAGATCTATCCCTGCGAGGCCTGTGGCGCGGATCTGCGCTTCAATCCCGGCGAGACACGGATGGTCTGTGACCATTGTGGCCACATGCAGGACATTCCCGCCATTCTCCATCGCGGGGAGAGCGGTCTTCGTGAGCTCCCGCTGGCACCGGTGCTGGCCAATGGTCTGCCCGAAACCCAAAGCCATGAAAGCCGCCATCTGTCCTGCCCCAACTGCTCGGCCCAGATCGAGCTGGGGCCGGACCAGCACGCCACGGAATGTCCGTTCTGCGCGACCCCGATCGTGACGGATGCCGGCGATATCCGACAATTCCGCCCACAGGGGGTCCTGCCCTTTGCCGTCACCGAAACGGAAGCCCGCGCAGCCCTGACCAAATGGCTGAAGGGGCGCTGGTTTGCCCCCAATGGTCTGGCCGAATTTGCGCGAAAAGGGCGTAAGATGACCGGCGTCTACGCGCCGTTCTGGACCTTCGATGCCCGCACCCGCACCCGTTATTCCGGACAACGCGGCGATTATTATTACGAGACCCGTCTGGTTACCGTCAACGAGAACGGCCAGACCGTGCGCCGCGAGCAACAGGAGCGCCGTATCCGCTGGACACCGGTGGCCGGTCAGGTGGGGCGCGATTTCGACGACGTGCTGGTCTATGCGGCACGCTCCCTGCCCGCCCCGCATGTGGGAAAGCTGATGCCTTGGAACCTCTCGCATGTGGCAGGCTATGATGCGAGCTTTCTGGCGGGGTTTTCTGCCGAGAATTATACCGTCGAAGTGCCGGAAGCGCATCATCAGGCCCAAGCAAAGATGCTGCAGGTGATCCAGAGCGATATCCGTCGCGATATCGGCGGTGACACACAAAGGATCGCGGCAATGGACCCGCAATTCTCTGACGAGACCTTCAAGCATATCCTGTTGCCAATCTGGTCCGCCGCTTACCGGTTCCAAGGCAAAAGCTACCGGTTCATCGTCAATGGCCAAACCGGTTGCGTCTCGGGCGACCGGCCGTGGTCGGTGTGGAAAATCGCGCTTGCGGCCGTCGCGGTTGCAGTGATTGCGGGGCTGGTGCTCTATTTCTCGCGCTAGCCTGTCGCATCCGGCTGCCGAATGCCGCATGCAGGGCACGCGTGACGGCGCGCGCCCTGCAGTATATCCCAGAACACACCTATATGAAGGTCAAACCCATGCGCGCCCTGCTGCAACGTGTCACCCAAGCCAAAGTCGAAGTGGAAGGCCGGATCACCGGCGAAATCGGGGCCGGCCTGCTGGTGCTGGTCTGCGCGATGGAGGGGGACCGCGAAATCCAGGCCGAGAAACTGGCCGCGCGTGTCGCCAAGCTACGGATATTCAAGGACGAGGCGGGCAAAATGAACCGTTCCGTCAGCGATATCGGCGGGGCCTGCCTTGTGGTGAGCCAGTTCACGCTGGCTGCCGATACACGCACAGGCAACCGCCCGGGCTTTTCGACGGCAGCCGCCCCCGACACCGGCAAACATCTGTACGAACATTTCAGCAAGGCACTGCGCGCGTTGGGGCTGCCGGTGGAAAACGGCATCTTTGCCGCCGATATGGCGGTCAGCCTGACAAATGACGGACCCGTTACCATCTGGCTCGACACGGCGGATCGCGGCTGAAACACGCCACACGGGTCACACATCCCTGCAGGGATGTGGCGGGGCCGCGGGGGTTCGATACCCGCGCGGCCCCGCATCCGCCGTCCGGCACCGCCCTGCGTCCTCTTGCCCCGCAGCCCCCACAGGGCTATCCCCCAACTATGGCCAAGCTGTATTTCCATTATTCAACCATGAATGCCGGCAAAAGCACGATGCTGCTGCAGGCCTCCTACAATTATGTCGAACGCGGGATGCAGACGCTCTTGGTAACGGCCAAGCTGGATACCCGCGCGGGTCAGGGCCGCATCGGCAGCCGCATCGGCATCGGCGCGGATGCCGCCTGCTTCACGCCCGAAACCGACATGTTCACCCTGATCCGCGACCGCCTCGAAGAGGGGCCCTGTGCCTGCGTTTTTCTTGACGAAGCGCAGTTTCTTACCCGCGATCAGGTCTGGCAACTGGCCCGCGCCTGCGACGATCTTGACATTCCGGTCATGTGCTACGGACTGCGCGTTGATTTCATGGGGGAGCTTTTCCCGGGCTCGGCTGCGTTGCTGGCTCTGGCCGACGACATGCGCGAGGTCCGGACAATCTGTCATTGCGGGCGCAAGGCGACGATGGTGGTGCGGATGGGACCGGATGGACAAGCGCTGAAGGGCGGCGAGCAGGTACAGGTCGGGGGCAACGAAACCTATGTCTCCCTCTGCCGACGCCACTGGCGCGAAAAGATGGGCCAATAAAACAAACGCCTTCGGCAGGTTGCGCGCGAGCGCGGCGAAGCCGCGCCTCGCGCGCGCGGGCGCGCCGCTTCGCGGCGCGCAACCCTTTGGCAGGCCATGCACTCGAAGCGAAAGATCAGTGGAGACGCCCCCCGAGAGGCACAGCAAGATCCGGCCCGATCAGCACCACGCCGCCCTCCTTATCCGGCACCCCAAGCACCAGCACCTCCGACTTCACCGGACCAATCTGGCGCGGCGGAAAATTGACAACCGCCAGAACCTGCTTCCCGACCAGATCCTGTGGCTCGTAATATTTGGTGATCTGCGCCGAAGACCGTTTTTCCCCGAGCTCTGCCCCGAAATCGATCCAGAGCTTGATCGCGGGCTTGCGGGCCTCGGGGAAAGGCTCCGCGCGGGTAATCTGTCCCACACGGATATCAAGCTTCAGAAAATCGTCGAAGGTCGCGCTCATGCGCCGAGTTCCCGCCCACGGTCGGCAGCGGCTTTGACCGCCCGCTCCAGCAATGCCGGAAACCCCTGCGCCTCGTCCATCAACACAGCCAGAGCCGCCGCCGTCGTACCACCCGGCGAGGTCACATTGACCCGCAACTGGGCCGGATCCTCGGGCGAGTCTTCTGCCAGTTGCCCTGCCCCGCCAACGGTTGCCTTGGCGAGCGTCATGGCCAGCTCCGCCGGAAGCCCTTGCGACACCCCCGCCGCCGCAAGCGTTTCGATCAGATGGAAGACATAGGCCGGACCGGATCCGGACACAGCCGTCACCGCATCCATCTGCCCCTCACTCTCCAGCCGGACGACCTGCCCGATTGCCCCGAGCAACCCTTCGGCAATCCGGAGATCGGCGTCCTGCGTCATCGCATTCCCGCAAATCGCGGTGATCCCCCGCCCGATGGCGGAAGGCGTATTGGGCATCGCCCGCACGATCGGGGTCTTCTCCCCAAGAATCGCCTCATATTTTGCCAAGGTCAGCCCCGCCGCGACCGAGAGAAACAGCGTATGGCCATTTCCCAGCGCGGCCAGTTGCGGCAAGGCCTCACCCATCTTCTGCGGCTTCACCGCCAGCAGCACCACGGCGGGCGCGACCGGCAGCGGCGCATTGATCCGCACACCGGTGCTTTTGACCCAGTCCGAAGGGCGCGGCGCGATTACGGTGACCGATTGCGGATCAAGCCCGCCTTTCAGCCAGCCCGCCAGCATGGCCGACCCCATCTTGCCACAGCCCAGAAGCACCAGACCACGTTCGGAAATATCGGAAAAATCCATTTTGCCCCCTTCTTTATCGGGGCAAAGATTAGGCGCGTCCGTAGGCCTCTGCAATGGCCACCTGAATGGCATCTGCCGCCGTGCGATTGCCCCAGCACCCCAACTGGAAGGCCGGATAGAAACGCTCGGCCGACATCAGCGCGGTGCCGATCATCTCGTCGAGTTGCTGGATCGAGGCGCATTGCCCGCCGGTCAGCACCAGACCATAGCGCCATGCCATCAGACGCTGTTCGGGCCAATAGACAAAGCCCCCCGACCAGACCTGATCATTGGCACGGTTGAGCATGTCGTAAAGCACCGGCAGACGCTCGGCAGGCGGGTCCATCTCGAAGGTCATGATCAGGCGCAGCATCTCGTCCTGATCGGACCATGCCAGCGTCAGCGAATAGCTGCGCCACTGGCCCTCGACGACCATTGCGATCTGGTCATCCGTCACACGATTGAATTCCCAGGCATGGGCCTCGGCCAGATCCTCGACCACATCGATCGGGTGGGCGTCGTCGCCGATATAATCGTCGCTGAGTGCCATATGTCTGGTCCTTCTGCTCTTGTTCATTCCCCTGCGATGAACCGCAACGGGTTGTCGTGCATACTAGAAGCGGCGGGGCCGTTTCCTATTCATACCAGATATCGTGACTTGTGTGAAACAGGGTGTAAACGAGATAGTAGTGGATAACTTCCGCTCCGCCTACGATATCTGGGGATAAAAACCCTTACCCCCCGCATATCTGGACGAATCCCGGTGCGAACCTGTGGATAACTCCACGCGGCCTTCTCCGGAATGTTTCACGGGACTAGGGATCGCCTGACTCGCGGGGGATTCGCAACCACCGAATCGTTTTTTTATGAAACTTCAAAAGCTTGCCGATTCGCCTGTGACGAATCCGCCACCTCTCCGCCTGACGGAACACGCCAGGGTTCCACGCGGCACATCACCAGCACGACACAGGATCAGAGCGCCTGTCACTTTTTCGTGCCCCGTTTGAAACATCGCCCCTTTCGGCTTTGGCCGAACGGGACCCGCCCGATGCACAAGGCCGTAGCACATGCAAAAGCCCCCGAAACCTGTTCGGGGGCTTTCAGAAACATCCATGCGGTCGTTACGCTTACGCGCGGGCGCGCACCTTGTGCAGCAGCGGCATCAGCTCGCCCATATCGGGACCATGATCCATGCCGGTGATCGCCTTGCGCAGCGGCATGAAGAGGCCCTTGCCCTTCCGGCCCGATTTCTCCTTCATCGCGCCGGTCCACTCTTTCCAAGTGGTCTCGGTGAAGGGGCCTTCGGGCAGTTCAGCCAGTGCCTCGGCCACGAACGCGCGATCCTCCTCGGCAATCATCGGCTCGGCACCGTTGAGACACAGATCCGCCCAACCCGCCAGATCGGACAGCTTGTCGATATTCTGCGAGGCGACCTTCCAGAACTGCTCGGCCTGCTCGGCAGGAATGCCCAGCGCAAGGATCTGGTCCTTCACATCCGCAAAGGGCAGTTGCTGATTGCGGGCGCGGGTCAGCGGGATCAGATCGGCGCTGTCGAATTTCGTCGGTGCCGACCCGAAATGGCTCAGATCGAAGCCGTCAATCAGCTCTTCCATCGACATTTTCAACTCGACCGGCTGGCTGGAGCCCAGACGCGCCATCATAGACAGAAGCGCCTCGGGGGCCACACCGGATGCCCGCAGATCGCGGATCGACAGCGCGCCCAGACGCTTGGACAGCTCTTCGCCATGCGGACCGGTCAGCAGCGAGTGGTGCGCGAAATTCGGCGGCGTGCCACCGATGGCACGGATGATCTGGATCTGCGTCGCCGTATTGGTGACGTGGTCGCCCCCGCGCACGATATCGGTGACCTGCATATCGGTGTCATCGACCGAGGATGCGAACGTATAAAGGATCTGCCCCGAGGCCTTGATCAGCACCGGGTCCGAGACCGACGCCGCGTCGATCGACAGATCGCCCAAGATGCCGTCATACCATTCGATGCGTTCCAGATCCAACCGGAAGCGCCAATAGCCTTGGCGGCCCTCGTCACGATAGGCCTGTTTCTCGGCTTCGGTCAGATTCATCGACGCGCGGTCATAAACCGGCGGCTTGCCCATATTGAGCTGCTTCTTACGCTTGAGGTCCAGCTCGGTCGGGCTTTCGAAACATTCGTACAGACGCCCTGCAGCCTTCAGCTCTTCGGCCACGGCATAATAGCGGTCGAAGCGCTTGGACTGGTATTCCTCGCGGTCCCAGGTAAAGCCCAGCCATTCGAGATCTTCTTTCAGACCATCGATATATTCCTGTTTGGACCGTTCCTGATCGGTGTCATCAAGGCGCAGAATGAACGTGCCTCCCTGCTTGCGGGTGATGAGATAGTTCATCAGCGCGGTGCGCAGGTTGCCGACATGGATATAGCCGGTGGGCGACGGGGCGAAACGTGTAACGGTCATTCAAAGTCTCCTGATGCGGCTTCCGTCTTCCATAAAAGTGCGAATTTGTCCATATCCTCAAGACAAACCATAGCTCAAACCCGCCCTGCGCCCCACGCCTTAACAGACATCCAGACCACCCAGGGTTAAGCGCCCCGGAAAGGCTTCGCCTTTTTGAATGCGTCACGCAGGCGTGAGTCGCAATTCAGCGCCGCGCCTCTAAGTTGGTCATGCAACTGGTTTTGAAGGAAAAGACCCATGAGCACCCATTTGACACGCCGCAACGCCTTGCTGACGGTCGCGGTAGCGCCGGTTGTTGGTGCAACACTCACCTCCACAACAGCCTTTGCCCAGACAGACGAGGCCAGCATGCCCAGCCAACCTGCGGCCATTCCGGCCTATCGCCGCTTCGTGATCGGCGATCTGACCGTCACCACGCTTCTGGCGGGCACCAAGCTGCTGCCGGAGCCGCATGGCACCTTCGGCCTGAATGCCTCGGATGGGGAATTCACCGCCCTGTCCGAAGCCAATTTCCTGCCCACGGACCGCGCGCTGAACAGCTTTACGCCGGTCGTGGTGGAAACAGGTGATGCAAAGATCCTGTTTGACACGGGGCTGGACGCCGAGGGCCTGACCGGCGCCATGAAGGCCGCCGGAATTGCACCGCAAAGCATCACCCATGTGGTGATCACGCATATGCATGGCGACCATATCGGCGGGTTGATGGGAGAAGACGGACCGACCTTCCCCGATGCAACCCATATCACCGGTCAGGTCGAATGGGATTACTGGTCGCAGACCAAAAATGCCGGATTTGATGCAAAGCTGCGCCCGCTACAGGATCGCTTCCAGTTCATCAATCCTGACGATGAATTCCTGCCCGGTTTCAAGGCCGTCGACGCCTACGGGCATACGCCCGGAATGCTGGCCTATTGGATCACCAGCGGCGAACAGCAGCTTGTCCTGACGGCGGACACGGCCAATCACTATGTCTGGTCCCTGCAACGCCCCGACTGGGAGGTGCGGTTTGATATGGACAAGGAAAAGGCCAAAGAAACCCGTGACCGGCTGCTCAAACGCGTGGCCGAAGCCCGTGTCCCGTTTATCGGCTATCACATGCCCTTCCCCGGCTTGGGCTTTTTGCACCCCAAGGACGAAGGCTACGAATTCGTACCTGCGAGTTACCAGTTCAACCTGCCGAAAGACGTCTGAACCCGATGGCCTTGGGGGCAGCCTTATGGGCCGGACATCCCCCGCTCGAAAGGTAAGGGGCCCTTCAGGAGCCAATGCGAAAGGCCCGCCAGTCCGGCGGGCCTTCTTTACGTTTTCTCTCAGGCAGCGTCGGTATCGGTGATATCCATACGCACCAGTGTCTGGTTGAGAAGGATATAGGCAATCTCGCCGAAGGTGACCGGACCGGTGAAATTGCCGGTGCGCTGGCCTTCCAGCTCGCCATAGAGATAGTTGAGGATGCAATTACAGGAATACTGCCCCTCTCCCGCATTGCCCGCGCCATCGGCAAAGGCCTGCGCATAGCTGCCAAGCGCATTGGCCATACGGTATTCCACCCCTTCGACCACCGGCGCGTAGAACTTCACCTCGCCGCTTTGCGTATCGACCGACTGGATCGAGACATTGACCATCGCACCGGAATAATTGGCCACCAGAGGCAGACGGGTATCGATTTTATTGTCTTCGATATATTGCGCGAAATCGACCTGCTGACCGTTCACCTCGGCGGTTACCGCCGAGAACCCGTCTTTCTGGAAGCGGAAGGTCAGGTCTTTCTGGTCGCCTTGCGCAAAGATATTGAGGATATCCAGATCGGCCTTGGCATCCGCCGGCAGGCCCACATGCAGCAGCACCGCTCCTTCGTCATAGCCCTTACCCGTCGCACCATCGAAAATCATCGGGGCCTTCTTGCCCAGATCATCCAGATGCACGCCGGTAATCCAGCCCGCCAGAGGCTGGTTGAACAGGTTGTCATAGGTCTGGCCTTCGACGGCAAAGTTCGAATGCGCCACCGAGAAGGCCGGAATCATGATCATCGTGAACCCATTGGGCTTATAGCCTTCGGCAATGGTGTTCAGCCCGTCGACCCCGACATAGCGCACAGCCACTTCGGCGGCGCGATCGAAGGTTGTGCAGAACAGTTTGTCACGCACCACGGCGCCGCCTTGATCGGTGACAAAATACACCGTCGTCCCGCCGATCCAATTCCCCTTGGGCAACTCGCGCAGAAGCTCTTCCGCCCCGGCGATGACCATCGTGGCACCGTCTTCGATCCGTGCGGCAACATCTGCCACAGTCAGCATTTCATTTTTCATGGGAGGCTCCAGCTTCAGAATTTCGCCATATCGGCAGTAGCAAAGGGATTCTTCGCGACGAAATCACGCAGTTCCCCGATTTTGGCCGCCAGAGCAGCGGGACTTGCGGCAACTTCACGACGCAGCCGCGAGACCATCAGACGGGTCGCCAACGAGGTCGCAGACAAATCGGACTCGGAAGTCAGAACGCGCTTCCAGCGCGGGTCATTCGTATCAGGGATCATAACGTCTCTCCTCAACCTTATGCCGCCATGTAAACCACACACTCTTAAGTTTTGCTTTCGCAAGGTAAGCTCAGCTATGAATCGCCCCATTTCCCAGAGGGTTTTCTTGTTTTAAGGTAAACGCTTCAATCATCAGGAAATTGCCATGACCCCGATCCTGACCGTGACGCTTAACCCCACCGTGGATCTGTCCATCGCCACGGCCCATGTGCAATCCGAACGCAAGCTGCGCTGCACCAACCCTGCCGAAGATCCGGGGGGTGGCGGCATCAATGTCAGCCGCGCGATTGCCGCGATGGGCGGCCAGAGCACGGCCTTTGTCGCGCTTGGCGGGGCAACCGGCACGAAGGTCGCCGCGCTTCTGGCGGCACAAGGCATCGGGCTGGTGCCCTTTGCCGCGCCGGGGGAAACGCGCCAGAGCCTAACGGTCACGGATGAAAGCACCGGCGAGCAATACCGCTTTGTCATGCCGGGGCCGGACTGGTCGGCGGCGGATGTGGGGCAGGTGCTGGAACAGATCGCCCGAGCCATGCCCGAGAGCGGCATTATCGTACTGTCGGGCAGCCAGCCGCCGGGCTTTCCCGAGGACTTTCCCGCCCGCCTTGCCTCGCTGGTTGCACCACATCATGCGCGCGTGTTTCTGGACACCTCCGGCCCTGCCCTGCGCCAGCTTCTGGACGGGCGGCATCAGGCAGCGGATCTGCTGCGGATGGATGATCTGGAGGCCGAAGACCTTGCAGGCCACCCCCTTCCCGCCCGCACGGATACCGCAGATTTCGCACAACACCTGGTGGCCAAGGGCTTGGCCCATGCGGTTTTGATTGCCCGTGGTGCAGAGGGCAATGTGCTGGCAACGGCCAGCCATCGCTGGTTTGCCACAGCGCCAAAGGTGCCGGTCGTGTCGAAAGTCGGCGCGGGCGACAGCTTCGTGGCAGGTTTCACCCTTGCGCTATCTCGCGGGGCCCCCCTGCCCGACGCCCTGAGATATGGTGCCGCAGCCGCAGCGGCCGCTGTGATGACCCCTGCAACGGAGCTTTGCCGTGGCACGGATGTCGAGGCGCTTCTGGATCTGGAGGTATCGGCCCTCTAGCGGCCATCCGCCTGCACCGCGCAGCAGACCCGAAGCGGACAGGGCGCGCAGGCGCGCACCCTATCGCCTGCTGTCCGGCGGCTACTGGCCCGACTGGTCGCGCCAGCGGTTGACCATCGGATAGCGGCGGTCGAGCCAGAAGGCTTTGCGCGTCAGCTTGGTGCCAGGCGCTGACTGGAAGCGTTTCCATTCGGAAATATACAGCAGATGCTCGATCCGCTTGACCGTCTCGCGGTCATGGCCTGCCGCCACAATCTCGGCCACGGATTGATCGCCCTCGACCAGACGTTCAAGGATATCATCCAGCACCGGATAGGGTGGCAGGCTGTCTTCATCCTTCTGGTCAGGGCGCAGCTCTGCCGAGGGCGGCTTGTCGATGATGACGGTCGGGATCACCTCGCCCTCGGGTGCCTTCATCCACGGGCGGTGATTGGCATTGCGCCAGCGGCAGGTCTCGAAGACGCGGGTCTTGTAGAGATCCTTGATCGGGTTATAGCCGCCGTTCATATCGCCATAGATCGTGCAATAGCCCACGGCCATCTCGGATTTATTGCCGGTGGTCAGCAGCATGGCACCGAATTTGTTGGAAATCGCCATCAGGATCGTGCCGCGCAGACGCGACTGGATGTTTTCCTCGGTGACATCGGGGGCCATGCCCTCGAACACATGGGCCAGCGCCTTGGTCACGCCGTCCCGCGCGGGTTCGATATGTACGGTGTCAAGCTTCGTGCCCACGCGCCGCGCCAGCTCTGCCGCATCATCCAGAGACCCTTGGCTGGTGTATTCCGAGGGCAGCATCACGCAATGCACATTCTCGGGGCCGAAAGCATCGGCGGCAATCGTCGCCACAATCGCGGAATCGATCCCGCCCGACAGGCCCAGCACCGCCTTTTTAAACCCCGATTTCGCCAGATAATCATGGGTCGCCATCACCATCGCGCGGTAATCCTGCTCCCAAGCGTCGGGCTGCGGGTCAAAGCGGCCCTCGGCGGCGACCCAGCCCGAAGGCGTCTCGGTAAAGGTGATATGGTCGATGATCTCGTCGAAGGGCGCGAATTGCGCCGCCAGCGAGCGGTCGGCATTCAGAACGAATGTCGCCCCGTCAAACACCTGATCGTCCTGCCCGCCAACCGAATTCAGATAGACGAGCGGCAGGCCGGTTTCCACGACCCGCGCCACCATATGGTTCAGCCGCACCTCATGCTTGCCGCGATGATAGGGCGAGCCATTGGGCACGATCAGGATCTGCGCGCCGGTCTCCATCAGCGTCTCGGCGACATCCGCATGCCATGCATCCTCGCAGATCGGCAGGCCGATACGCGCAGGGCCAATCTGCACGGGGCCGGAGATCGGACCCACATCATAGATACGATGCTCGTCAAAGACCTCCTTATGCGGCAGGTCATGTTTGAGAACCCGCGCCGCAACCTTCCCGCCCTTGAGCACCCAATAGGCGTTATAATGGCCGGTCGCGTCCTGATAGGGCGCGCCGATCCCCAGAGCCGGACCATCGGCCAGACGGGCGGCCAGAGCCTCGATCCGCGCCATGCAATCGGCAATGAAGGCGGGCTTCATCACCAGATCCTGCGTCTGGTAGCCGGTCAGGAACATCTCGGGCAGCGCCACGAAATCGGCCCCTGCGGCACGGCCTTCCTCCCAAGCGGCCACGGCCTTGGCGGCATTGGCATCAAGCGCCCCCACCGTTGGGTTCAGCTGGGCAAGGGTCAGACGGAAGGTCGCGGCCATAGGACAGATCCTCATAAAGTACGGGGGATGGTGTATCGGGAAGCGCGCGCAAGGGGAAGAGCATCGGGAAAGAGTATGGGGCAAAATCACAATGGCTTGCAGGCCGCGCCTGCCCTTGTCTCACCATGCACATCCACGTAGTTTGGGCAGGCCGGTCGGGAAACAGACCACCCGAACGCCTATCTTCAGGAGAGCCGCTTCCATGACCCTGCCCCAGCTTCGCAATCTTGCCCTTGTCATCGCGATCGGTCTTGGCACGGCCAGCGTGGTGGTGGCACAGGAAGAGGCAGGCGATGTCGCCACCAAGGAATATGACGATGGCGGCATCTATACGGGGACATTCCGCAACGGCAAACAGGACGGGCACGGAACATATAGCCTGCCCTCGGGCTATGAATATGAAGGCGCGTGGGTGGCCGGCCAGATTCAGGGCGAGGGTCGGGCGCGGTTTCCCAATGGCTCGGTCTATGAAGGCCAGTTCACCGCCGGAAAGCCCGATGGCACCGGCAAGATCACCTTTATTGACGGTGGCACCTATGAGGGCCAGTGGCAGGCAGGCGAGATTACCGGCGAGGGTGTGGCACGCTATGCCAATGGTACAACCTATAAAGGCCGTTTCAGAAATGCCCGCCATGATGGCAAAGGTGTGCTGACCGGCGAGAACGGCTATCGCTACGAGGGCGACTGGGTCAATGGCGTCAAGGAAGGCACCGGCAAGATCACCTATCCCGATGGTGCCACCTATGAGGGCGGCATGAAGGCGGGCCAGCGCGACGGTCAGGGCACGCTGACCATGGCCGACGGGCTGAGCTATTCGGGCATGTGGAAAGCGGGCCAGATGAATGGCACGGGCCATCTGTCACAGGCCAATGGCGATCTCTATGAAGGCGGCATGGAGAACGGGCGGCGCAATGGTCAGGGCAAGGTGACCTATGCCAATGGCGACGTCTACGAGGGGACTTTCGTCATGGACCGCCGTCAGGGCAAAGGGACCTTTCGCGGGACGGATGGCTATGTCTACTCGGGCGATTGGGTCGAGGGCCGGATCGAGGGTCAGGGCCGCGTGACCTATCCCGACGGGTCAGTCTATGAGGGCGCCTTCGTCAATGATCTGCCCGATGGTCAGGGCAAGATCACCTATCCCGACGGGTCCAGCTATGAGGGCCAATGGGCTGCGGGCCAGATCGAGGGCCGTGGTCGCGCCACCTATGCCAACGGGCTGACCTATGAGGGCGATTTCGTCAATGCCCGCAACGAGGGTCAGGGCCGGATGACCTATCCCGACGGCTATGTCTATGAGGGCGCGTGGAAAGGCGGGCAACGGCAGGGCCAAGGCCGCGCGACCTATGCCGACGGCACGGTCTATGAGGGCAACTTCGAGAACGGCCAGCGCTCGGGCAAGGGCCGCCTGACGATGCCGGACGGGTTTACCTATGAGGGCGACTGGCGCGAGGGCGAGATCGACGGCGAAGGTGTGGCAAGCTATGCCAATGGCGATGTCTACACGGGCCATTTCGCGCAAGGAAAGCGTCAGGGCGCGGGCGTGATGAAATATGCCGACGGGCAGACGGCCTCGGGCAGCTGGTCGGATAACACCCTGACCGAAGCCGGCGGCGAGGCCAAAGCGGTGCCGGCCCAGCCCAGCACCCCCGCCGAGGAGGCCCCCGCCCCCGAAATGGCGGCCCCGTCTGCAAATGGCCTGCCAGACTGAGACTGCCGCTGAGCCTCGGGCTGCGATGGTGCGGGGGGGGGCCGCGCGCTCGGGGGCATCGAACCCCCTCGCACGCGGATGGGCGGCCTGCGGCACGCCCATCAACCGCCCGTCCCGCGCAAGCGCCTAATGGAATGCGGGCCACGACGATTGAACCCCCTCCGGCCTCCTCCTATATCTACGCGAGATCAATCGCATAGGGGTGCGGATTTTTGGGTATCTCCGATCTTGCAGACGGGCTGACGCGGCGGATCGAGGGCTTGGGGTCCTCGGTCAGCGAGAGCCTGTTCGAGCCCGTCATCCGCTTGGGGGTGACCGGCCTGTCGCGTGCGGGCAAGACGGTGTTCATCACCTCGCTGGTGGCCAATCTGCTGGACCGTGGAAAGATGCCCGCGCTGACCGGACAGTCCCGCATTCGGGCCGCCTTTCTGCAGCCCCAGCCCGATGATACCCTGCCGCGTTTCGCCTATGAGAGCCATCTGGCCGATCTGACGGGCCAAGACCCGCATTGGCCCGAGGGCACGGGGGCTGTCTCGCAGTTGCGGCTGAGTTTCCGTGTCGCTCCCAGTGGGATGCTGGCGGGGATGCGGGGGATGCGCACCGTGCATCTGGATATTGTCGACTACCCCGGGGAATGGCTGCTGGATCTGGGACTGATGGAAAAGAGCTACCGACAATGGGCGGATGAGGCCTTTAACCGCCTCGCCATGCGCGGAGGCGATGCCTATCTGGCACTGGCCCGTCAGACCGACCCCGACCAGCGCCATGACGAACCTGTGGCCGATGCTTTGGCACGCAGTTTCACGCAGTATCTACATGCGGCGAAAGCTGCGGGCTTTTCCGATTGCTCGCCGGGGCGGTTCCTTCTGCCCGGAGAAAAGGCCGGATCGCCCGCGCTAACCTTCGCGCCGCTGCCGCCCTCGGAAGCGCCACGCGGGTCTTTGGCCCGCGAGATGGAGCGCCGCTATGACGCCTATAAGCGCGAGATCGTGCGCCCCTTCTTCCGCGACCATTTCGCCCGTATCGACCGGCAGGTGGTTCTGGTGGATGTGCTGAGCGCCATCCATGCGGGGCCTGCCGCCTTGGAGGATCTGCGCCAGACCATGGCCGATATTCTGGGCGCTTTCCGTCCGGGCAGGGCCAGTTGGCTGACCAGCCTGATTGGCGGGCATCGGGTGGAGCGTATCCTCTTTGCCGCAACCAAGGCCGACCATCTGCACCACAGCCAGCACGCGCGGCTGAGCCAGATCATGCAGGCGCTCTTGCGCGAGGCCAAGGACCGCGCCGATTTCGCAGGTGCCAAGACGCAGGCGCTTGCCATTGCCGCCCTGCGCGCCACCACCGAGGCCGAGATCCCCCAAGGCGATAGCCTGCTGCCTGCGGTACGCGGGCGGCTGCCCGACGGGCGGAATGTGGCGCTTTATCCGGGGGAGCTGCCTGAAGACCCCGCGCAGCTTCTGTCGGCCGCACGGCGCGGGCGCGAGGACTGGCTGGCGGGCGATTATTCGATCATGAATTTCGCCCCTGCCCCCTTGGCCCTGCGTCCGGGCGATGGCCCGCCCCATATCCGCCTTGACCGCGCCGCCGAATTCCTGCTGGGAGACCGCCTGTGAGAAAACCCGTGATGATCGAGCTGGACGAGGCTCCGCAAAACCCCGCCGATGCACCGCCGGTAACGGATCTGCCCGAAGCCACCACCGAACAGCTGGAAGGTCGCGCGATGCAGATTGCCGCGCGGCTTGCGGCGCGCCCGCCCTCAAAGATCGGGCGCTTTTTCTGGCGCAGCCTCATCGCGCTGATCGGCTTTCTGGCCTCGGTCGCGGCTTGGCGCTTTGTCGAGGGGCTTTTTGCCGCCAATCCGATCCTTGGCTGGGTCGGTGCGGGGCTGTTGGGGCTGTTCGTGCTGGCGGCCCTTCTGGTCGCCATGCGCGAGATCGCCGCATTCTCGCGGCTGAAACGGCTGGATACGGTGCATCACGAGGTCACCCAAAGCCTGCAGGCCGAGGATCTTGCCCGCGCCCGCAAGGTCTCGGCCCGCGTGTCCTCCATTTACGCCGCGCGGAAGGAAATGGACTGGTCGCGCGCGCGTCTGGCCGAACAGGCACCCGACCAGCTGGATGTGCAGACCCTTCTGGGCCTGACCGAGACGACCCTGATGGAGCCTCTGGACCAAGCCGTGCGTCTGGAGATCGAGGCCGCCTCGCGCACGGTGGCCGCCACCACGGCGCTGGTGCCGCTGGCCTTGGCCGATGTGGGCTCGGCACTGATTGCCAATGTGCGGATGATCCGCCGCATTGCCGAGATTTACGGGGGCCGCGCGGGCAGTCTGGGATCCATCCGGCTGGCGCGGTCGGTGATGACCCATCTGGTGGCCACGGGCGCTGTGGCCGCAGGCGATGACCTGATCGAGACGGTGGCAGGCGGGCATCTGGCCGCGAAACTCTCGCGCCGCTTTGGCGAGGGCGTGGTCAATGGCGCGCTGACCGCCCGCGTCGGCATTGCCGCGATGGAGGTCTGCCGCCCGATGCCCTTCACCGTTTTGCGCAAACCCAAGGTGACCAATATCCTCTCGCGCAGCCTTGCGGGGCTGTTTTCCCGCGAAAAGAGCTAAAGCGGGCGGATCAGGCGCGCGGGATTGCCCGCCACCAGCGCGTTCGGTGCCACGTCGCGGGTCACGACAGCCCCCGCCGCCACAACGGCATTCTCGCCAATGGTCATCCCCGGACAGAGGATTGCCCCGCCCCCGATCCAGACACCATCGTGAATGCGGACCGGCTTCGACATTTCCAGCATCGCGCGACGCGGCGCGGCCTCTAACGGATGGGTCGCGGCAAAGATCTGCACATACGGGCCAATCAGCACCTCCTCGCCAATCCTGACGGGCGCACAATCCAGAATGGTGCAGTTGTAATTCACAAAACTCCGCGCGCCCAAGCGGATATGCTGGCCATAATCGCAGCGGAAGGGCGGCTTGATCTGCGCCCCCTCGCCCAAGCCCCCAACAAAGGCGCAAGCAGCTCGTCACAGGCGTCGGCATCAATCCGTGCTGAACGCCGCCAGCACCATATCCGCCTGCAATTCGGGATCATCAGCGCGATACAGCTCTCCCGCCAGCATCTTCTGTTTCTCGCGTCTCACCGCAGCTTCGGGATACCGCCCGGCAGCTTCTCGCGGTCCACCACACCCGCCCGCAGGCTGGTGCCGATCCGGTGCGCCAGCGCCGACCAGCCAGCCGCCGCCAGCGGGTCCAGCTCGCGCCTGAGCGTATCATCAAACAGCCCCAACCAGACAGGAAACATGCCAGGTCTGACATCTCCGGCCTGCCGATGGGCGCGCATGGGGGACCCGTCATAGCCATCTTCGTGCAGAATGGACCCCTTCCAGAACGCCGCCACCTTGGCCTCATGCTCGGGCCAGTCGGTGACATGGGCGGCAAAGACCGGACCCAGCATGTGGTGGTCGCGCACACGGGCGTAAAAGGCCGCCACAACGCGGTCGATCTCGGGGCCGGTGATCGGGAAACGGGCTAAAGGTTCGGTCATCAGTGCCTCATTCGAACATATCGCTTTGCGCGGGCGGGGCGACCTGCGGCTCGGCCAGCCCCAGATGACGCCACGCACGGTGCCCCAGCATCCGCCCGCGCGGCGTGCGCTGGATCAGCCCCTGCTGCAGAAGGTAGGGCTCGATCACCTCTTCAATCGCATCACGGCTTTCCGACAGCGCCGCCGAAAGCGTCTCTACGCCCACCGGACCACCACCGTAATGTTCCGCCATCAGCATCATGTAACGCCTGTCCGCCCCGTCCAAACCAAGGTTATCCACCCCCAGCCGCGTCAAGGCACCATCGGCAATCTCGCGGGTCAAACGGCCATCGCCCTCGACCAAAGCGAAATCCACCACGCGGCGCAAAAGACGCCCCGCAATCCGCGGCGTGCCACGGGCGCGTTTGGCAATCTCGCGCGTGCCCTCGGGATCGGAGGGGATACCCAACAGCCGCGAGCCCCGCGTCACGATCTGGTCCAGCTCGTCCTCGGTATAGAATTGCAGCCGCGTCGGAATGCCGAAGCGGTCACGCAAAGGCGTGGTCAAAAGACCCAACCGCGTCGTGGCACCAACCAGCGTGAAGGGCTGCAACTCGATCCGAACGGTACGCGCAGCAGGCCCCTCGCCGATCACCAGATCCAGCTCGAAATCCTCCATCGCGGGGTAAAGCACTTCTTCCACCGCCGGATTAAGCCGGTGGATCTCGTCGATAAACAACACATCCCGCGCTTCCAGATTGGTCAGGATCGCCGCCAGATCCCCCGCCTTGGCCAGCACGGGGCCAGAGGTCATCTTGAAATTCACCCCCAACTCGCGCGCCATGATCTGCGCAAGCGTGGTCTTCCCCAAACCGGGCGGGCCATGAAACAACGTATGATCCATCGCCTGCTGACGCATCCTGGCCGAGGCGATAAACACCCGCAAATTGGCCCGCGCCTCGGCTTGGCCGACAAATTCATCAAGCCCCTGCGGCCGCAAAGCGCGATCCGCATCCTCGGGCAGACGGTCGGGGCGTAGGGTGGGATCTGGATCACTCATTTCGTCATTCTCGCGCAACCTCGGAGGTCTGTCCATGGGCGGCCCCGCCGCCCGCGATGCGAAGGGGGCTCAATGCCCGCAAGCATCGCACGCCCCTCAATCTTTCGGGGCCAGAAGACGCAGCGCAAGACGGATCAGCTTGGCGGTATCCACCGCCGCCGGATCCTCCGACGCCTGTGCCACAGCCCCTGCCGCCTCGGTCGGCGAGTAGCCCAGATTGGTCAGCGCTGACAAAGCCTCCGCGGTGAAATTCACCTTGGGCTTGGCCGCAGGCGCAGGGCGCTTGGCCCGAAACCCCGCCTCCGGCGCGGCAGGTTCCACAACCTCCGGATCAGGCCCCAGATCGGGTGCCGCCTCCACCGTCAGATCCCCGCCCATCGCCATAATCGAAGGCGCCTTGTCGCGCAGCTCGTTCACCACCCGCTGGGCAATCTTCGGACCGACACCGGGGGCGGCCTTCACCGCAGACCAATCCCCCAAAGCAATCGAGCGCCCCAAAGCTTCCGGCCCCAAGGTCCCCAAAATCGCCAAAGCCGCTTTCGAGCCGATCCCCTGCACGGAAATCAGCAAACGGTACCACTCTTTCTCCAGCAGGCTTGAAAACCCGAACAGCTGCAACAGATCCTCGCGCACCAGAAGATCGGTATAAAGCGCGCAGGGCTCGCCCACACGCGGCAGGCTCTGGGAGGTCAGCGCGCTGACATGCACCACATAGCCCACGCCGCGCACATCGATCATCACCTGATCCAACCCGCGATGGATGATGGTTCCGGCCAAACGTCCGATCATGACACACTCCTTTTGATCCGCCCGCCCGTTGTGGCGGCCCGGGACAGCTGCGCCGCCGTCATGCGGCGCGCCGATTGCAGATGCAAGGCATGACAGATCGCAATCGCCAAAGCATCCGCCGCATCGGGACTGTCAAAGCTGACCCCCGGAAGCTGGTGCTTCACCATATGCTGCACCTGAACCTTATCGGCATGGCCAACGCCCACAACCGTCTTCTTGACTGCATTGGGGGCATATTCGCCCACCTCCAGCCCCGCCTGCGCCGGAACCAGCAGCGCAATCCCCCGCGCCTGCCCCAGTTTCAGCGTGGCCACCGCGTCCTTATTGACGAAGGTCTGCTCGACGGCGGCGGCTTCGGGGGAATGGATCTCGAAGACCCGCGTCAGCCCCGCATGCAACTCCATCAACCGGCGCGCAAGCGAATCACCCGCCGAATGCAGCGTACCATTGGCCAGATGGCGCAGGCGCGACCCGTCCACCTCAATCACGCCCCAACCGAGATTCCGCAATCCCGGATCGATTCCGATCACCCGCATGGCCTGCCCTTTTACCATTCTTTTACACTTCCTAGCACGAAACAGGAACATCCGGAAGGGCTTGCGCGCCGTAACGCAATAAATGGCAAGAAATAAAGCCTACAAAGAAGGATTCCTGCCATGCAAAAATCGCATGACGGGACTGCCAAAGCTACGTTTGTTTTCGCAAACCGCCCACATTATGTGCATCCTCGTAAGAGAAAAGATCAACAACTAGCACGAAAAGAAAAGGTGACCCATGTCGCTGCAATCCACCAACCGTATCGAACTGCGCACCGTCCGTCCGGGCTTCTTCCAACAGATCATTGATCTGGTCGCAAACTGGAATGACCGCCGCATGACCCGTATCGCACTGTCGAAACTGACCGACCGTGAACTGAACGATATCGGCCTGACCCGCATCGATATCTCGAATATCCGCTGAGAATGGCCGCTCGGGTGCTCCCCCTCCCGCCGGTCGCCAGCGATACAGAAAGACAAGCCGTGCAACGCTGAGTGCACGGCTTTTTTCTTTGTACCACGGTGGAATAGCCCTGCAGGCCATCAGGCACGCCATTGGCAGAACCTGTACAAACACTGTCTGTGAAACAAGCGCCCCGCGCCCGCAATGCTTAGCGCAGAACCTGCGCGAGAAGCCCCGAGAGGTTGCGGCTGATCACATCGGGTTCCATCAGCACCGCCACCGCGGCATCAATCCCCCCATCCATCCGCAAATGCGTCAGACGCAGGGCATAGCCATCGGCCCCCGCCTGCATCATCAACGCGGCCTTGAACAGGAAAAAGCCCAGAAGCAGGAACAGGCTGGCCTGTAGCGGAAAAGCCAAACGGCGATGGACCGGCGGTTTGGCGTGGTCCAGCCGCCCCAGAGCGCCTGCGGCCTCGAACCCGCCACCGGCTTTATGGCGGCGGGCGATACGACCGAGGCGATCCTCGAACTCTTTCGAAACATGCGATGCCACGACGCGCTCCATAACCGGCCAAGCGGCGCTGTGCCGCTAAGTCAGTTATGAAGATTGTGTTAAAGCATTGCGAGCATTTTTAGAGAAATGCGCCTTAAATTCTTGGCAATTAGCTCTTCTTCAGAACCAATGTCGTCCAGTCGCCATGTTCGTTTCGATGCTGCAAACCGAAGCCCTCGGCCTCATAGGCCGCGATCACATCATCGGCTTGTTCATGCAGGATACCACTCAGGATGGCATAGCCCGATTCGGCACAGCTCCGCCCCATATCGGGTGCCAGAGCCAGAAGCGGCCCTTTGAGGATATTGGCGAAGATCAGGTCGAAAGGGGCCGCCTGCGCCAAGCTCGGATTGCCGAAACCAGCCGCCTCTAGGCAGACCACCCGTCCGGCAAGATCATTGCTGTCGACATTGGCCTGCGCCGTTTCGACCGCGATCGGGTCGATATCAGAGGCCAGAACCGTCTCCGGCCAGATCTTGGCAGCCGCCATAGCCAGCACCGCTGTGCCGCAGCCGATATCAACGGTGTTCTTGGCATGGAACCCCGCCTTTTCCAGCGCATCCAGCGCCAGCAGGCAGCCCAGCGTCGTGCCATGATGGCCCGTGCCGAAGGCCATCGCCGCATCGATCTTCAGGGCAATCGCCTCCGCGGGCACCTTATCGGCATCATGGCTGCCATAGACGAAGAACCGTCCCGCCGCGACCGGCGCAAGCTCGCGGCGCACATGCGCCACCCAGTCCTGATCGGGCAATTCGGAAACCGCGAAATCCTGCGCGCCATGCACAGCCGCCAGAATGGCCAGCGCGACCTCGTTGGGTTTTTCAGTGAAATAGGCCCCGATCTCGTAGCGGCCCGACCCGTCCTCGATCTCGAAAACCCCTGTCCCATAGGGCGCGGGATCGATCTCGGCCACATGCGCCTCAAGTGCATCGGCCTCGGCACGGTCGGCCAGCGTGGTGAAAGCGGTATATGTCGGCATGGCTGTCTCCTTTCGACCCCTTGCGGGTTTTGTCCTGCTTTGGCGGGGTTTGCGGCCTCCGTCAAGCGCAGGCTCCGCAGGGCCCGCACGAAAGCGCCAAAGAAAAAGGGCGCCCGCGCGCCCCTCCCGTTGCGATCCTATGGCCGGATCAGACCGCCAGACCGATCGGGCAACTGACACCGGTGCCGCCAATGCCACAATAGCCGCGCGGATTCTTGGCCAGATATTGCTGGTGGTAGCCCTCGGCATAGAAGAAGGACGGCGCGGGATAGATTTCTGTGGTGATCGCGCCATAGCCCGCTTTGGCAAGGCGCGCGGCATAAACCGTGCGGCTCTCTTCGGCGGCCTGCGCCTGTTCGTTCGAGAACGTATAGATCCCCGACCGGTATTGCGTGCCACGGTCATTGCCCTGCCGCATCCCCTGCGTCGGATCATGCCCCTCCCAGAACACCCGCAGCAGCTCTTCATAGGAAATCTTGTCCGGATCGAAGATCAGCCGCACGACCTCGTTATGGCCGGTCATGCCGGTGCAGACCTCGTCATAGGTCGGGTTGGGCGTATGGCCGCCCGCATAGCCGACCATCGTCAACCAGACACCGTCCAACTGCCAGAACAGACGCTCGACTCCCCAGAAACACCCCATCCCGAACATGGCGACTTTCATCCCCTCGGGGCGCTGCGCTTCGAGATTGCGGCCCGTGAGGAAATGCGGCTCGGTGACCGGCATCGGCATCTCCCGACCGGGCAGGGCCTCGTTGACGGATGGTATGCGGCTAAGCTTCATGTCTGGTTCCTCCCCTTCTGGTCGCGCTGCAAAGATAGGCATCCTCCCCCCATTTGCCAGCCCTAGCTCACAGTAAGGTTAGCACGCAACGCAACGTCGGGCCAGCTTCCGCCATATCGGTCAAACCGCGCCCAGACCATCACGGCGCTTGCAAGGGCACGCGGGCCTCGCTAGGGAAAGCGCCATGCCCAGATATGCACTCAAGATCGAATATGACGGAAAGCCCTTCGCGGGCTGGCAACGACAGGCCGACCAGCCTTCGGTGCAAGGCACCATCGAGGCCGCGCTGGCCAAGCTGGAAAAGCGCGACCATACCATCGCCGCCGCAGGGCGCACCGATGCGGGCGTGCATGGCACGGCGCAGGTGGCGACCTTCGATCTGGAGAAGGACTGGGACCCTTTCCGCCTGTCCGAGGCGCTGAATTTCCATATGAAACCCGCACCTGTGGCCATCCTCAAGGCCGCGCGGGTGGCGGATGATTTCCACGCCCGTTTCAGTGCAATCGAACGGCGCTATCTCTTCCGGCTGGTGGTGCGCCGTGCGCCGATGACCCATGAGGCGGGTCAGGTCTGGCGCGTGCTGAACCCGCTGGATCTGGAGGCCATGCGCGAGGGCGCCTCCCATCTGATCGGCCTGCATGATTTCACCACCTTCCGCAGCTCGATCTGTCAGGCGAAATCTCCGGTGAAAACCATCGACGAGATCACCATCGAGGAAATCGCCATCCCCCACGGGCAGGAGTTCCGCTTTTTCCTGCGCGCCCGCAGCTTCCTGCATAATCAGGTGCGCTCGATTGTCGGGACATTGGAAAAGGTCGGCAGCGGCGCATGGGAGCCTTCGCGTGTGAAAGAGGCGCTGGAGGCCTGCGACCGCGCGGCCTGCGGGCCGGTCTGCCCGCCGCAGGGGCTGTATCTGTGCGGCGTAGGCTATCCGCAGGACCCGTTCGAGGATTAACCACACGCCGCCCGGGCTCTGACCTGTTCGAGGGCCCGCGCAGGCGGAATGCCTGCTGGCTCAAGAGGAACGAGGGACCGCATCCCGGCAGGTTTCACGCTATCACGCCAGTCCGGTTCGCGCTCGGTCGCATCCGGCGATTACTCCGCAGGCGTATCGCCCGAGCGCTCCTGACGCTTGTCGCGAAGCTGGCGTGCCAAGCGGAGCTGTAGCGCATCCTCGGGCAGGCTGCGCGGAACATAATCGGGCACCGCCTTCAGGATCACCTCCAGCACAGCCGCCGTATCGCCCATATCCACCGCATCGCGCAAATCGCGCAGGGCGGCGGCCATTTCCAGCTCCGAGAGCATATCCTCGCGCACACGGATAATCTTGGGGTGGTCGGTGGTCTGCGCACCTTTGCGCACCATCAACTCCTCATGCAGCTTTTCGCCCGGACGCAGGCCGGTAAAGGTGATCTCGATATCGCCTTCGGGATTGTCCTCGCTGCGCACGCTGAACCCCGCCGCATTGATCAGCTTGCCCGCCAGATCGACAATCTTCATCGGACGGCCCATATCCAGCACATAGACCTCGCCCCCTTCGGCAAAGGCCCCCGCCGCCAGCACCAGACGGGCCGCCTCGGGGATGGTCATGAAATACCGTGTCATACGCGGGTCGGTCACCGTCACCGGCCCGCCCCGTGCGATCTGCTCCTTGAACAGCGGAATGACCGAGCCAGACGACCCCATCACATTGCCGAAGCGCACGATGGAATAGATCGTGCCCTGCGACCGTCCGGCCAGATCCTGCACCGTCAGCTCGGCAAACCGCTTGGATGCCCCCATCAGGTTGCTGGGCCGCACCGCCTTGTCGGTAGAGACCAGAACAAAACGCCGCACCCCGCAATCGCGCGCGGCCCGTGCCAGCACCGCCGTCCCCAGCGCGTTATTCGAGATCCCGACCCGCGCATTGCCTTCCACCAGCGGCACATGCTTGTAGGCGGCGGCATGCAGCACGACCTCCACCCCATAGCGCGACAGCGTCTCGGTCACATGCACGGAATCACAGACGGACCCCAGCACCGGCACGATCTCGCAGCCGATCGCCTCGCCCAGAACCCGCATCTCGGCCTCGGCCAGATAAAGCGCGTATTCCGATAGCTCGAACAGCACCAGCTTGGCAGGGCGGCTGGTCATCACCTGACGGCAGAGTTCGATCCCGATCGACCCGCCCGCGCCGGAAATCATCACCGTGCGCCCCCGATAGGCGGTATGGCTGTTGCTGATCTTCTTTTCCAGATTCTCGCGCGGCAAAAGCGCCGCCGTCCCGGCGGGCATCAGCTTGTTCAGAAGGTTGGTCTCGCCACTCAGACGGGCGAATGCCGGCAGGGTCTCGACATCAACCCCGAACCGCGCCAGACGCTTGGAGATAAAGGTCTGCTTCTGCACCGACACCGACGGCATCGCCAGAATGACCTTGTTGATCTTGTAACGGTCCAGCACGCGGTCGGCATGCACCCCCGAAAAGATCGGCACACCATTGAGGTTCATCCCGTCCAGCGTGCCATTATCGTCAAGAAACGCATAGACCATCATGCCGGGACGGTTGCGCAGCTCATGCGCAAGCGCCATGCCGGTGCGCCCGGCCCCGTAGATGGCGATGCGACTGACCACATTGGATTGGCGGTAGATCTGCACCAGCAGATAATACAGCCCCTGCCGCATCCCCAGCGTGCCGATAAAATGGGTGATGGCAAAGAGGATATGCAGCCGCAACCCGCTATCGGCATGGGAAATCAGCGACAGCAGATAGGAACTGACCCCGAGTGCGGCAGAAATGGCGAGGCTGCGCAGCACCGCCTCGCCGTCATAATCCTTGAGCTTGCGGTTGAACATGCCCAGCACAGAACCAAGCCCCACACTGACCATCAGCAGGAAAGGCAGATAGATCAGCGTCAGCTTGAAAGTCACGGCCGCCTGATCGACACCAAAGCGCAGCAGCAGCGCGACCCAGAAGGTCAGCGGGACCATCAGCAGATCGATCACTGCCAGAATGCAGAATTTAGTCTTTTGATCCAGCGCCACGAGGCGCCGAGTGAAAGAAGCCATGCTTGTCTCAGGGTCGCTTTGTGGTAATTTCTACCAATAGCCCTGCCTTTGCACAACAATGTAAGACACGCAGAGGTTAGCTCAACACTTTTTTGATGGTGTCCCATACCAGTTTTGCATCAAAACAGACAGATTGATGGCGCTGATACATCAGATCGAGCCTGGCTTTGGCCGGAATGCAGGTCTCGCAATAGACACGGTCGGTCTGTTCCGGCGTATCACATTGCGCCAGCAGCCATTCTTCGTGACGATGATAATAGAGCGAGGCCAGCCCCGTCGCACCGGGGCGCGATTTGAGAACCTCGCCATAGAGTTCGGGGAACCGCTCCACATATTCCCGCAAGGGCGCACGTGGCCCGACGAAACTGAGATCGCCCTTCAGGATATTCCACAGTTGCGGCAACTCGTCGCCACGGGTCTTGCGCAGGATACGCCCGATGCGCGTCACCCGCGCCGCCTTGTTCCCGCCCGAGACCCCGCTATCGGCGGCGACCACGCTCATGGTGCGGAATTTCCACAGCCGGAAACTCTGCGTGGGAGTTTTCATCCGCTCGGCAACGTAGAAATAGGGGCGCCCCTCGGTGAAAGCCAGCGTCACCAGCACCACAAGGATCAGGGTCAGCAGGATGGGTGCCAGACACAGCGCCAGCCCCAGATCGAAAAGACGTTTGCCAAAGGTCATGACAGTTCTCCGCGCAGTTGGATCACCTCGCCCACCAGACGGTCGGCACGCACGGGCCGCTCGGGGACCAGCCCCAAAGCCAGAGCCCGCGACACATCCAGCTCGACCCGCGCGATCGCCGTGTCGGGGGCCGGACGGGTCTGATAGGAAATCCCGGCTGCGGCCAGCAGGGCCGCCATATCGACCACGCCCGCCTCGGCCAGATTGATCACCTGCGGCACGGAGGCCCCTGCCGCCATGAAACGCGCCAGCCGCAAAATGGCCTGCGCCAGCGTCACGGGGCCGATATAGCTGCGCAAAGGCCCGTGCAGGGCCTCCCCTTCTGCGAAGACATCCAGCACCCGACCGCCTTCCGGCGCGGCATGCCCCAACAGCGCGTCCGCCCCTGCAACATTGCCGATACGCAGGCAACAGCAGGCCGGATAGTCCTGCGCCATCCGTTCCATCGCCTGCTTGGCGCGCCCGTATTCCGAGATCGGAGCCAGTGGCGCGGCCTCCGGAAAAGGCCGTCCGGCCAGCGGCGCCTCGGTGGACGGGCGCCCATAGACCGAAGCCGACGAGGCCAGAATGACAGGCTTGCCCGCCTGTTGGGCCGCCGCACAAAAAGCCTGCGCCAAGGTGACATTCAGCGCCATATCCTCGGCAGATCCTGCCGTCACACCGGCCAGCCCCAGCACCACATCGGCAGCCCCGACCGCCCGTTGCAGGGCGTCCGGCTCGGCCAGCGGGTCAAAGACCACATCGCCGCCCCGCCCTTCACGACGGGCCTGCACCACCAGCTCGACCGCCGCAGCCTGCCCGAATTCCGTCCGCCGCCAGACCGGAACCAGCACCCGACCCAGTCGGCCTGTCGCACCGATGGCCAAAAGCCGGAGCGGGCGTTGAGAAAGCGGGGCTCGTGTCAGTGCCAACTTGTAAATCCCTTTCAGAAAGGCCATTAAAGGCCATGCTCGCCTCTAGCGATTGAAGTCTGCCAAAGCCTTAGCATCCGCCAAGACGATGCGAAACGGGGGAACTGTATGAGTTCGAAAAGTCGTCGCGCTGTAATCATGGTTACAGCCCTCTTTGCCCTTGGTGCCTGCTCGCTCCCAAGAGGCGCTGCGATGCGTTCGGAAATCCTGAAGAACGAAGACAGCGCGAACGCGCAATTTGCCCATTATGCCATTGACCGCGCCCATCTGGCGCAGATCCAGAGCTGGCCTGCCGGTGCCCATGCGCTGCCGCCACGGGCATGGCTGCGCGGCGGTGCCAGCGCACAGGCCGGCACGTTGAGCGCGGGCGACATGGTCGGGCTGGCCGTCTGGGAAAACGGCGACAACAAGCTGCTGACCTCGGAAGGCGCGCCTTCGGTGGCGCTTCAGGCCACACAGATCAATGATGACGGCACGCTCTTCGTCCCCTATGCCGGACCGGTGCATGTGGCCGGCCTGTCCATCGAAACCGCGCGCCAGCGGGTGCAGGATGCGCTGACCGCCCTGCTGCCTGCCGCGCAGGTCCAGCTCTCGCGCCAGCCGGGGATGCGCAATACCGCCGATCTGGTCAGCGGCGTTGCCTCGCCCCGCTCGATCGACCTGTCCCAACGCCCGATGACCGTGCTGAGCGCGATCACCGAAGGGGGCGGCGTATCGACCGCGCTGAAAAACCCGCAAGTGCGGCTGATGCGCGGCAAGACGGTCTACGAGATCTCGATGAAACGGCTGACGGATGATCCGACGCTCGATACCGGCATCCGTCGCGGCGACAAGCTGATCATCACCGAAGATCCGCGCTACTTCCTGTCGCTCGGGGCGGCAGGCCGCGAGGAAATCGTGCCCTTCCCGCGCGACAAGGTGACAGCCCTCGAGGCCATCACCCTTGCAGGCGGGGTCAATGACAGCCGCGCCGACCCCAAGGGCATCCTGATCCTGCGCGAATATCCGTCAACGGCTGTCGGCCCCAATGGTCCGACCCATACGCGGGTGATCTTCTCGATCGATCTGACCACGACCGACGGCCTCTTCTCGGCGCAGAACTTCTATCTGCAGCCGCAAGATGTCGTGCTGGCCACCGAAAGCCCCGTCGTCAAGGCCCAGACGCTGTTCGGCCTGTTCAATACGACGGTCTCCTCGGCCTATCGCGTCTCGAACCTCTAAACGCCCGCAAACCGTCCGGTCATGTATCGGTCTGGGGTATCTGTCTGGGGCCTCTGCCCCGGACAGAGGCGCAAGACAGATACATGACGGATCGGCAGACAAATTTTACGCCCGCCCGCTCTGGACCTTTCCCGCGCGGGGTGATTGCTTGGGCCCGAAGTTTGGAGACATAGAGACATGGCATTCGGGAAGAATATCCGCACCTGGTTTGAAGGCGCATGGCAGGATGGCGACGCGATGGTGATGCGGGCCGCCGATCACGGTCTGTGGCAGGGGTCCAACGTCTTTGACGGCGCGCGGCTGTTTAACGGGCTGGTCCCCGATCTGGATGCGCATTGCGCCCGCCTGAACCGCTCGGCCGAGGCGCTGATGATCACGCCCACGATGGATGCGGGCGAGATGGTCGACATCGTGCGCGAGGGGCTCAAGTCCTATGGGCGCAACACCGCCGTCTATATCCGCCCGATGTATTGGGCGGTGAACGGGTCCGAGCTGGGCGTCGCCCCCGCCCCCAATTCCACGGGCTTCGCGATCAGCCTCGAAGAAGTGCCGATGCCGGGCGAGGATGCCGCCACCACGCTGACCACCACGCAATTCCGCCGCCCCGTGCTGGCCGATAACGTCTGCAATGCGAAAGCGGGCTGCCTCTATCCCAATAACGCGCGGATGCTGGTCGAGGCCCAGCGTAAGGGCTTTGGCAATGCGCTGGTGCAGGATGCGCTTGGCAATGTGGCCGAGACCGCTTCGGCCAATGTCTGGATGGTCAAGGACGGCGAATTCTTCACCCCCGTCGCCAATGGCACCTTCCTTGCAGGGCTGACCCGCAAACGCCATATGAAGAACCTGCGCGAGGCGGGCTATACCGTGAATGAGGCCGTCCTCACGCTGGAGGATTTCCGTCGCGCCGATGAGGTCTTCCTGACCGGCAATTTCTCGAAGGTGCAATATGTGAAGGCCTTCGACGATGTGACCTATGACTATGGCCCGCTGACCCGCAAGGCGCGCGAAATCTATATGGATTGGGCCACAAGCTGCCCGCTCTGACACTGGCGGTTGCAAAGACAGGGCAGGCGGGCAATCATGCACCCGCCTGCTTTACCGGCCAAGCCCGAGAGCTTTCGGCCCAACCTTTCGGAGCCTTCATGCGCAAATTCCTTGTCGTTCTTGATGACACCCGCGAATGCCTGAACGCGATGCGCTTCGCGGCCATGCGCGCCAGCCATACCGGCGGCGGCGTGACCATTATCTCGGTCATCCCCCCCGAGGAATACCAGCACTGGATGGGCGTCGCAGAGCTGATGCGCGAGGAAGCCCGCGAACGGATCGAGGCCCATTTCGAGGTCTTCGCCAAATGGATGCGCGACCGTCAGGGGGTGAATCCCGAACTGGTGATCCGCGAGGGCGAGCCGGTGAAAGAGATCTTCAAGCTGGTCGAGGAAGATCCCGAGATCGGCGTGCTCGTGCTGGGCGCGGGGGCAGGCAAGGGCGGCCCCGGCCCGCTGGTGACGCAGATGGTCAAGAATTCGGGCTCCCTGCCCTTCCCGCTGACCATTGTTCCGGGCGATATGTCGAAAGAGAAGCTCGAACAGATTACCTGAACCGTAAAGATTCATATGAAACATTTTACAACCGCGCTGGCCCTCGGGCTAACGGTTCTGGCTGCGGGTTGCAGCACTGTCGAGTTGCCGCCCGAAGGCACGCCTTATTTCGAGATGTCGGTCGCCGGAGACAACCTCTACCCGCTGCAGCGCACCACCTATTATGAACACGGCAGCGTCGTCTATTCCGAGGCCAAGCACAGCTACAACAACAATCGCGGCGCGCTGAGGTCGCATCAGGAGCCCGGGCTCTATGCGCGGATGATGCAGGCATGGAAACATCCCACGCCGGCAGATCGCGCCAATGCCCCCGCACAGCTGTCTCTGGAAGAGCTGATGTCCTGCGCCCATTGCCCGATCTACAGTTTCACGTGGTTTGACGGGCAAACCGGCCAAAGCGTGCCGGCTTATGCTTTCACGCCCGCGCTCACCCGAAGCGTTATGGAATAACCGCCGATGAAGGCGAACGCGCTGTTCTTCGCAGCGGCGCTATCGGCCTGCGCACATGCGGCGATGGCCATTGTCCCTTCGAGCCATTGTCCCTTCGAGATTGACATTCTTGCCTCGCCCGAGGCGGAGATAGCACCCGAAGCCTCTCCCTGCCCGAAGCTCTATCAGCAGCTGAAGGAGGCCCTGCCGGACCTCGGGCAGACACCGCAGCCGTCGCGCCCCGATGATTATGGCGTCATAAGCGACGACGACCGGTTTGACGGGCGGCAGAAGCCCCTCTGCCCGAAGGGTTCATCCGCGCATATAGCCCCGCAGATTAGAACCGTTCTAAACATTGACATTTGGCCGATCAGGGCGCATATCAGGTGCCCAAGCGAAGGAGCACGCCCATGTTCATCCAGACCGAGACGACACCGAACCCCGCAACCCTGAAATTCCTGCCCGGCCAGACCGTGCTGGAGATGGGAACGGCGGATTTCCCCTCAGCCGAGGCGGCGGCGAAATCGCCTCTGGCAAAGCGCATTTTCATGGTTTCCGGTGTGACCGGCGTCTTCTTCGGGTCGGATTTCGTCACCGTCACCAAAGATGATGCGACCGATTGGGATCATGCAAAACCCGCGATCCTTGGCTCGATCATGGAGCATTTCCAATCCGGCGCGCCGGTGATGGAGGGCGAAGGCGCCTCTTCGGGCGGCCATGCCGAACATACGGGCGATGCCGAAGACGGGGCGATTGTCGCGCAGATCAAGGACCTGCTGGACACCCGCGTGCGTCCGGCTGTGGCGCAGGATGGCGGCGACATCACCTTCCACGGCTTTGAGCGCGGTGTGGTCTATCTGCATATGCAGGGTGCCTGCGCGGGCTGCCCCTCCTCGACGCTGACCCTGAAGATGGGCATCGAGAATCTGCTGCGCCATTACATCCCCGAAGTGACCGAGGTCCGCCCCGTTGCCGGCTGAGCCTTTGATCCTGTCTTTCGACACATCGGCCGCGCATTGCGCGGCCGCTTTGCTGCGCGGCGACACCCTATTGGGCGCGCGCATCGAAGAGATGTCGCGCGGTCAGGCCGAACGCCTGATGCCAATCCTCGAAGAACTGCTGGCAGATCACGGCGCAAGCTGGGCCGATCTGGACGCCTTGGGCGTTGGCATCGGTCCGGGAAATTTCACCGGCATCCGCATTTCGGTCTCGGCGGCGCGCGGGCTGGCTCTGGCGCGCAAGATCCCTGCGATCGGCGTGTCGAATTTCGAGATCCTGCGCGAAGGCCAGACGCCGCTGCGCGAGCTGGTTTCGGTCGCGGCCCCGCGCGATCAGGCCTATCTGCAACTCTTCGATCAGGGCGCGCCTGCGGCCAAACCCGTGCATTTCGATCCGGCCAACCCCGACACCGGCCTCGCCGTACTGGGGGCCCAACGGGTGCTCGGTGCGCATGCCGAAAAGATTGCGGCCCTTCTGGGGATTGCGCAGGCACAGCCCTGCGAGATGGCGCAGATACCGGAACGTATCGCCCGTATTGCGGCGCGCAAACTGGCCACCCTGCCCGAGCATGAGCGCCCCGCGCCCCTGTATATCCGCGCCGCCGATGCCGCACCGCCTTCGGATGCGCCGCCCAAGATCCTCGATTAAGGTAGCCCCAGATGACGCCCGCCCAGATGGCCGCGATCCATAAACAATGTTTCACGACCCCGCGCCCGTGGCGGGCGGAAGAATTCGCCGAGACGCTGGCCAAAAAATTCTATTTTCTCCTGCATGAAGAGCAGGGCTTCCTGATTGGCCGTGTGATCGCAGGCGAGGCAGAGCTGACCACCATTGCGGTGGCGCCCGCGGCGCGCAGACAGGGCATTGCCCGCCGCCTGATGGCGCGCTTCGATACCGAGATGGTGGCGCGCAAGGCCGAGATCGCCCATCTGGAAGTCGCGCTGGACAATCACGCCGCCCATGCGCTCTATCTGGCAAGCGGTTGGCAAGACAGCTGTATCCGCGACAATTACTACCGCCATCCCGATGGTCACCGTAGCGATGCCGTGCTGATGATGCGCGACTACGGACCGGATATTTTCTGACCAAACATTCGAAAAATGCCATAGCGACCCTTATCGGCGGGAAATCCTGCTTGACGGCTCCAATCGAGTCCGGTCTGAATTGATCACGGGAGCGGGTGGTTTCCACCCCTTTCCCGGCCCTTAGGGGCCGGTCAGACATTTGACCGGGAGTCAGCCATGAGCCTTATGAAATCCATCTTCGGCGCCACGACAGCCCTCGCGCTGACCGCAGGTGGCAGCTTTGCCGATCCGGCGCTAATCTATGATCTGGGCGGAAAATTCGACAAGAGCTTCAACGAGGCGGCCTATAATGGCGCAAAGCGCTGGGTCGATGAAACCGGCGGCAGCTACAAAGAACTGGAGATGCAATCCGAAGCGCAACGCGAACAGGCGCTGCGCCGTCTGGCCGAATCCGGTGCGAACCCGATTGTCACCACGGGCTTTGCCTTCGCGGATACGCTGCAAACCGTCGCCCCCGATTACCCCGACACGAAATTCGCGATCATCGACTCGGTGGTTGACCTGCCCAATGTGCGCTCGGTCGTGTTCAAGGAAGAACAAGGCTCCTATCTGGTGGGGATGCTGGCGGCAGAGGCCTCGAAATCGGATACAATCGGCTTTATCGGCGGCATGGACATCCCGCTGATCCGCAAATTCGCCTGTGGCTATGTGCAAGGGGCCAAGGCCGCCAAACCCGAAATCAAGGTCGTGCAGGCCATGACAGGAACGACGCCTGCGGCATGGAATGACCCCGTGAAGGGGGCGGAACTGGCCAAGGCGCAGATCGCCCAAGGCGCGGATGTGATCTATGCGGCCGCAGGCGCGACCGGTATCGGCATCCTGCAAGCCGCCGCGGACGAGAAAATCCTGTCGATCGGCGTCGATAGCAACCAGAACATGCTGCATCCCGGTCAGGTGCTGACCTCGATGGTCAAGCGCGTCGACAATGCTGTCTACGATATGTTCAAGGCTGGCCCCGATATGCAGACCGGCACCGTCGTGCTGGGTCTGGCCGAGGATGGCGTGGGCTATGCGATGGACGACAATAACGCCGATCTGGTCACCGCCGAAATGCGCGCGCCGGTGGATGACGCGGCCAAAAAGATCGCCTCCGGCGAAATCGCGGTGCATGATTTCACCACGGATAGCACCTGTCCGGTCGAGTAACGCGATGAGCGGTCCGACCCAGAATGCAACGCGGCAGGCCCCTGCCGCGATTGCGTCCCCGCAGGGCGGTGCTGTGCCCGCAATCGAACTGCGCGGAATCTCCAAGGCCTTCGGGCCTGTGCAGGCGAATAAGGACATCTCCATCAAGGTCATGCCCGGCACGATCCACGGCATCATCGGCGAGAACGGCGCGGGCAAATCCACGCTGATGTCGATCCTCTACGGCTTCTACAAGGCCGACCGTGGCGAGATCGTGATCAACGGGCGCGAGACCGCCATCCCCGACAGTCAGGCCGCAATCCGCGCGGGCATCGGCATGGTGTTCCAGCATTTCAAGCTGGTGCCGAATTTCACCGTAGTCGAGAATGTGATCCTTGGGGCCGAGGATGGCCGCCTGCTGCGCCCCTCTATCGCCAAGGCGCGGCGCGAGCTGAAGCGGCTGGCCGAAGACTACGAGATGGATGTGGACCCCGACGAGCTGGTCGAGAACCTGAGCGTGGGTCACCAGCAGCGGGTCGAGATCCTCAAGGCGCTCTACCGTCAGGCCGAGATCCTGATCCTCGACGAGCCGACCGGCGTGCTGACCCCTGCCGAGGCCGACCATCTGTTCCGCATCCTTGATACGCTGCGTGCCGAGGGCAAGACGATCCTGCTGATCACCCATAAGTTGCGCGAGATCATGATGGCGACCGATACCGTCTCGGTGATGCGGCGCGGCGAGATGACGGCGACGGTGAAAACCTCCGAGACCTCGCCCACCGAGCTGGCCGAGCTGATGGTGGGCCGCAAGGTTCTGCTGAATGTCGAAAAAACCAAGGCCCAGCCCGGCAAACCGATCCTTGAGGTCCGCGACCTTCGGGTGACGGATGAGGCAGGCGTCGCCCGTCTGAAAGGCGTCGATCTTGAGATCCGCGCGGGCGAAATTCTGGGGATTGCCGGTGTGGCGGGCAATGGCCAGACCGAGCTGTTGGAAGTCTTAGGCGGCTATCAGGTAGCCAAGGGCCAGATTAAGGTTAATGGTAAGGTGCTGGACCTTACGGGCCGTGCGGATGCGCAAAGCCGCCGCCGCGATGGCATCGCCCATGTGCCCGAAGACCGCCACCACCACGGGCTGATCCTTGATTTCCCCGCGTGGGAGAATTTCATCTTCGGCTATCACAGCGCGCCCGAATACCAGAAGAACGCGCTTCTGATGGATAACGCGGGCATCGTGAAGGCGACCGAAGGCGCGATGGAGCGTTTCGACGTCCGCCCGCCGATCCCGTCTCTGGCCGCCAAGAATTTCTCGGGCGGCAACCAGCAGAAAATCGTGCTGGCCCGCGAGATCGAGCGTAACCCCGCCCTTCTGCTGATCGGGCAACCGACGCGGGGCGTGGATATCGGCGCGATCGAGTTTATCCACAAGCGCATCATCGAGCTGCGCGATGCGGGGGCGGCGATCCTGCTGGTCTCGGTCGAGCTTGACGAGATCAGGTCTTTGTCGGACCGCATCGCTGTGATGTTCGATGGCGAGATCATGGGCTTCCGCGACCCTGCCACCACCGATGAAAAAGACCTCGGGCTGTTGATGGCGGGGATGCGCGACCCGAGCCCTGATGCCCATGAAGATCTGGCCCATGAAGACAGTGAAGCCGATGATGACGGCGGAGAAGGCTGATGAAGAAACTACCGACATGGGCCGATCTGGTTCTTGTGCCGCTGATCTCGATCCTGCTGGCGGCGATCATTTCGGCCATCGTGGTGCTAGCGATTGGCGGCAATCCGGTCGAGGTGATCTCGGTGATGTTCGATGGCGCTTTAGGCAGCGCCTATGGCTGGGGCTATACGCTGTATTACACCACCAGTTTCATCTTCACCGGCCTTGCCGTGACGGTTGCCTATCACGCCAGCCAGTTCAACATCGGCGCCGAAGGTCAGGCGCAGCTGGGGGGATTGGGCGTGGCGCTCGTCTGCCTTGCACTGCCTTGGCCTGCATGGTGGCTGGCGCTGCCTGCGGCGATGATGGGGGCGGCACTTTTCGGGGCCGCATGGGCCGCCATTCCGGGCTGGCTTGCGGCCAAACGCGGCAGCCATATCGTGATCACCACGATCATGTTCAACTATATCGCCTATAGCCTGCTGCAATATCTGCTGGTCACCGTCCTGCGCCCCGAGGGCCAGATGGATCCGGCAACCGCGCGCTTTCCCAAGGGTGCCAGCCTGCCGACCTTCCACGATATTCCGGGGCTCTCGGGGCTGTTCAGCCCCTCGGTTCCGGCCAATGTCACCTTCTTCGTGGCTCTGGCGGCCTGTGTGCTGGTCTGGGTGCTGCTGTGGAAGACCAAATTCGGCTATGAAATCCGCGCTTTCGGGTTGAACGAAAAGGCCGCAAGCTATGCCGGTATCTCGCGCACCAAGATCATTCTGGGGTCTATGCTGATTTCCGGCGCGCTGGCGGGGCTGATGTCCATCAACAACGTCATGGGCGAGGCCGAGCGTCTGTTGCAGAACTCTGCCGAAGGGGCGGGCTTTATCGGGATTGCGGTCGCGCTTATGGGCCGCAACCATCCGCTGGGCGTGTTTCTGGCGGCGTTTCTCTTTGGCTTTCTGTACCAAGGCGGGGCCGAGATGGGGCTTTGGACCTCGATCCCGATCGAGCTGCGGCTGCTGATCCAAGGTCTGGTCGTGCTGTTCACCGGCGCGCTTGACGGGATGGTGCGGATGATGCTCATGCCCTTCTTCCGTGTGAAACAGGGGGCCAAGTGATGGAGTACGCAACCCTTATCGCCATTCTGGATTCCACCCTGCGGCTGGCGACGCCGCTGCTTCTGGCCTGTCTGGCAGGGCTTTATTCCGAACGCTCCGGCGTGTTCGACATCGGGCTAGAGGGCAAGATGCTGATGGCCGCCATGACCTCGGGCGCTGTGGCCTATATGACCGGCAATGTCTGGCTGGGCTGTCTGGCAGGCATTGCCGCCTCGATCCTGTTTTCGCTCCTGCATGGGCTGGCCTCGATCACCTTCCGTGGCAATCAGCTGATTTCGGGCGTCGCGCTCAACTTCCTTGCCTCGGGGATGACAGTGCTGATTGCCCAATCGCTCTTCCACCAAGGCGGGCGCACACCTGCCCTTACAGGCACTGCACGCTTCAACGAACTCCACCTGCCCTTCGAGGCCGCCCTCCGCAAGGTCCCCATCATCGGGCCGCTTTATTCGGATGTGCTCTCGGGCCATTCCATTCTGGTCTATGTGGCGCTGATGGCGGTGCCTGTGACATGGTGGGTGCTCTACCGCACCCGCTTCGGGCTGCGGCTGCGGGCGGTGGGCGAAAACCCCGAATCCGTTGATACCGCAGGAATTTCCGTCATTGGTCTGCGCTATGGCGCGGTGACCATCACCGGACTTCTTTGCGGGCTGGCGGGGGCCTATATGGCCACCGGTCTTCAGGCAGGCTTTGGCCGCGAGATGGTCGCAGGGCGTGGCTATATCGCCCTTGCGGCGCTGATCTTCGCGAATTGGAAACCGTGGTCGGCGCTTTGGGCGACCCTGCTTTTCGGTTTCCTGCAGGCACTGGCGCTGCGTCCCGATGTGCTGCAGAATACGCTGCATATGTCGGTTCCGGGGGCGCTTCTGGATGCGCTGCCCTATATCCTGACCGTGATCGTGCTGGCGGGCGTCGTCGGCAAACCCCATCCCCCGAAGGCCGGAGGCCAACCCTATGTCAAAGAGCGCTGAACTGGCCCAAGTCATCCGAAAGCGGGCGGGCGATACGCCGCTTGCTTTCGGGCTGGTGCTGGGGTCGGGTCTGGGCCATCTGGCCGAAGAGATCGACGGTGTGGCGATCCCCTATTCCGACCTGCCCGGCTTTCCGCATGCGGGCGTCTCGGGCCATAACCCGAAGCTGGTGATCGGAGACCTTGAAGGGGTGCGCGTTGCCGTCTTCGGGGGCCGCGTGCATTACTATGAACATGGCAACCCCGCCGAGATGCGCCTGCCGCTGGAGATCCTGCGCGAACTGGGCTGCGAGCGGCTGATCCTGACCAATGCGGCAGGCTCGCTGCGCCCCGACATCCCGCCGGGGGGGCTGATGATGCTGGAAGACCACATCAATTTCGCGGGCCATAACCCGCTGATCGGCGAGCCAACGGACGCGCGTTTTGTCCCGATGACCGACGCCCATGATGCCCAGATGCGCGACGGGCTGATGGCGGCGGCCAAGGCCGAGGGGATCGAATTGCCCGCGGGCGTTTACTGCTGGTTCTCGGGGCCGTCTTTCGAGACCCCCGCCGAAATCCGCGCCGCCCGCATTCTTGGCGCCGATGCGGTGGGCATGTCTACCGTGCCCGAGGTCATCCTTGCGCGGTTTCTCGGGCTGAGAGTGGCCGCGATTTCGGTGATCACCAATATGGGCGCGGGCATGAAAGCCGACGAACAGATCAGCCATGCCCAGACCAAGGCAATGGCACCGCTAGGGGCGGAAAAGCTTGAAAAGATCCTGCGACGATATCTGCAAGCCCGATGACGCCCGCCTGAGTTGGGGTTTGACAGCCCACGCCAAGGCGCTCACATTAAGTCACTGACAGCGCGCGGAAGCCCATGCAAATTTACCTGCCCATCGCCGAAGTCTCGGTCAATTTTTTCGTCCTCTTCGGCATCGGCGGGGTGGTCGGCATCCTGTCGGGGCTGTTCGGGGTGGGGGGCGGTTTTCTGATCACCCCGCTTCTGTTCTTCATCGGCATTCCGCCCACCGTTGCCGTGGCCACGGGCGCCAATCAGGTTGTGGCCTCTTCGGTTTCGGGGGTGCTGAGCCAGCTCAAACGCAAGGCGGTCGATGTGCCTATGGGGTTCATCCTGCTGGTGGGCGGGCTTGCCGGTTCGGTCGCGGGGATCTCGATCTTCAACTACCTGCAGGCCTTGGGCCAGATCGATCTCGCCGTGCAGCTATGCTATGTCGTCTTCCTTGGCGGCGTGGGCCTGCTGATGTTTCTCGAAAGCCTGCGGGCGTTGGGGCGCAGCCGCCGACCCGCCGCCAAGCGCAGCAAACGTCACAGCCACGGCTGGGTCCACAGGCTGCCGCTCAAGATGAAATTCCGTGCCTCGGGTCTTTATATCTCGGTGATCCCGCCCATTCTGGTCGGGTTCTGTGTGGGGGTTCTGGGCGCGGTCATGGGTGTGGGCGGCGGGTTCATCATGGTGCCCGCAATGATCTATCTGCTGGGCATGCCCACCAAAGTGGTGATCGGCACCTCGCTGTTCCAGATCCTGTTCACCTCGGCCTTCACCACGATGATGCATGCCATTACCAACCAGTCGGTGGATGTGATGCTGGCCATCATGCTGATCTTGGGCGGCGTGATCGGGGCACAGATCGGCTCGATCCTCGGGGGGCGGCTCAAAGCCGAACAACTGCGCATCCTGCTGGCCTCTCTGGTGCTTCTCGTGGCGCTCAAGCTTGGCTATGATCTGGTGGTCCGGCCAAGCGAGCTTTACTCGATCAGTCTGGGGGCCAAAGGATGATCCTACGCCTCCTTGCCTGTCTGTTCGTTCTCTTGGCCCTGCCGGCACAGGCGGCGGAAAAAGTCGTGGCGGGGCTCTCGCGCGAGAGCATCGGGATCACGGCCTCCTTTGACGGGTCCGAAATCCTGATCTTCGGCGCGGTCAAACGCTATGCCCCCGAACCGGAGGGCCCGCTGGATGTCATCGTGACGCTCGAAGGGCCGCAAGGCCCCGTGACGGTGCGTCGCAAGTCGCGGCAGATGGGGATCTGGATCAATACCGGCTCGGTCGAGATCCCGTCGGCCCCCAGCTACTATGCCGTGGCCACCACCCGCCCCGAACGGGATTTCCTTGCCCATGAGGTCGACGAGATCTACCGCATCACCATCCCGCAGGCCTTGCGCAACTACACCAACGCCACAGAGCGGGCCAATGCCGCCCCCTATGCCGAGGCGTTGCAGCGCATCCGTGTGAGCCACGGCCTTTACAAGGACAATCCGGGCGATGTGAAGCTGCTGGATGACACGCTCTTCCGCGCCGATTTCTCGCTGCCTGCCAACCTGATCGAAGGCGATTACACGGTCCGCATCTTCTTGGTGCGCAAATACCGCGTGATCGACGAATATTCCGCCCCTGTCACGGTGCGCAAAGTCGGGCTGGAACGCTGGCTTTTCATGCTGTCACAGACCTATCCGCCGCTTTACGGCATCATGTCGCTGGCGCTTGCGGTGTTGGCGGGCTGGGCGGCCAATGCGCTGTTCCGGCGCTTCCTCAGCTGATCCACTGCCCCGCGCGATCAGCCCTCGGGCTGGTCCTGCATTTCCAGCTTGAGCGCCTGCGCCGCGCCTTTTGGCAGATCCTCCACCCCAAGCGGACCGCTGGGCCGCGCCAGCCGCGCCCGCGTCACCCATAGCAGGCGATGCTCGGCACGGGTGATCGCCACATAGGCCAGACGTTTCCACAGCGCAATCCCCGCCTCGACCCGCCCTGCCCTTGCGGCAGCATAGATGTCGGGCGCGAAAACCTGCACATCGCGCCATTGCGAGCCTTGCGCCTTATGGATGGTAACCGCCGCCCCATGCAAAAAGGTGGCCCCCATGCGGGCGGCAAAGGGGATGAAGGGCTCTTCTTCATCCGGCAGCTCGATCTTGACGATCGAGGCCGCAGACAGGCGCGGGTCTTCGGACCCGATCACATGCAGCCGCGAGAAACCGGGCTTCTTGCCCGGACCAAGGTAAATCACCTGCGCGCCCTTGATCAGCCCCCGGGCTTCCAGATCGATCCGGCGCTTGCGATGCTTGGCGGGCAGTTCGATCCCGTCGCAGATCAGCGGCTCGCCGGGCAGAAGCTCGTCCACCGGCGCGCTGAACGCCCCGCGGAAGGCATGGATCAGCCGGATGCGCGTGGCATTGCGCCAGACCAGCACCGGAGAGCGCGCCATCAGGTCGGCCTCGACCCGCCCTGCCCACACCACGCGGTCATCATTGGCCGCGCGATCTTCGATCATCCGTTCGAACCGGTCGAAGGTCAGCGCCTCATCGGCCAGCGCATGGGCCAGATCGAGGATCGGGTTGTCCTGCGTCTGGCGGTGGATGCGGTGGAGCACATGTTTACGCTCATCAGGCAGCTTTTCAAAGCTCATCTGCCCCGACTGGTTCACAGGCGCCAACTGCGCCGGATCGCCAAAGAGGACCAGCGTCGGGAAAATCTCGCGCAGGTCGGCGAACTGGCGTTCGTCCAGCATCGAGGCCTCATCGACAAAGCCGATATCCAGCGGGTCCTCGCGCCGTTTCCAGCCCTGAATGAAATCGGACCCCCGCAGCCCTGCCGAGGCCAGCGCCGCCGGCACGGATTTATGCAGGTCGAAAAACGCCTTGGCACGGTCGAGCATCTCTTCCGTCAGCCCGTCGACCTTCAGGATCTCAAGGTTCGGGCGCTCGCCCTGCCCGCTCAGCCATTCGGCAATCCGCTCGTATTCGGGGTCATAGACGGGGGTGTAAAGGATGCGGTGGATGGTCGTTGCAGGCACCCCGCGCGACCGTAGCACCGAGGCCGCCTTATTGGTCGGCGCAAGGATCGCCAGCGTGCGGCGTTCTTTCTTCTTCTTGCCCTCGTAATCGCCCGAGACGACCTCGACGCCCGCTTCTTCCAGCGCCTTATACAGCGCGGACAGCAGCATGGTTTTACCCGACCCCGCCTTGCCGATCACCGAATGCACTTGAGCGGTGCTGGTTTCGGGCATGACCATACCGTCATCCACATCGACCCCTGCCTTACGCAGGGCTTCGGCTACGGCATCCCAGGCCTCGGCCTGATCTTCGGAAAACTGGATTGCGGGCGTATCAGTCATGCGCGCGACCATAAAGAAGCGCGCTGTCTGGCGGAAGAGCGAAAGCCTCCCGCCAGCATTTATTCACCCCAATCTGGTGTCACAGCGGCATCGGGTCATGCCGCCGCATCATCGGGGGCAGCAAGGCCCACGATATCCATCATGATGCGATTGAGTTCGAAGTCCTTGGGCGTATAGACCCGCGCAACCCCGTACCCCAGCAGCCGCTGCGCATCATCATCGGGGATGATCCCACCCACCAGAACCGGCACATCGGCAAGCCCTGCAGCCCGCATCCGCTCCATCAGCTCCTCGACCAGAGGGATATGGCTGCCCGACAGGATCGAGACGCCCACCACATGCGCGCTTTCTTCCAGCGCGCGGGACACGATCTGTTCCGGCGTCAGGCGGATGCCCTCATAGGTGATATCCATGCCGCAATCGCGGGCGCGGAAAGCAATCTGTTCGGCACCATTGGAATGGCCATCCAGACCCGGCTTGCCCACGACAAACTTGAGCCGCCGCCCGAGTTTGCGCGAAGCCTGATCCACCGCCTCGCGGATATCATCCAGCCCCTCGGTCCGGTTGGAGGGGTTGGCCGCCACCCCCGTCGGGCCACGGTATTCGCCATGAACGGCGCGCATGACGCCCGCCCATTCGCCTGTGGTGACACCGGCCTTGGCGGCCTCGATCGAGGCGGGCATGACGTTTTCCCCTTTGGAGGCAGCTTGCCGCAAAGCCTCAAGCGCCGCGCTCACCCGCGCCTCGTCACGGCTGCTGCGCCAGTCGTTCAGACGCGCCACCTGATCGGCCTCCACCGCCGGATCGACGACCATGATGCCGCCATCGCCCGCCGTCAGCGGCGAGGATTCGCCCTGTTGCCAGCGGTTCACCCCCACCACGATGGTCTCTTCCGCCTCGATGCGGCCGATCCGCGCGGCATTGGCCTCGACCAGACGGGATTTCATATAGTCGATAGAGGCAATCGCCCCGCCCATCGTATCGATCTGCGCCAGTTCCGAACGCGCGCCTTCCTTCAGCGCCTCGACCTTGGCGGCCACTGCAGGGTTGCCGTCAAACAGATCGCCATATTCCAGAAGATCGGTCTCGTAGGCCATGATCTGCTGCATCCTGAGCGACCATTGCTGATCCCACGGGCGCGGCAGACCCAAAGCCTCGTTCCACGCGGGAAGCTGTACCGCACGGGCGCGCGCGTTCTTCGACAGGGTCACGGCCAACATCTCGATCAGGATGCGATAGACGTTGTTTTCCGGCTGCTGCTCGGTCAGGCCAAGGCTGTTGACCTGCACCCCATAGCGGAAGCGGCGGTATTTGGCCTCTTCGATGCCATAGCGGTCGCGGCAGATCTCGTCCCAAAGCTCGGTAAAGGCGCGCATCTTGCATAGCTCGGTTACAAAGCGGATGCCTGCATTCACAAAGAAGGAAATCCGCCCGACCATCGCGGGGAAGGCCGCTTCGGGCACCTTGTTCTTCAGGTCGTCCAGCACGGCAATGGCTGTGGCCAAAGCGAAGGCCAGCTCCTGCTCCGGTGTCGCCCCTGCCTCTTGCAGGTGGTAGGAACAGACATTCATCGGGTTCCATTTGGGCAGATGCTCGCGGGTATAGGCCGCCACATCGGTGATCATCGCAAGGCTGGGCTTCGGCGGGCAGATATAGGTCCCGCGCGAGAGATATTCCTTCACCAGATCATTCTGCACGGTACCCTGCAGCCGCGAGACATCGGCGCCCTGCTCTTCGGCCACCGCGATATACAAAGACAGCAACCAAGGCGCGGTGGCATTGATCGTCATCGAGGTATTCATCTGCTCGAGCGGGATTTCGTCAAACAGCGCGCGCATATCGCCTAAGTGGCAGACCGGCACGCCGACCTTGCCGACCTCGCCGCGCGCCAGAATATGGTCGCTGTCATAGCCCGTCTGGGTCGGCAGGTCGAAGGCCACCGAAAGCCCCGTCTGCCCCTTGGACAGGTTGGTGCGATACAGTTCGTTCGACTTTTTGGCGGTCGAGTGGCCAGCATAGGTCCGAAACAGCCACGGCTTATCGCGCGCGGGCTGAGCAGTTATGGGCAGATCAGATTTCGATACGGTCTCGGTCATGGGTGGCCTCCCCTCCACGAATCCACGGAACAGCAACATAATTCTCAAAAATAAATACAACACGCAATATTATAATAACAAGAAAATTCTGCATCGCAGAGATTTCTTGTGACTGCCGCGCCTTCGCCACGCAATCACAGGATGCATACTGACGGTTAAGCTCTTCTTGCATTTTACCGGAAAGTTACCGCGCCCGCCGCAAATCATGATATAAGACTTTCAGGAAAAGTCAGCCCTGCAAGGCCCGCCTGCACATTATGATAAAATCTTCCGCGCAGAAGACAGATCTTCTGCCCGCAGGAAGACGAATGCGTGAAAATTCAACGCGACACATAATTACAAAAAATAAATCACAATGGTTGCATTGTTGCGCGACCGATTGTAATCATACCCTATAGCCGCGTGATTCTGCGGCGCGGCATCTTAGGAGGAGGAAGATGGGGATGGCATTGGACAGCGAGAGCAACATGGTGCCCTATACGGCAGAAGAGAAAGAGCTCTACGAGATCGGGGAAATCCCGCCCTTGGGCTTTGTTCCGCCGAAAATGTACGCATGGGCAATCCGTCGGGAGCGGCATGGTGCCCCCGAGGAGTCGTTCCAGAAAGAGGTCGTGGATACCTGGGCCATCGACAGCAACGAGGTTCTGGTTCTCGTGATGGCGGCGGGCGTCAACTATAACGGCGTCTGGGCGGGCCTCGGCGTTCCGATCAGCCCCTTCGACGTGCACAAGGCCCCCTATCATATCGCGGGCTCCGATGCCGCAGGCATCGTCTGGGCCGTGGGCGACAAGGTCAAAAACTGGAAAGTGGGCGACGAGGTCGTGATCCACTGTAACCAGGATGATGGCAATGACGAGGAATGCAACGGCGGCGACCCGATGTTCTCGCCCAGCCAGCGGATCTGGGGCTACGAGACCCATGACGGCTCCTTCGCGCAATTCACCCGTGTGCAGGCGCAGCAGTTGATGCCGCGTCCGCAGCATCTGACCTGGGAAGAAAGCGCCTGCTACACGTTGACGCTGGCCACCGCCTACCGGATGCTGTTCGGGCATCACCCGCATGAGCTGAAGCCGGGCCAGAACGTGCTGGTCTGGGGCGCGTCTGGTGGCCTCGGATCCTATGCGATCCAGCTGGCCAATACGGCAGGTGCCAATGCCATTGGCGTGATCTCGGATGAATCCAAGCGGGAATTCGTCATGGCTCAGGGGGCCAAGGGCGTGATCAACCGCAAGGAATTCAAATGCTGGGGCCAACTGCCCACCGTGAACAGCCCCGAATATAACGACTGGCTCAAAGAGGCCCGCAAGTTCGGCAAGGCGATCTGGGATATCACCGGCAAGGGTGTGAATGTCGATATGGTCTTCGAACACCCGGGCGAAAGCACCTTCCCCGTCTCCACCCTCGTGGTGAAAAAAGGCGGCATGGTGGTGATCTGCGCGGGCACCTCGGGGTTCAACTGCACCTTCGACGTGCGCTATATGTGGATGCACCAGAAGCGCCTGCAAGGGTCGCATTTTGCAAACCTCAAACAGGCAGCCTCGGCCAACCGTCTGATGATCGAGCGGCGTCTGGACCCCTGCATGTCGGAAGTTTTCCCGTGGGAAGAAATCCCGCAAGCCCATACCAAAATGCTGCATAACCAGCATAAGCCGGGCAATATGGCTGTTCTGGTGCAAGCGCCTAAAACGGGCCTGCGCACCTTTGCCGATACGCTGGAAGCCAGCGGTCAGGCCTGAAAACCGCCCCGAGGCAGGGGCTAAACGGAAAAGGCCGCCAGAAGGCGGCCTTTTTTACGCGTGACTGGCCCTCTCTGCCCCCCTGTCAGGGCTGCGGCGGATGCCCTGCAAGCTGGCGCGGTGCGACACGCATCTTGCGCATCGACCAGATCTGCCCCCCCGCCTCCAGCGGCGAGACCACGCGGAACATATCGGCCAGCATGGCGGCATCGGCGCGCAGACCCGCCGCCCAACTGCCCAGTTTGGCATGTTTATAGGGGCTGTCGACATCGGGCCATTCGACCACCGCCAGACGGGCCCCTTTACGGATCAGCAGGCGGTTCATATGCACCTCCAGCCCGAAATGCGGCAGCGCCTCCAGCCCGTCCAGCAACCACGCGCGCGGCAATACCCGCTCGCCCGAAATGTAATCCAGCCCGATCATATGCCACAGCGCAGGGGCATTGCGCCGCAGGCTGATCGCCACATCGGCCGCCCCCGAGCGCACGGGGTCGAGTAATTGCGAGACATGCAGCCCCGTAAGCCCCAGAAGATCGCTATCGAGCAGCATGACATGGCTGCCCCGCGCCTCGCGGATCCCACGTGCGACCGCCGCCGTTTTACCGCCGTTCTGTGTCTGTCGGACCAGCTGGACCGATGGCAGCGCGCCCACGATTTCGGGCGTGCCATCCGTCGACCCGTCATCCACCACGATGACCTCCTCCACCGCCGGATGACAGAGCACCGCCTCAAGCACATTGCGAATGCGCGGTGCCTCGTTATAGGCGGGGATCACACAACTGACGCTTAGTCCTGCGGACATGACGATTGCCTCTTGTGATGGATATACCAGCCGATGCCGGCAAGGATCAGCACCCCCAGCAGGATGATGGAACCTTTCGAGATCCAGCCATCAATGCGGGTATAGGCCGAGCCCATGAAATAGCCCAAAGCCATCAGGGCAAGGGTTTTGGGAATGGATGCCAGCAGATTATACAGCAGGAACGGCAGCACCGGCATCCGCGAGATGCCCGCGGCCACCAGAATTGCGGCCCCTGCGGAATGGGTGATCTTGCCAACCAGAAGCGTGCGCCCGCCCTTGGCGCGGAAATGGCGCAGCATCTTGCGCAGGCGCTTGCCATCCAGCCCGAGACGATGGCGCCATTTCGCAGGGATAATCCCCAGCCCGCGCCGCCCAAGATAGTAAAACCCCAGATCGCCGATAAGATCACCCGCCAGCAGCACGAAAAACAGCGGCAGCAGATCGAACAGACCGTTAGAGGCCAGCCATGAGGCCAGCACCGTCACAATCGGCCCTTCGAGAATGGAGAGTGCGCCAACAAGAACCAGCCCGTGAGCGGCCAGCAGGGAAATGATTTGATCCAGTCCGAACATGATCTTTACTTTACGGCTTTCGGTGGGGTTAGGGAACCACCGCGATCCATGGCAGAACCGCGCCATTCAAAGCCGCGCCGCGTCCATGTGACCGCCCATAGCGCGGGCATCAGGATATCGCGCAGCACCATCGCCGCCACGTCGCGCGGGCCGTGCGGCCAGCCTGCAACGCGCGCCAGCCCCCATTCCGCAAGATACCACAGCCCCCAGAGGCCAGGCACCAGCGCCCCCTGCCCCATGCCAAGCAGAAGCAGCGCCGGAAGCCACGGGCCCAACAGGATCTCGGCGGCAAAAATGGCCAGAAACCCGTCACGGCGCACCCGCGCCCATCGCAGCTGGCGGTCCCAGACCGCGCGGAAGCTGCGCCGCCCCACAGGCTGGGTGAAGGGGTGGCGCACAAGACGCACCTTCAGGCCCTGCGCCCGCACCGCCTTGGTCGAGGCCACATCTTCGGCCAGATCCTGCCCCAAGGCCACCAGCCCGCCTGCCGCTGCCAGAACATCGCGCCGCCAGCACAAGGTCTTGCCCTGCGCGAAACCGTTGCCCAGCATATCCGCCGAAATCTGCCAGCGCGCCTGAAAACTGTTGAGGAAGGCCGCCTCGACCGCGCCCCAGAGATTTTCCGCACGCGTGCCGATGGGCGGGCTGGTCACAAGGCCGGTATCGGCCTGCACCACCTCGAGAATACGGGTGAAATAATCGGCAGGCAGCAGCAGGTTGGCATCCGCCATCGCCAGCCACTCTCCAACGGCGCGCTGCACGCCCTTCTCAAGATTGTTGAGCTTGGGATTGCCGGTAATCCGGTCATCGCCGATCAGGATCTGTGCCGGAACATGGGGATATTTCGCCACCAGCCCCTGCAAGACAGCCACGGCGGGGTCCTCCTGCTGCGCGGCACAGAAAATCACCTCGTAATCGGGATAGTCCAGCAAAAAGCTGCTTTCCAGCGTTTCTGCGTCAAAACGGTCCAGCCCGCAAACCGGACGCAGAAGGGTGAATTTCGGCTGCGACACAGGGGCCGAAACCTCTGTGCTTCGATAGCGCCACAGACAAAGCGCCACCGTCACAAGCTCTACGCCCAGCAGCACCGCCACAAGGGCAAGCAGCAAAAAGTCCAATGTCGTCACGCCTGTACCTCGGCCCCCTGCGGAAGCTTGCGGCCCTTGCGCTGCGCAGCGGGGCGCAGTTCAAGCAGTTCGAGCCGCCCGTCTTCGGTCTCAATCATGGCGGTATGGCTGTCAATCCAATCCCCACAGTTGGCGTAAACCACTCCTTCGATGGTGCGCAAGGCCGGCTTGTGGAAATGGCCGCAAATGACGCCATCCACCCCGCGCGAACGGGCCAGCTCGATCAGGCGCGCCTCGAACTTATTGCCCGCCGTCATCAGCATATTGGTTCCGGCGATCATCATCTCGACGAGATTACGCTCGGGGAGGCGATGGAACGACCGCAGCAGAACCCGCCGCGCCCATGCATCCACCTGCCGCAGCCCCGCATCACAACGCGACCCGAGCCGCGTCATGAAATGGAACCGGAACAGCCGCGCATCGCATTGATCGCCATGCAGCACAAGAAACTGCCGCCCGTCGGCGGCACGGTGGACCAGCTCGTCCACCAGTTCCATGCCCTGAAAGCGGCGGCCCAGCCGTTTGCGCAACTCCGCATCATGATTGCCGGGCAGATAGACCACCCGCACACCGGCACGGATGCGGCGGCGCAGCTCGTCCATCACCGCATCATGCGCCGGCGACCAGAACGGCGTGCCGCCATGCCAGATGTCGAGAATATCGCCGACCAGATAGATGGTCTCGGCATCGGTTTTCTTCAGGAATTCAAGAAACCGTCCCGCCTGACTGCCCCAAGCCCCAAGATGCAAATCCGATACGAAAAGCGTTCTGACGCGCCGTTGCCGGACAGGCGGGGCGAAGCTTTCGGTCATACCCTGATCCTCATACATCTCTTATCGTCTTTGGTGCCAAGCGGATACGAAGTTCCAGTGACACATAGATGAAGCATTCGTAACAGCGGACAAGTGCGCCACGATAACAAACGCGGGAACTTGTTCGGGCGCACGGGCGTTAGGCCTTTGATGACGGGTCCCGAACCGGCCCCGCTATGTATCTGTAACTGGAGCCCATGATGAAAAAAGTTCTTCTTGTCCTGCCGATGGTTGCTGCCCTTGCGGCCTGCCAGACCGCCAACCAGACCCGCACGGCTGGCGCGCTGACCGGTGCGGCCCTCGGGGCGAATATCGCGGATAACAACGACACGAATGCAATCTCGGGGGCAGCAGCAGGGGCAGCCGTAGGCCTGATTGCCGGTGAGGTCGTGGCCCAACGCACCAATCCCGATGCCAAAACCTGCCGCTATACGGACCGCTATGGCCGTTCCTATACGGCCGCCTGCCCCGCACGCTGAGCTCTGCGCAGCACTGCCGGTATCAGCCAAGGCCGTCCTTCCGGGGCGGCCTTGATGCATTGGCCGAACCATGCGTCCTATCTGCACGGCCATATGGCGCAGCCCCCCGTGACCACTTGACCAAATCCGTCGAAGGCCAAATCTGGCGAAGGCCAAATCCGGCGAAGGCTTGCGGATACGGCCCGCCGGACGCTATTGGGACCATCCGAAGGAGAGCCCCCGTGCCCATAGTGTCGCCCCGCCCGCCCAAGCTGCACCGCATTCTCGAAAGGGACGGCCTTGCGATCGACTATTGCGCGGGGCAAGGGGCCGATCTGGTGATCTCCTTCTCCTCGATCGGGCATGATCCCTCCCGCCTGCCCGCGCCGGAATTTGTGGCCAGCGCCACAGGACACAGGGCGCAAAGCACCCCCCGCCCTGCGCTGTTTGTCATGGACCACCATCGCAGATGGGGCAACGCGCCCGAATTCTCCACCAGCCTGCGCGATGCCTTTGCCTATGCGCAGACACAGGGACCGGTGCGGCATGTCACGGCGATGGGGCTGTCGATGGGGGCCTATTGCGCGCTGATCGCGACGCAGATCCTGCCGGTGCAGGCCGTGCTGGCCTTCGGCCCGCAAAGCTCGCTCCAACAGGCCGCAACCGGCTGCGCCCGCTGGCGGGACTGGATTGCGCCACTGAAAGACCCGCGCTGGCCGGTCGCTCCGCTGCCCCCTGCGACATGTCACACGGTGCTGGCGCATGGTCTGGAAGACGACCTTGTGCAGGCGCGTGGCTTCGGTCTGCACAGCTCTTGCGACCACCTGCTGTTTCCCACCCAAAGCCATGCCTCCCTTGTGCCCCATCTCAAGGCACGGGGATGCCTTGCAGGCCTTGTCACCGCATTGATTGCCGGAGACAGACGCCGCCTGCTGCGGATCCTGCAAGCGGCAGGTGGCCTGCGCCGCAAGACGGAAGACATCGCCCCACCCACCGCGTGACGGCACAACCGTGCCTGCCATCCGTCCCAGCCCAACTCCAGCCCCAGCCCAGTGCCAGCCACGAACAACCGGCCGCCCCTGCCGGCCCGACCGCCTGTCACAAAAGCAAAAGGGTTTCGCACTATCATCGGCGCATCCCCAAGACGGTCTTGGCAATGCGCAAGGAGACAAGGCATGCCCCAGCCGTGCGACAGCCCAGCATCCGCTGCCCCTCTGATCCGCGCGGCGCAATATGTCCGCATGTCTACGGACCATCAGCGGTATTCGACAGAAAACCAGAGCGAGGCGCTTCAGGCCTATGCAGCGCGGCGCGGGATGGACATCGTGCGCAGCTATACGGATGCGGGCAAAAGCGGCCTGCGCCTTGAAGGACGGGACGCGCTGAAAGCCCTGATCGAGACCATCACCACCGGTCAGGCGGATTTCACGGCCCTGCTGGTTTATGATGTCAGCCGCTGGGGACGCTTTCAGGATGCGGATGAAAGCGCCTATTACGAATATATCTGCCGTCGGTCCGGCGTGTCCATCCACTACTGCGCCGAGCCCTTCGAGAATGACGGCGGACCCATCGCCACCATTGTCAAAAGCGTGAAACGCGCGATGGCGGGCGAATATAGCCGCGAATTGTCCAACAAGGTCTTCACCGGACAATGCCGCCTGATCGAAAAGGGGTTCCGGCAAGGTGGCCCAGCCGGATTCGGCCTGCGCCGTCTGCTGATCGACCAGCACGGCCTACCCAAGGGCCCTTTGGCGCGCGGCGAGCATAAGTGCCTCCAGACCGACCGTGTCATCCTTGTGCCCGGCCCTGCGGAAGAGGTCGAAACGGTGCGCCGCATCTATCGCGATTTCGTTGAAAATGGCCTGAGCGAGACCGATATCGCCACCGCCCTCAACCGTCAGGGCCTAAAGACGGATCTGGGGCGGGCATGGACACGCGGGACCATCCACCAACTGTTGATCAACGAGAAATATATCGGCACGAATGTCTGGAACCGCGTGTCGTTCAAGCTGAAGAAAACCCGCATCCGTAACGATCCACAGCAGTGGGTCCGTGCCCCGAACAGTTTTCCCGCGCTTGTTGAGCCCTCCCAGTTTGCGGCTGCCGCGCACCGGATCGCCGCGCGCAGCGCGCGCCTGTCCGATCAGGACATGCTACAGGCGCTGGAGCGGTTGCTTACGGCACAAGGCGCGCTGTCCGGCCTGATCATTGACGAGGCCGAAGGGCTGCCCTCCAGCCATGCCTATGCCAGCCGGTTCGGCAGCCTGCTCAGGGCGTATCGCCTTGTCGGCTATCACCCGCGCAGGGATTATCGCTATATCGAGATCAACAAACGCCTGCGCGCGATGTATCCCGCGCTCGTCGACGCGATCGTCCAGGGCATCCGCGACGCCGGTGGGCAGATCCATGAAACCGCCGCCGGAGAGCTGCGCCTGAACCATGAACTGACGCTGTCACTGGTGATCGCGCGCTGCCATGCCCTGCCCAGTGGCCGGTTGCGTTGGCGGATACGGTTTGACACCAGCCGGATACCCGATCTGACCCTTGTGATCCGGATGGATCCACGCAACCGCCGCGCTCTGGATTACTTCCTGCTTCCCCTGATCGAGATCGGTACCGCCCAGCTCCGGCTGGAAGAAGAAAACGGCCTCGCTCTGGAGGCTTTTCGCAGCGACACGCCCGCCCCGCTCTTCCAGCTTGCCCGAAGACAGCCCCTAGAGGAGATCGCCTGATGGACACCGCCCCCGCACAGCGCGTGCAGATCATCCCGATCGCACGGATCGAGGTCATGAACCCGCGGGCCAGAAACCGCCAGATCCATCAGGAGATCGTCGAGAATATCGATATGATCGGGTTGAAGCGCCCCATCACGCTACGGCGTGCCGCAACGCAAAGCGACCGCTTCGAGCTGGTCTGCGGCGAGGGTCGTCTGGAGGCGTTCCGGATGCTGGGCCAGACAACGATCCCTGCGGTCATTATCGAAGCCGGTGACGCCGAATGCATGATCATGAGCCTCGTCGAGAATATCGCGCGCCGCCAGCACCGCCCCATCGAGCTGATGAACGAAATCGGCGCGCTGCGGCAGCGGGGCATGTCCGAGGCGGTGATCGCGGCCAAAATCGGCTGCGCCCCGAGCTGGGTACATCTGGTCTGCGCCATGCTGGCGAAAGGCGAAGACCGTCTTGTGGCCGCAGTCGAGACCGGGCTCATTCCGGTCACGCTGGCCGCCGAAATCGCGCAGGCCGAAGGGGACAATGTGCAGAACCTCCTGATGGATGCCTATGCCGAGGGGCATCTCAAGGGGAAGAAACTTGCGCAGATCCGTCGTCTCCTTGCCCAACGCAGCGCCCAGACAAACGCCGCCAAATCGCCGGGGGCCGGCCCCGCCCCTGACGCGAAAAGCCGCAAAAGGCGGCTTACCCAGAGCGACCTGCTGAAACTCTACCAGCGCGAGGCGGACCGCCAGCGGGTTCTGGTGCGCAAATCCGACATGACACAGGCGCGGCTGCTTTTCGTGATGCAGGCCCTGCGCGACCTCCTGTCCGAAACGGCCTTCCATGCGCTTTTGCGCCAGAAGGGCCTGCATGACCTGCCCAAGGCGCTGGCCGAGCGGCTGCAACCGGCCTCCGCACCATGACAGACACCCTACCCCCTCCGACCGTCAAACTCGGCTTCGAGCCGGAGACCCTTCTGCTGCGTCTGGACCAGATACTGACCCTGAAGCCGCTGCGGCCCGAGACCAAGGAGAGCAGCAAATACAAACAGATTCTGGGGTCTGTGAAGGCTGTAGGGCTAGTCGAGGCCCCCGTTGTGGCGCGTCACCCCAAGGATGGAAACCGCTTTTTCCTGCTGGACGGTGCCCTGCGTATCGAAGCCCTGAAAGATCTGGGACAGACCCGCGTTGAATGCCTGATCAGCACCGATGACGAAACCTATACCTATAACAAGCGCATCAATCGTCTGCCCCCGATACAGGAGCATAAGATGATCAAACGGGCCATCGCGCGCGGTGTCCCCGAGGCGGCCATTGCCACAGCACTGGGGCTGGATATCAAGTCGATCCTGCGCCGTTCCCGCCTGCTTGAGGGGATCTGCACAGAGGCGGCCGAGCTGCTACGTGCCGCGTCCTGTCCGATGGCAAGTTTCGATATCCTGCGCAAGATGGTGCCCCTTCGCCAGATCGAGGCGGCTGAACTGATGCTGGGGCAAAACAATTTCAGCTCGGGATTTGCCAAGGCCCTGCTTGCAGCGACGCCTGACCATCATCTGGCCCAGCGCCGCCGCAAGCCTGCGGGCTCCGACGGGCAGGCCATCACAGCAACGGCGCTTGCCCATATGGAACGCGAACTGCTCAATCTGCAAACGAAAATCCGGACATTCGAAGACAGTTTCGGCATGGACACCCTGCATCTGACCCTCGCCCGCGGATATCTGCGCAAGCTGCTGGCCACGCCCGAGATCGTGCAGTGGCTGGCACAGAACCGAAAAGAATATCTAAGCGAATTCCGCACCCTACTCGACGCGAACCGCATCTCGTAAACATAGCCCGCCCGCCACGCCGGACAGCCCTCTCCGGTCCCGGCATTGAGGAATGGGAAGCGGTACAAGGGTCTGTGGATGCCCCCGGACCCAGCCCGAATTGAACATGTGGCCCCTGTGACTTCGGCAGTCTCTCGAGAAGAGGCGCCGCTTTTCCAATGCTCGGAAGCGAACGCCTCGCCCGCAAACCAGACCGAGAGACAAGGCATCGTATGAAAGCGGCCTCAAGCATAAAGATCTCGCACCCATACAACGGTATGCAATCGTGACATGAGACGCAGTTCTTTGCTGGTGGAGATTGGGGGAAACTTCCGCGACAAACGGGTTGAGCGCAGGAAGCGCGTCAGTACGCATCCGGTAGCCTCGAATGCGACCCGGACAGGTAGACCGTATCCTGTCAGAGCCTGTATGAGACGGTCAAAATCTTCCAGCCGATTGAGAACCGTCAATCTTCTGCGGCGCGACTTGGCGATGTCGATTGCGGCCAAAACAGTCTTCGTGTGTGTAATACTCATCGTGGTCATAGTCGGTCTCCCTCGTGGTGTGGTTCGTACAAACCACTGTAGGGACCTGGCGTCGGCTATGATCACCTGCTGCGCGATTTGGGGGCTGCGCAGGCGATCATAGCATCTCCGACCGATGCGTTCCGAAGGTGTTACGGCTTGGTCTTCACCAGCCACCACTTCACAAAAATTGTCCGTAGTTACGGGCTGAAGCAGGAGTTCATAACCCCGCACTGCCCGCAACAGAACGGCATGGTTGAACGCTTCATCAGGACGCTGACGGAGCAATGTGTGCAGCGCCACCGTTTCGAGACAATCCAACACGCAATGCGTGTCATCGCCGACTGGATCGCTTTCTACAACAACCGCCGCCCTCATCAGGCCCTTGCAATGCGCACGCCTGTCGAGGCATTCAGATCAGCGGCTTAACCTGAGCAGATTCAGCTGGGTCAATACACGAGACCGCTACACCATCGGCCAGCAGGCCCTCATGGAGCGTCCGGATCAATTGCCGTCCTCCGTTCGGCAGTGGCCTCGGACCAGTGGCGGCCTACTGCCTCACCATGAGGGCCTGCAGCTTTTTTCGAGCGCGCAGTTCCAGCATCGCCTCACCACAGGCTTCCTGCAGATCCTTCAGCTGCTTCTCGTATTGCTCGCGAATGTCGAGCGGGTTCGCGCGCAGGGAGTTCTCCATGTCCCGCTTTGCATCCTCGACCCAGCCTTCGATCTCGGAAGGCGTCAGGTCGAACGATCGGCTGGCTTCGGCCACCGTCGTTTTGCCTTGAATGATCTCGATGACCAGCGCCGTCTTCCGCTTGGCCGTCCAACGTTTGATGCTGTCGTCCATTGTCATACTCATTGCCACGTTCTCCTTTGTAGCATGAGCAGGATTTCCGTGGGTCAATACACGCCCTGCTTCAGGATGAACGCCTTCTGCGCCTCCGTGAACTTCGATGACTTCATGCGTTTCCGCTCCTCTTCCAGCCAGGAAAATTTAGCGAAAAACTCCAACTTCAATCGATCCAGTTTTCAGGGGGCAGAGCACGTTCTCAGAGACACCCAACAATTTATGGATTCGAAAGCGAAACTTCACCATGGGCACATGTCAGTTCTTTTGATGAATAAAGACTATATACATCTAAATCTTTATCTTTTGATTCATTAATTTGGCCAACCAAATCAACCTTAGAATCGAACAAAAACAGTGAATCGTATACCCCCTCTTCTTTTTCAAATAAGTATGCGGTCCGAGGCTCCAGATACACCTCCAAAACCACATAATAGCCAAGTTGAGAGCAGAAATTAATTTCTCCAGCCCTCTTAACAGTCGTCCTATCAAATCTGTAGTAAGGAGATAGCCCAATACGTTTTTTCTTCGTATTCTTTTTATCAACCACTTCTAAAAAAGAGATGTCATCATCATAATTCGGCATCAAAGATGCCCTTATATTATTCGTCTCTACTTCAGATAACTCATCTGACTGGGTTATTAAGACCTGCCCTTCTCGGAGATCATGAGCGCAGACACAAATGGTGGAACAGATATAGAAAAACAAAATAATAATATATTTCATCTGGGTTCTCTAGCTTTCGCATTGCTTAATAACTTTGAGGTATTGAAGCAGACATCTTTAAAAACGCGCCGACTATAAATTTTATTAACGTTTTGGCGTCGCGGTATCACGTGATTCTTGATACCCTCCTTTTTATCAAACAGACCGCTGTTTATTACTCTAGTGATATCGTCTGTCACGTCATCAGACGCACCTCGGTCTGCTATATCATATAACTTTTTTCGAACCCAAAATGCCAATGCAGACCTAACAGCGTAAATCGGTTGGTCCACTAATTCAGGATTGGCTTCAAAATCTATTTTTTCGCCCCAAATTTTCTCATGGTCTCTGGTGAAATTTCGATAATTATCACGCCCGGTAAGTTGATGTAAGCCACGACCTCTATAGCGCCAACCATCCCCCGGTTGTGTGTTTCCAAGCTCAAATCCAGGTTTTCTATTTTCATCAGCCATCGCATTGTTCGCGATCGCCTCTACGTTGCGTGCATCTCTTTTACAACGATCTCTATGACCATTATAATAAGAATATCTGCTAGTGAATAACCCCTCTTCGTCATAATTCAGATTTTCGGCGAAAGCCAAGCTAGGCCCTGTTTCATGCTTCGCTTGAGCGATAAAATGCGTGAGCCGAAGCTCGTTATCAATTTTCCCATCATTGATATTTATGTTAAGACCTTCAGCAACAATACTTATTCTCTTTGCGTTTCCGTGAGGCCAAACAGCGCGAATCATTGCTTCAGTCACGAGTTGGCAGCATTTGCCGGATAAACACCCTGGATCTTCGCTTGACCCCTGCTGCTCGGCTGCGCGTTCTGCGCTTTTCACCGGGTCATCTTTAACTACAGGATCACTTGAAGCTGTACTTGATGACCCACTCCCCTCCGAAGTTGAGCTTGGCAATGATGCCGCTTTGACAGGTGAAGAGAAAATACTTTCGATTGCACCAGAAATTCCTTGGAAAAATTCCTTACTCATTTCATTTCTTTCCAAAAATTCGCAAAAATATCAAAAACAACAGCTCCGATTTGATGCCGACCTTTTTCAACATTAGGCTGTGCAATCGCCTGGGATGCCCATGGGAATAGCGGGTCGCCACCAAAATTTGATCCGAAATACATCGCAGCGACAACATAAGCAACGAGATCGCTGCCAGACAGGTTGAAGCGGTGTTGCGCCAAGCCGCCGGCTTGGCTAATGAACGCATTGACCTGCTCCACACCAAGGCGTTGACACCGTGTGGGCCAGATATTGCTTAAAATACCTCGAATATGGTCATAGGTCAGCTGATCCGAAGGGCTGGAATAGATCCTCTCGAACCCTAAGAGTATACGCTTGGGGCGCGCCAGATCTTTATGGATATCCGCAACATGCGCACTCACAACCTCGGTCAAGCCCGCCATGTAAGGCGCGTAAGCGCGCTCATTCTCAGAAAACCAGCCAATGGATGTCAAAGTAGTACGATATTGCGAATCATCCTCAAAATAGCATCCCAAAAACGCAACAGCGATCAAATATTTGAATTGGTCCTTCTCAGAAGCAATCCCTTTTGCCTTAGCTTTTTGACTGGCGATGCGGACCACCTGGCGGAGCGAGTCATCCGTTAACGCAGCGGCTTTCTGCGGAAACTGATCTCGGAAGAATGCCATGGCGCGCGTCTCATAGCGATAGGCCCTGAAACGCTCGAAACCGTCAAGTTCCACATCAGACAGCACTGGAATGCCCTTCGCTTTGACACCTACGAGGTTTTCAAAGCAAGGCCGGATCAGCCAAGCATTTTGCGACTCTGGTTGATCGCCTGCAATCAAGGCCACGCGCTGATCATCGCGCATATAGAGCCATTGAACAATCTTCTGGGGAAGATCCCTGATACTGTCAAAATAGCAAGGCGTGATTTGCGGGTCCCAATATCGAAAAAAGACCCATCTCTTGTCCTGCTCAACCTGGAGACGTGTAAATTTTCTTAAATGCGACCAAATTTCATCCATCGATGCAGTGGTTCGTAGCAGTATTCCAACATTCTTGCCCCAGTATTTTCGGAAGAAGTTGCGATGGAACGGCGACCCCGGCGCGGGTTCCTCACCAGACCGGTTCCCCAAGCTCATATCGACCAGATATGGGGCGCTCTTTTTAAGCTCTTCCGCTGCCCCGCCTTTGAACAAGCAGCGATAGGCCAATCCGCTTTGTTCAAGGATTTCTGGCAGATTGGGGACTTTGGCCGCGTCGAGAATAGCATAGGTCTTCAACTGAGGAACGGCATCGAGCGAACCAAATTTCTCGATTTCGGCCTCTGTGGGATCCGATTGACCAAAGAACGGCTCGTAAAGCACATCAGGAACCGTTTTCTTCGGCAATGTCCCGAACTGGCTGTCCAGCGGCTCTACATCTCGGATCTCTTCGATCCTGAGATAAGGCTGCTCTGCATCTGAATTTCCAGCAAAGGCGGGGTCCGCCCCAATGCCCAACCAATAGTCCTCGTCCAAACCGGCCTAACGTCAAAAAACTTGCTCAAAACTGCTGCGGACTATGCGACAGGATTAGGGCAAGAACAAGATCAATGCTATCAAAATGGAAAACAGGAAAGTCAGAGATTCTTCCGAGTTTCATAAGTTTTTTTGCGCTTATCTGGCTCCAAACCGCGGGGGTTATCGCCTTGATAACTACTCAATATAAGGGCGCAAATAATCCATCTCGCACCCCCCGCCACCGAGCTTAAATGGCGACATAACACCTGCCCTGATCTCAGTGCAATCTGGGCGGGAAAATACGCAATCTATGGCTAGGCTGCACGCCCTGAATTTACGACATCAAGAACTTTACAAGCGCGATCAAAACGAGCGTCGCGATCGCACCAACGGGAGCCATATACCAGCGGCTCTGCGCCTGAACGGCCGTGTCGGTTCTTTGAGAAGGTAGAGTGGTCAGGGACACGGTCGCTGAGGTCCAGGCGGCAGAACCACCGATACGCCAGGTTCAGATGCACCTCCTCGCACAGCCGCCGCTCTGACCGGATGCCGAAGCAATACCCTACCAGCAGCATTCGGATCAGCAGCTCTGGATCGACTGAGGGGCGCCCCGTGTGGCTGTAGAAATCGGCAAGGTAGGTTCGGATCCCGGAGAGGTCCACGAACCGATCAATGGAACGCAGCAGGTGGTTCTGCGGGACATGATCCTCCAGAGAAAACTCGTAGAACAGCGCCGGTTGCGCCTCCTGCCGCGGTCCCATCATCGCCGATCCTCCCGTCCCTTGCAGGAATTGAATCAGCCGATGGCCCTTCGATCAAGCACGAGTTTTTCAACAAAATAGGCGGAAAGCAGACATTCGCTGCGCCGCCTAAGAAAGACCTCAAGGGTTCCACGAGCGGACCTTGCCTGATAGGCAGCGCTCGAATGATGTGCGTTTTGAGGCCGACCAACCTGCGCCTAGTGGCGCAACTTGGAAGATTGCTCGTTTCCTCTCAATTGGGTCGTGTTAAACAAAACAGCCATCAATCCGGTTTGCCGCTATAGCGCCGCTTTCATTGCCAAGTACCGCGCGATATCAACCAGTACGCGCCTTTGCTCTTGGGAGATTCAATATGTACCTACAGCGCCTCGAATTAAAGAACACAGGCCCGATAGAGGAAGCCAATATCGAGTGCCGTTTCAATGAAGATCGCACTCCCAAGCCCATTATTTTTGTAGGGCAGAATGGTTCTGGAAAGAGCATTGCCACTGCTCACATCGTTAGCGCTTTGATTGCAGCACATGGAACTGTATTCGATGATTCTGACGTTGAGACTGGCAAAGTGTACAAGCTGCGAAGCCCGTCCTATGTACGAGCTGGCGCGGAATTCTCTGTTGGGGAAGTGTATTTCGATCATAATCTTTTTGTTTCCGAAGCTCAGTTTTTGAGGATGAAAAAAGATCACGCGATTCCCTATCCGGCCTACAGTAAATGGGGGGAGGTCGATGAGAATACAGCGTCGCACTATGATTCAAATTTCGTTAAGCAAAGCGCATATCTCAAAGACGCCTTGAGCAAGGCAACGCATTTGTTCTTTCCTCCAAATAGGTTTGAGGAACCAGCTTGGCTCAATGATCTAAATCTCCGTAACAAGGCAAGTTACGGATCTCTCAAGAAATTCGAAAACCTTTCAAATCGCCCGATAGTAAATTACGCACCAATGCGCGAACTACAAAGCTGGTTGCTTGATCTTGTGTACGATAGCTATGCAATAGAAAAAAAGAGCCAAATAATTCAGGTGCCCGGAGTTGGAGGGGCGCTGGTAAGGCCACAACTTGTTGAGGTGCGAAATGGTCGCGCGACAAGAATACTAGATTCCATTTCTACGTTTCTCACTACTCTATTTGATAAGCCGGGAACCGTTGAATGGAGCGTTGGTGCAAGGAATAATAGACAAATCGGCATCTCGATAAACAATAAGCATATCACCTCAAATCTTTTTCAGCTCTCAACAGGTCAAGCCGTTTTGCTCGATATGTTTTTGACGATTATTCGAGATTTTGACCTGAGCCGTGCGCCACTAAATGAGCTAGGTGATGTTGAAGGCTTAGTGGTGATCGATGAGATCGACCTTCACCTACATACAAATTTACAACACGACCTTTTGCCAAAACTGATAGGCCTCTTTCCAAAGGTGCAGTTTATTCTCACAACGCACTCCCCACTCTTCTTAATCGGCATGGGGAAAGCTTTTCCTATTAACGGGTTTCAAATTATCGAATTACCCAGCGGTCAAGAGATTGAAGTTGAGCGCTTCTCTGAGTTTGAAGTCGCTTACAAGCACATGCAAGAAAGCGCGCGTTTTCAAGAAGACGTTCGCAGCAAGGTCGAGGCTAGTCAGAAGCCGATGCTCTATGTCGAAGGTACAACTGACATAGATTATTTGAACAGGGCAGCAGAGTTACTGGAGAAAAAAGAAGTGCTAGACCAATTTGAGTTGGTCGACGCAGTGGGTATGCCCCACCTGAATATGATCTGGAAAACCTATAATTCGCATCTGAGCAACGTAATTCGGCAAAAGTGGATCCTTTTATATGACTGCGACGCGGACAAGCCGACAGACAATAATGGCAAGTTGTTTCGCCGAACCATTCCCAAACAAGACAGCAGGATCACTTCGGGTGTCGAAAATTTATTCTCAAATGCAACGATGCAACTCGCAATTGACCACAAGGCTGCCTTCGTAGACATTATTGGTGAACATGTAACCTCGGAGCGCGGAGTGCCTTCTACTGTGCCGGAGACTTGGAAAATCAATAAAGATGAAAAACGTAATCTTTGTGACTGGCTCTGTGAACATGGAAACGCGGAGGATTTCGAGCGGTTCAGTGAGGTATTCGAAATCTTGGAAGACGTTTTGGGCTTTGATGAAGCTGTCAGCGCAGAGTGACTTTCACTGAGGTGATCGTTAGCTACTCTCCAAGGATTGCTGAAGCCATCAAAGTGCTTTGAATGCAAACAGCGCGTCCATCGCTTGTTGCTGATTTTTCAATCGGTAGCGCTGAGCAGAGCACGTTCTGTGAGTTCAGCCCAGCATGTATGTCGCAGTTGCGGCGAATGTCCGGAAAACGAACTGCTACCGCAGTATCCCGACGAGGCGCAGGGCGGCGGCAATGGGCCGGAATTGCTGTGTTCGGGCTGCCTTGCTCTCAGCGGCGTCATAGAAGAGATTTAAAGCATGGCATTATCGCAAGTTCAGATTATTCAATCCCTAGCTGAAGCACTTTCTTGGTTTGAGAAAGAACTGAACTGGGGCGTACAGCAAGCCGAGTTGCGCCACTTATCTGGTCGGATCGGGGAGCTTTATGCAGCGATGATCACACGTGGACAAATGGCGTTGGCCGTCAATCAGCACGGGTATGATGTTGTGAGCGCCGATGGGGAGCGTATTTCTGTCAAAACGATCACGACATCATCTCAAGTTTCATTCAATTTGGACACATTCGATCAGGTGGACCGAGTAATTGTTCTTCGCTTGGTCGTCGAAGAAAATGAGGTTTCGATCGAAGAACTGCTCGATTGCACGAGTGCTGCAGCGCGCAGTGAAATGCGCGCTGCAGCGTCTAAATTGGTTTATACGCCTCAAAAGCTGTCCCGAGCGCGCGAACTTTCTGATTTACGCGTTACCGCGCAGGCGGTGTCTAGTGACATTCTCATCAAGCAACTCGAGAACGGCACTATTTTGGTTGAGCGCAACGGACAGCGAGAAACCCCTGCCATACCCGCACTTCGTGAAGTAGCCGTGGCAATCGGAGTCGACATTCTCAACTCCAATGGAAATCCGAAAAATACTCGATCGCTCGGTGCGGATATCTTGACCGTTTTATGCTCTCAATCCGTTTGATAAGAAATATAGATTACATACAGCTGTTAGAGGAGAGGGGTTCTGCGCATTGAGCTTGAACGACCGCTAAGATCGATGTCTATCAAGAATAACCAAACCCCGCCACTGTGCCTGATCCCGGCAGCTAATGTGCCGCATGACTGGCTCGAGCACAGCGGCCAATCATATTCGCAGTAGTTCGATTCCGGATAGTTTGATGCTAGTTGCGCTCAAGCTGTTTGACGATTTCATCCACGACAGCATAACTGGCCCGAGAGAGATGAGGACAAGTTATTAGCTTTCCACCGGTCCAGCCTTGAAGGTGCTTTGCAGCGGGAACACCATGCGCAATGATGACGCGCGGTTCGAATGTCGTCAAAAGGAGATCGAAGGCGTCTGTCGTGCTTGCCGGCATATTAGCCATTTCAGTCGATGGTGTCGCATGAATATTGGTTTCTAACACGCCCGACACCTTTGACGTGAGTCTATCAATACGTCGTCTCGTTGCCGATGGACCCTTACCGCGCGCCGCTCTTTCGGCATCGTAGTCTCGACGCCATAAGCCAAGGTCGAACCCCTTGTCAGACGTCCAGAACCGCCACCAGTTGCCACCAGTAGTCGCCGCGTTGTAACCAACGACCCATATCGAGCAGGTTGACGGATCACCATCGCAGACAAATGGTCTTTGTGATGAGGGTCGACCAATTGTTTCTGCAAGTTTCATTTCGAATTCGGTCATGAGATCATAGTTGCAGGTGATAGCAGGGTGCGCAACGTACTCGTTGCAGCGAATGTCCTCTTCGACGGGCCGCAGTGCAATATGGCCGAAGCTCTACGAAAGTCGGCTGAGGGCCGAACATTTTTCGGCCGCAAGTCGCCGAAACATTCAAATTTCATTGTTTAGAGCTTCAGAAATTCGACCAGGATTAACGTTAAATTCTTGCGCCAAGTCCCGTTGGTGTAGGCTTGGATGTTTTCTAGCATAACGACGAATTTTTTCGGCGAGCTTTGGGGTCAGCTTTACACTTCTGTTTGAAGCTCGCCTGACGGGGGATCGCCTATACATTTCATCCGCAAGGGCATGAAGCTCCTCAAGGCCATGCTCCTCAGCTAGCTCCCTAAGCCTTACGCGGATTTCTGGTATTGATCGCTTGTTTCTCTTCATCTGGCTGGAGACCTCCCTGCACTCCCAAAGCGCGCCATCACGAGAGAGTTTCAAACGTTAGGCAATTCGCGTCCAATGTTTTCCCGCTCAAATCTTCCGGCGTTTGGGCTCGATGAAGTTTGCGGCAGTCGCGATGGAGGTCTGCTTTGGGTTGTTGGGGAGATATGCAGTACCGCGCGCTGACCGGCAGCTAAGGGCCGGTAAATGCCATCACATGAGAAGCTGTTGGATGCGTGGGTGGTGACGTGTGGAATGATGCGCGGTCGCCCATTCTTCGGGCTCGATGGGCTTGCGCTCTTTTTTGGCGTCAGAAATTGCATCGGCGACGGCAGCGCCTGCATCGGCGATGTCAGTCACCGTTTCAATCGCAGCCCGCCGGAGCTGCTTATGGTACCCGACGGCGGTACAGATTACGATACCTGCCGCGAAATGGTGTTCAGGCGGGATGTTGAGTTTGTCGACAAGCCATCGCGAGCCGTAAGCTCCAATCAGGTTCTCGAACAAGGGTGCAAAGCTGAACATCGACTTCCTTCTCGACTTTAGGGAACTTAAGAAGATAGGGGCCTTCAGGTAGCAGTGTTCTAAAAAAAATCAGAGTCGTCGAGTCTTGAAAACGACGAGCCACCCCACCATTTGCTGCCGCACTTGCCTGGCCGACGATGCGCCTATTGTTCCAAGCTGGGCGGCATGCACGAGTGGCAGGCAGGTTTGTATTTGGCATAGTGGTTACTCCCATCCACCACGCCCACCGCGTCCTCGGCAGCTTGCCGACACCCGATCTACCACACTCGCCGCGCTTGAAGGCGATCAAGTCGAACAAAGCCTACTGCGCCGCCGCATGGCGGCTTTGAGCCCATCTTGCGCCTTGATCTCACCCCTGCCAGTAGGTCAACTGAGGGCATGATCATGCCCGAGAAAGCCTGTCCAATTGTGGTTCGTTTGAATTGCGGTCAGCCAGAGGTGTTGGCTTTTGCTCACCCTTCTGCTGGCAAGCAATTCGTCAAGGGCACCATTGAATCCGACGAGGACCCGGATGAAGCCGCGATCAGAGAAACTTGGGAAGAAAGCGGCATTCGCATTGTTAAACCCTTGTTTTATATTGGAGCCCACCAAATCGGGACAACCCGTCAGTGTTGGCATTTCTTCCAGCATCTCTCGTCTGGACTTCCGGAGACTTGGTATCACCACACGGTCAATGATTTCGGCCATACCTTCGCGTTTTTCTGGCATCCGCTGAGAGAACCACTGGATCAAAGTTGGCATTCGATCTTTCATGAAGCCTTTGCGTTTTTTGCGCCGCGTTGCTCACTCGATTGACCGCTTCGTCCCGCACTGCCGACCTTGGCGTGTCAGACCTTTCTGCACGATGCCACGGATGGCCGGTTTGGGGAAGCTGCGATGCAGCCGAGCCAGCCTAGTGAATGACCGTTAATGGGATGTACCGGCTGCTTCACCCAGCAGGTTAGGCTGAGCCTATGTCTGTAAGTTGGAGAAGTAGCATGGATAAGAAGACGTTCGATCAGCTGATGTCCATCGGAGTCGACATTGGCAAGGACACGTTCCACCTCGTCGGGTTTGACCGAGATGGTCAGTTGGTGTTGCGTAAGCAGATCAAGCGATTGGCACTCGTCACGACATTCGAGAAGCTGCCGCGATGCATCGTCGGCATGGAGGCTTGCCTGAGTGCTCATTTCGTCAGTCGGACCCTACGCCAGCTTGGTTTCGAGCCGCGCATCATCCCCGCGATTTATGTGAAGCCTTTCGTCAAGGGGCAGAAGAACGACTACAATGATGCCGAGGCCATCGCGGAAGCGGCGCTGCGCCCGAACTTACCAATCGTGCCGGAGAAGAGCCAGGACCAGCTCGACCTGCAGGCCCTTCACCGGGTGCGCTCGCGTCTGGTGTCGCGCCGGACCGCGACTATCAACCAGATCCGCGCCTTCCTGATCGAGCAAGGCATCACGGTGCGCAAAGGGCTTCGGGCTTTGAAGAACTCCTTCGAGGCCATCCTCGAGGAACGCAAAGACGAGATATCGCCGCGCATGCGGGCCATCCTGATCGGTCTATACGGCGACTGGCTCTGGCTGGATGACCGGATCGACGCGGTCTCAAAAGAGATCGAGCAGATCAGCCGCACCGAGGAGAACTGCGTCAACGTCATGACCATTCCTGGTATCGGACCGATGATTTCGACGGCGATGGTTGCCGCGATTGGCACGGGAGAGGCATTCGGGCGCGGACGGGATTTTGCGGCATGGGTCGGCTTGGTTCCCAGACAATACAGCACGGGTGGCCGAACGGTGCTCGGCCGCATTTCCAAACGTGGCAGTCGATACCTGAGGATGCTCTTCGTTCAGGCCGCCAAGGTCATTCTGATGCGTGCCAATCGATGGCCTGACTTCAGCTTTGGCGATTGGTTGATCCGCGCATCGGAGAGGATGAACAGAAACAAGCTGGCCGTGGCGCTGGCCAACAAACTGGCGCGCATGGCCTGGAGTATCCTCAGACACAGAACCGCGTTTGACGCACCGAGAGACGAGGTCACTGCCGGTATTTAGCCGGGGCGACCCAAAGGAGTTCGCGACAGATCGAAAGCATGGAACGGAACAATTACGCCCCCAGAATCTGACGGCCCTAACGGTCCTTGAGGACCTTTCCGCTAATTAGATCACGGCGCGTGCGTAACCCCAAAAAGGCCACGACCCGCGTGTCGATCAACAGGCCGGATACATATGAGCGACTTCCGAGATCATGCCAGAAATCATTTGCGAACAGCAGCCGGTACATACAAAAGGGCCGAGAGCTACAAGCCCACGTATTTCGCTATCGCCTAAAGAGTAAAACGACTAATCTTCGCTTCGCGCTCGGCCAACAAACCAGACATGACCAAGTCGGCGCGCCAATAGATGCGGCTTAGATCCGGTAGCATAGGAAGCGTTGCCACACCTGCGTTTCTCAAACGCGTGGATAGCGCCCCTGCAGGGCTCTGTGTGTGATCAGCGAGCTCGCCAAGGGACATGAACCTTTGACGGAAGGCCTCAAGGCTTTTGAGAGATATCTGTTGTGCGCCGCTGCGGGCCTCATTGTTGGAAGAGGCAAGGCTTAGAATGCCAGCATGCACTAGATAGCGGACGGTCTTATCAGTGATCCGCAAATAGCCTGACGCGTCAGCGATCAGATAGGCCACAACGCTCAGCTCATCCGCTTCACTCGGGTCTTCATCTGCCTCGGTCTGCTCCCCTAGTTCCCGCCCGAAGGCAGAAAGCATAGTCTCGGTGACAAAGCTTTTAGCGACGACCGTTCCATCCTCTTGCCTATATGCCAGCGCCCTGCGGACAAGCAGCGCTTGCTCTTTAAGGGAGAAACCCTCAATTGACGGAACAAGTGCCTCATTGCGCGCAGCAATACCCTCAGAGGGCACGCCAAAGACCTGAACGCCTTTGCGGATCGAGAAACGAGCAAAGATTTCTCGCCGCATCAAAGCACGTAGCGGCTCGACTTCATCTCCTAGCCCCCTGCCCTGAAGCCATGTCACCAGCGGCCCGTAAATACGCCCGAAGAAGCGCTTCTCGGCATGTTGCTCGGCCAGCTCCTGCAAGCAGGCCAAGAAGCCCAGTTCGCCCCCTTTGAGCACCTGATAACCTGCTTCTCCATACTGTCCCCAATCGTGCTCATCATGACCGCTGAGCGTGGCCTCTGGCCCCTTCTTTAGCAGCAAACCAAGGACCTCGCAGAGGCGCGCTGCGATATTGAGCTCGAACCGGTCGAGCCACGCATCGCCCCGCCCGTTGAGAATACGTCGCAAAAGATAGCGCTCGAATGAGCCCGTCTCTGCGGGAACAATGCCTTGCGACAACACCCAGCCAAAATGCTTACGAACTTGCGCCGCAAAATCCCGTCCATCCTTCGTGAATTTCTCGGGCAGCAATGTCACCAGCAGACAGCCATGATCGGCACAGCTTCGCACAGAGGTAAACTTCCACGGCAGCCTGCGGGGCATCCGCCATGCCTCCTCTGCAGATGGCACCTCTCGGCGCAGGCATACAGGGCAGATGCGTATGCGCGTGCGCTGCAGGCTATGCGTCATCGCGATCTCGTCGCGCAGGCGGAAGCGGCTATGGCCGAGATGACAGATGGAGACCCGTGCCAGTGTAGAAGCGTCACAGCCTGCAAGCTGCGCAAGCTGAGCGATTGCCAGAGGCTCTCCGCGGAACAGAGGGTCGACAGGAAAGGCCAGATCGGCGCAGAACTGGTAGACAGAGGGTGCACCATTGCGTGCTGCCAACCGCGTTAGCAGAGACGAGGCCGGCTCAAAGCGTTCGTGCTGCACGGTCAGCGGCAGCGGCGCGAAATCCGCTTCAGGATCTACAGATCGACTTTTTGCCACGCATGTCTTTCAGGATTGGGCATTGGATTCGCCCCGATCCTACGCCAGCCCAATCAATCGACCAACATGCCAAGAATGAGCCAAAAACACATTCGCGGACATCTATGTGAAAGAAAAGCCAGTTCCGTCTGACATTCGACAACTTCAGAAATGGCGGACCCGGAGCGATTCGAACGCCCGGCCCCTTGATTCGTAGTCAAGTGCTCTATCCAGCTGAGCTACGGGTCCGCAATATCTGCACCTGAATGATCAGGCTATGTCGTATCTGGCAGAGCCAGAAGTAGTGGCGGACCCGGAGCGATTCGAACGCCCGGCCCCTTGATTCGTAGTCAAGTGCTCTATCCAGCTGAGCTACGGGTCCGTCGTGGGGGGCTATCTATTGGGTAAGTCGGGGGGGCGCAAGAGGGAAAATGAAAGTTTTTCATTCCGCCCGCGATTCCCTACGCGACGAACCCCCCAAATGCCTTACATGGAAAGCTCCTGCGGCAGATGCAGCAGGAATTGTGTTCCGGTTTCATCGCTGCGCATCAGCTCCAGCCGCCCACCATGACCACGAATCAGCTCGGCAGAAATCGCCAGCCCCAGACCGGTGCCGCCTTTTCGCGAGCCGCCCGTAAAGGGCTGGAACAGATGCTCGCGGGTTTTCGCAGGCAGGCCCGGACCGGTATCCTGCACGCGGATCCACCACTCGTCACGGGTCTCCCCGGCCCCCACCTCGATCGTGCCATGTTCGCCCGTGGCCTCCAGCGCCTGCCGCGCATTGCGCACAAGATTGGAGATCACACGGTAGAGCTGTTCGCGGTCGGCGCGGATCGTCAGATTCGGCGCGATATCCACGATAAAATCGACAAGCCCCGCCCCTTCCAGCGACTGCTCGCTTTCCACCACCTCGGCCACCAGCGGCGCCAGCATGAAACGCGACAGCGAAGGCGGCGGCTCTTCGGCCTTCCCGAACGCCAGCGTCGTCTCGCAAAGATTGACCGCCCGCCCGATGGAATTGATCAGCTTCGGCGCGGCGCGCTTTACAACCGGATCCTCGGAAAATTCCATACGGTCGGCAAAGAGCTGCGCCGTCGTCAGGATATTGCGCAAATCATGGCTGATCTTGGCCACGGCCTGCCCAAGCTGGGCCAGCCGCTCTTTCTGGCGCAGGGCGGCGGTCAGCTGGGTCTGCATATCCGCCAAGGCATCCTCGGCCACGCGAAGCTCTTGGATGCGGGCATTGGGGGCAATGATACGGCGATTGTCTTCGGGAGCCTCGGAGTAAGACGCCATATGCGCCACCAGCCGCTTGATCGGGGCGACCATCAAACGCTGCACCAAAGCGAACAGAAGCACCGCCGTGATGCCCGATATCACCGCAGACAACGTCAAAAGACGCAGACCATATTCGATCATTCCGATCCGGATCGGACGCGTGTCGAGCGTGATCTCGATCACCTGCCCCCCCTGCTGCACCGGCTCGCCCACCACGCGGATGATATGGTTCTCGGGGTCGATCAGAATCTTCAGCGCATCCCTGATCCGCGTCCAATGCGACGCATCACGAATGTCGTAGGTGCCCGAGATGGCCTCGGGCAGCGGCGAAGACAGCACCAGCTGCCGCACCGCATCGCGGCGCAAAACGACGTTATAGACGCCCGCATTCGCCAGAAGTTCGTTTTCCAGATCCGGATCGATGGTCGACTGGTCGGTCGCCAGCAGCGACAGGGACGCGATCTGGGCGCGCTCCAGCCGTGTCAAAAGATAGTTTTCCCGATAGGTGGCAATCCCCGGCAAGAGAATCAACAACTCTGCCAGGACAACGAAGATCGTCGTCAGGATAAGAAATCGGCCAGAAAGCGAGTTGATCTTCATACCTGTCTCGGGTGACTCCGCGACGATTACACCAGGAAACGTCTGCAAATATTGTTGCTTTCTTGCGATAAATAGGGCGTGATTGCCAAAGACAAAAGAGACCAAGCCCCGAAATCTCGTGATTTCGTCATCAACTTCGCTGCTATCGGCAAAAAACTGCCCCGGGTGAATTGACTTGTGGTCCTATCCTGACTAAAGACCGAGCCTCGAATATGAGCGGCAGCCGAATCCGTTTGGCGTCGTGTTGCCCTACCGTATCAGAACCCGGAGTTAAGCGATGAAACGCACTTTTCAGCCCTCGAACCTCGTTCGCGCCCGTCGCCACGGGTTCCGTGCCCGCATGGCAACCAAAGGTGGCCGCAAGGTCCTGAATGCACGCCGTGCAAAAGGCCGGAAGTCGCTGTCGGCATAAGCCGCAGCGACTGGTAACAGGCTAATCCTATGACACCGTCGGACGCTTCCGTGACAGACCCCTCAGGTCAGCGCGCGGGCACAGCTCCGGCGGTTTCTTCATGCGTAGCCGATGCGCTTACCCCTGTGGCGATCCTGCGCAAACGGGCGGATTTCCTGCGTGCGGCGTCCGCACGGCGGCAGGGCATGGCCGCAGGCCTGCTTCAGGCGCGCGAGCGTGCGGAGGAGCCCGTCTCCCCCCTGTTGGCGCGCGTCGGATTTACCTGCTCCAAAAAGGTCGGCAATTCGGTTGCACGCAACCGCGCCAAGCGCAGGCTGCGCGAGATTGCCCGACTGGTGCTGCCGGTGCATGGCAAGCCCGGCTGGGATTATGTGCTGATCGGGCGTGCGGAAGCCACGGCAACCCATGATTTCCAAGCGATGCAGGACGACCTGATCCGCGCCCTCGCACGGGTCCATGCCGAAGATTACCGCCCGCCCAAGCCGCGTGGCCCGAAGCCCGATATCCCGCGCGGCCCGCGCCGCGGCAAAGGCAGATCCGCCTCCGGCCCGTCGACGACCGGTTCGGACGGATGAGCCCTCTGGCCCATCTCGTGGCGTTGCCGGTACGGGCCTATCGGCTGGTGGCCAGCCCGTGGGTCGGTAATGGCTGCCGGTATCAGCCGACCTGTTCCGCCTATATGCTGGACGCCCTCGCCCTGCATGGCGCGTTCAAGGGCAGCTATCTGGGCATCAGGCGTATCCTGCGCTGCCATCCGTGGGGCGGCTTCGGCTATGACCCCGTGCCGGGCGCTGACCCCGACCATGACGCAAAATGCCATTGTGCAAAGGAGCATGACCATGCTGGACGATGACGACGCCCCGATCCATCCGCTCTTTGCCGACGCCCCCTCGACGACGGCCTTCAAGAAGCTGCGCAAGCGTATCGTGCGCCAGACCCGCGAGGCGATCGAGCAGTACGGGATGATCGAACGCGGCGCACGCTGGCTGGTCTGCCTGTCGGGCGGCAAGGACAGCTACACCCTGCTGGCCGTGCTGCACGAGCTGCAATGGCGCGGGCTTCTGCCGGTCGAGATCCTTGCCTGCAACCTCGATCAGGGACAGCCGGGCTTTCCTGCGACTGTTCTGCCGGAATTCCTTGAAAAAATGGGGGTTCCGCACCGGATCGAATATCAGGACACCTATTCCGTGGTGATGGACAAGGTGCCGCAAGGCAAGACCTATTGCGCCCTGTGCTCGCGCCTGCGTCGCGGAAACCTGTACCGCATCGCGCGCGAGGAAGGCTGCTCGGCCGTTGTGCTGGGCCACCACCGCGACGATATTCTGGAAACCTTCTTCATGAACCTCTTCCACGGCGGGCGCCTTGCGACCATGCCGCCGAAACTGGTCAATGAGGAAGGCGATCTGTTCGTCTACCGCCCTCTGGCCTTTGTCGCCGAAGAGGATTGCGAGAAATTCGCCCGCGATATGAATTACCCGATCATCCCGTGCGACCTCTGCGGAAGTCAGGACGGGCTGCAACGTCAGCAGGTCAAGCAACTCCTTGATAGCTGGGAGAAAAATAGGCCCGGACGGCGTCAGGTGATGTTCCGGTCGTTGATGAATGCGCGCCCTTCCCACCTGCTGGACACGGGGCTTTTCGACTTTGCCGGATTGGCCCTCAAACCGCAGGATGGTTCAAATTTGAACGATAACATCCCCGATTTACGCCACCACGATTAACCGAACACTGACAAAACCGACCTAAGACTATGGCCATTAATTTATGCGCCGTTTGACGAGGTATGGTGATGTCGAAGGAACAGAATCGCAAGTCCGCCCCCAAAGGTGGCCCGATTCTCATGCGACGGGAAATGATGGCCTTTGCTCCGGCTATCCTTCTCGCAGGCTACTGGATCGGGCTTGAAGCGATGGTCCTGCTTGGCGTCACCGCTCTGGCTGTGGGCTGGATGACCCGCCCCATCACGCCCGGCGAGGAGATCGAGATGAACACGCTCGATCCGGCCACCGGCCTGCCGCTCCGCGAACTGGCCCTGCCGATGATGGACAAGATCATGACCGAAGCGCGGCAGAGCAACCGGCTGTCGACCTGCTTCGTGATCTGCGTGGACGAACCGCAAAATCTGGTTGCCAATACCAGCACCCGTGAATTCGACGATGTGATGCGCCGCTCAGCAGAGCGTTTGCGCTCGGTCTTGCGGGATTCGGATTACATCGCCCGCCTTGGCGGCGCGCGTTTCATGGTGATGCTGAAACCCACACCCAATCCGGATCTGGAAAGCATGATCCAGCTTTCGGTGCGCCTGCAAAGCACGCTCGAAGAACCGCTGTCGATTGCCGGTCGCAGCCTGTCACCGACATTCCATCTGGGCTTTTGCCAGATGAACCGCAGTCCCGGATCCGATGCCGTGTCGATCCTGGAAGCGGCCGAAACCGCTGCAGAGGAAGCCTCGCGCAACGGGCCTTCGGCAATCCGTGCCTATTCGAACGAGATCCGTCGCACGGCAGAAATCCGCACGGCTTTGTCGGCAGAGGTCGGGGATGCGCTCGAGAACGGTGAGATCGTTGCCTATTTCCAGCCACAGATCTGCACGGATACCGGCCTGATCTCCGGCATGCAGGCCATGCCGCGCTGGCTGCACCGCGAACGAGGCGTGCTGGGTGAGACCGATATCATGCCCGCCGTCATCGCCGCCAATCTGCGCACGCGCTTTTACGAAGTGATGATGTTTCAGGTGTTCCATGCCCTGAAAGAATGGAATGCCCGCGAGGAACTGGTGGGCATCATCTCCCTGCCGATCAATGAAGAGCTGCTGACCAATCCGAAAATGCCCGAACGCCTGCAATGGGAATTCGACCGTTTCGAACTGCCCGCCGACCAGATCCGTCTGGTGCTAGAACAGGACATCGTCTCGAAGCTCAATGACGACATGATCTCGCATACGCTCAGCGCCTGTCGCAAAATGGGGTGCAAGATCGAACTGGCCGGATTTGGCAATGGCCCCGCCTCGATCAATTCGGTACGCAATGCCTGCGCGGGCCGGATCCGCATCCATCGCAGCTTCGTCGCCCATGTGGATCACGACGCCGAACAGCAACGCCTTGTCGCCGCCATCATTTCGCTGGCCGAGGGGCTGGGCATCCAGACGATTGCCGAGGGTGTCAGTTCGATCGGCGAACATGCGATGCTCTCGCAACTGGGCTGCAACCATGTGCAGGGCCGCGGCATTGCCACCCCCATGCCGCTGGAAGACACCCATGACTGGATCAGTCGTCACATGGCCAAGCTGGAACAGACGCCGCGCCTGAATACCCGACGCGGCAGCTAAAAACCGGTGTCGTCATCACGAATTCCGTCTGGAAGTCACGGAACGGGGGGAAAGGGCTTGACCTTTTGCCCCCCCTTCTGTTGAACCGGAGCGACTTCCCGAAAGGCAGACGGATCCCATCGCCCATGGAAAACCAGAACAAGAACCTCATCATCGCAGCCGTGCTTTCTGCGCTCGTGCTGATCGGCTGGACAGTCTTCTTCCCACCGGAGCAGACGACAAATCCGGAGGGTGGTGAAACCGTCTCGGATCAGGCCGCCTCGGCCACCGCACCGAGCATCGCCCCCACGCCGGAGGCACTGGCGCAAGCGACGCAGGATGCCAATGCCGTGGCCACCGCCACCAGCGACCAGTTGGCCCAGATCCCGCGGATCGCCATCGAGACCCCCGACCTGAAGGGCTCGATCTCGCTGCTGGGTGGTCGTTTCGACGATCTCTCGCTTGAAAAGTATAAAGAAACACTCGACAAGAATTCGCCCGATGTGCGTCTTCTTGCACCGGTTGGCGGCGACGACACCAATGCTGCCAAACCCTATTACGTGGTCTATGGCTGGCTTCCCGCTGGCGGCTATTCCGCAGATAAGGTGCCCGGCCCGCGCACGGTATGGTCCGCTCCGGACGGAGCCAAGCTGACCCCCGAAACGCCTGTGACCCTGACATGGGATAACGGAGCCGGTCTTGTCTTCCACCGCACGATCTCGGTCGACAAGGATTACCTGTTCACCATCCAGCAATCGGTCGAGAACACCACCGATCAGGAGGTGCGTCTGGCGCCCTATGGCATCATCGCCCGCCACGGTCTGCCGCCGTCGAAATCCACCTATGTGCTGCATGAAGGTGCCGTGCGGATGAGCGATGGCAAGCTGGAAGAGATCAAATACAAGAAGTTCAAGGATCTCGAACAGAGCGCCGGTGAAGGTCAGGCAGAGCTGATCTCGGTCGCCGATAACGGCTGGACCGGCTTTACCGACAAATACTGGATGACGACGCTTGCCCCGAAAACCGGTCCTTTCACCTCGGTCGTGAAATATTCCGGCGAGCAGTCCGACATCTACCAGACCGAAACCCGCTTGCCGGTTATGACGGTTGCCGCCGGGGCCACCCAATCGGCAGATACCTATCTCTTTGCGGGCGCAAAGGAATATGAGGTCATCAAGCATTATCAGGACGATCTGGGGATCGTGAAGTTCATCGACTCCATCGATTGGGGCTGGTTCTACTTCCTGACCAAACCGATCTTCTGGCTGCTGCACTGGCTGCATGCCGCGATCGGCAATATGGGCTGGGCGATCATCGCACTGACCTGTATCATCAAGCTGATCGTCTTCCCGCTGGCGCGCAAATCCTACATCTCGATGGCGAAGATGAAGGAACTGCAACCCGAGATGGAAGCCCTGAAAGAGCGCGCAGGCGATGACCGCCAGAAGCTGCAGCAGGGCATGATGGAGCTTTACAAGAAGAACAAGGTCAATCCGGCAGCGGGCTGTCTGCCCATCCTGCTGCAGATCCCGATCTTCTTCTCGCTCTATAAGGTGATCTATGTCACGATCGAGCTGTATCACGCGCCGTGGATCGGCTGGATCCATGACCTCTCGGCCCCCGATCCGACCTCGATCCTGAACCTCTTCGGCCTTCTGCCGTGGGGCACGCCAGAGCCGGGTAACTTCCTCTTCATCCTCAGCCTCGGCATCCTGCCGATCCTCTTGGGCGTGTCGATGTGGTTCCAGCAAAAGCTGAACCCCGCCCCCGCCGACAAGAGCCAGGCGATGATCTTCGCGTGGATGCCGTGGATCTTCATGTTCATGCTGGGCAGCTTTGCCTCGGGCCTCGTGCTCTACTGGATCGCGAACAACACGATCACCTTCATCCAGCAATACACGATCATGTCGATGCACGGGAAACGCCCCGATATCTTCGGCAATATCAAGTCGAGCTTCGCGAAGAAGTCCGGCGGAAAGGCCAAATGATCGGCACTCTAAGCAACATATTCCGCCATCCGATCAAATCGATCGGGGCGGAAGCCATCAGCAGCGCGTCCCTCACCGAGGGGCGCGCTCTGCCTTTGGACAGGGTCTGGGGCGTGCTGCATGAAGGCTCAAAGATCGAGGCCCATGCGGGCCGGACGGATTGGGCGCGGAAGATGAACTTTCTCGTCGGGGTTTCCGCTCCCGATCTGATGGCCGTCACACATGAGACCCTTGAAAACCAGTTCTGCCTGCGCCATCCGGCAAAGCCAGAGATATGTTTCAATCCGGAAACACCCGAAGGACAGGCCGCGTTTCTGGCGTGGATCTCCGATCTCTGGCCCGAGCACCGTCCCCGCCCGACCGTTCTGGCCAAGGCCAAAGACCAGCCGCTGACCGACCAGAGCACGCCCGTGCTCTCGCTGATCGGGACCGCGTCGCTCAGGGAGGTCTCGGAGGCCTGTGGCTGCGATCTGGATATGCGTCGTTTCCGCGCCAATCTCTGGGTGTCGGACTGGGCCCCGATGTATGAGCAAACCCTGATCGGCCAACGGCTGCGCATGGGCGAAGCAGAGCTGGAAGTGGTCGAGCCTGTGGGCCGCTGCCGTGCCCCCGACGGCAATCCTGCAACCGGAGAACGCGACCAGGATCTTCTCAAACTGCTCAAAGACCAGTATGGGCATACCAATCTAGGGGTTTTCGTGCGTGTCACGAAATCCGGTGAAATCGCGACCGGCAGCACAATCGAGGTGATCTGATGCAAATCCAATTCAAGGAAGCCCCCGCCCCCGAGCAATTCGCGGCCGAGCGTGGCCGGTTGATGTTTGCCGCCCCCGTCGAGTTTCTCAAGGGCGTTGTGGCAATGTCGGGCATGCCACCTGCCGACCGGATCGAGGTCTGTTTTGCAGGGCGTTCCAACGTCGGGAAATCGTCTTTGATCAACGCGCTAACGGGTCGTAAGAACCTTGCGCGCGCCTCGAACACGCCGGGCCGGACGCAAGAAATCAACTTCTTCACCACGCAGGACGGCCCCTATCTGGTCGACCTTCCCGGCTATGGGTTCGCGCAAGCGCCGGTGCCGGTCGTGAAGAAATGGCAAGAGCTGCTGCGCGCCTATCTGGCGGGCCGCCCCACCCTGCGCCGCGTCTTCGTGCTGATCGATTCGCGTCATGGGGTGAAAGCGGTGGATGAAGAGATCCTGACGCTTCTGGATAGATCCGCCGTCACCTTCCAAGTGGTGCTGACCAAGGCCGATAAGATCAACGCCAAAGATCATGAGGCCCTGTTCCAACAGGTGTCGGGCGCTTTGGCCAAACATCCGGCGGCTCACCCCGAGATCATCCTGACATCGTCTGACAAAGGCGTGGGCATCGAGACCCTGCGCGCGATCATCGCAGGTCTAGATTAAAACGCGTCCTGCGCGATCTTGTTCAGCATGACTTCCGCCTGCCCGAGGATCGTTTCACGATCTTCGGGCTTTCGTTTGTCCCATGATCGATAAATGACAGCCATACGGGGGTTATTGGCAAATTTCTCTCGGTTTCTGTCGAGAAAGTGCCAATAGAGCAGATTGAACGGGCAAGCCCCCTCGCCCGTTTTTGCCTTCACCGAATAGGCGCAAGACCCGCAATAATCCGACATCCGGTCGACATAGGCGCCCGAGGATACATAGGGTTTGGAGGCAATCACGCCGCCATCGGCAAACTGGCTCATGCCTGCGGTATTGGGCGCCTCGACCCATTCGAACGCATCGATATAGACCGCCAGATACCATTCCTGCACCTGCGCGGGGTCCACCCCTGCCAGAAGCGCGAAATTTCCGGTGACCATAAGCCGCTGGATATGATGGGCATAGGCCAGATCGCGGGTCTGGGCCACGGCATGGGACAGGCAGTTCATCTTGGTTTCGCCGCCCCAATAGGCCCAAGGCAGCTTGCGGTGCTGGTCCAGATGGTTGCGCGAGGTATAATCGGGCCCCTCATGGAAATAAATGCCCCGCACATATTCGCGCCAGCCGATGATCTGCCGGATGAAGCCTTCCGCCGAATTGAGAGGCACTTTGCCGCCCGCATAGGCGCGCGCCGCTGCCTGACAGACCTCCAGCACCCCCAACAGCCCGAGGTTCATATAGGGCGACAGAAGCGAGTGATACAGCAGCGGGTCATCTTCAAGCATCGCATCCTGATAGGTCCCGAAATCCGCCAGATTATGCGCGATGAAATGATCCAGCGCCTCAAGCGCCCCTGCCCGATCCACCGCCCAGTTGAACCCTTCCAGCCGGCCGAAGTTATCCGCAAACTCCCGCGCCACCAGATCAAGCACCTCCTGCGTGGTCTTATCGGGGGCAAACTGCGGCGCCTTCACCCGGAACAGATCGGCCTGTGCGGGCTTGCGGTTCTCGGCGTCGTAATTCCACTTGCCGCCCTCGGGGGCATCGCCTTCCATCAAGAGGCCCGTCTTGCGGCGCATCTCGCGGTAGAAATACTCCATCCGCAGGGACTTGCGACCCTTGGCCCATTCGGCAAACTCGGCTTCGGAACAGAGGAAGCGGTCATCGGGCAGCTGCACCACAGGGATCGGGCCATCCTCCAGCGCCTGCCGCAAACGCCATTCTCCGGGCGCAATCGTCACCGCCGATTTCGCGCCAAACTCGTCGGCGCGGCGCAGAAGCTCGCCCGTGATCGAGCCGGAATTGCCCGCATCCTCCAGCGCCGTATAGGCGACCTGCCAGCCCTCCGCCCGCAGGGTTTCGGCAAAATGGCGCATGGCAGAAAAGACCAGCGCGATCTTCTGTTTGTGGTGGCCGACATAATCGGTCTCGGCGCGGACCTCGGCCATCACGACAACATCGCGCGCCTTGTCGGCGGCACGCAAGGCCGCGCCCTCAAGCGTCAACTGGTCCCCCAGCACCAGAACCAGACGCGGGTTATTCTTCATAGATCATCCGACGCGTCATACCACCATCGACCGGCAGAACCTGCCCTGTCACAAACCCCGCCCCTGCCAGATAGAGCACCGCCTCGGCGATATCGTCGGGCGTGCCCACACGGCCCGCCGGATGCTGCAGATGATCGCGCGCGGACAGAGGCTCGCCCACCGTATCGATCCAGCCCGGTGCGATGGCATTCACCCGCACATCCGGCCCCATGCCGACCGCCAGCGCATGGGTCAGCGCCACAACGCCCCCTTTGGCGGCAGCATAACCATAGGTCTGCGGCTGCGACTGGATGGCACGGGTGGAGGCCATATTCACCACAGCCCCCCGCGCCGCGCGCAAGGCGGGCGCACATTCGCGCACCATCAGGAAGGTGCCTGTCAGATGCGGTTCGATCCAGTGATCCCAATCGGCCAGCGTCATAGTTTCGATCGGGCCGGAAAACGGATCGGCGGGACCACCATTATTCACCAGCAGATCCAGCCGGTCGAACCCCGCCTGCTCCACCGCCGATTTCACCGACGCCTCATCGGCCAGATCGCAGGCAAAATCCCACAGCGCCATCTCATGTGGCAAGGTCGCAAGCGCGGCCTCGTCGATATCCAGCGCCGCAACCTGCCACCCCTCCTTGACCAGACGCAGCGCAATCGCCCGTCCGATCCCCGAGGCCGCCCCTGTCACGATCGCCGTCTTCATATGTTCACCACTCTACTGATTTGCCGGAATAATCCCAGAAACCACCGCTTTGTTCCGGCGTCAAACCCTGAAGCACCGAAAGCAGCCGTTCTGCCGCCTCATCCGGCGAAACCTTATCCATCGTGTAATTGCTGGTGAAGGCCGTGGCGACCGTACCGGGATGCAGCGCCGCCACCACGAGTTCGGGAAATTTGCGCCGCAATTCGATAGAGGCCGTGCGCACAAGCTGGTTAAGCGCCGCTTTGGAGGCACGATAGGAATACCACCCGCCCAGATAGTTATCGCCAATCGAGCCGACCCGCGCCGACAGGACTGCCAGATGGGCGCGACTGTCTTTCGGCAAGAGGCGGGTGACATGTTTCATCACCAAGGCAGGCCCCATCGCATTCACCGCGAAAAGGCGCATCATCTCGTCGGCTTTCAGCGTCGCAAGCGACTTTTCCGGTGTGCCCAGAATGCCCGACGCGATGACCACCATATCGAACGTGCCATCCAGCCCCGATATGACCGCCTCGATCTTGGCCTCTTCCGAGATGTCGAAACCGTCACGGGCGCGCGAAAGGCCCAAGACCTCGTGCCCGCCCCGCTCCAGACGGTCCCGCAGGGCCTCGCCTATCCCGCCCGTATCGCCGATGATCAATGCGCGCATCGCTGCCCCCTACTGCTCCCTACCTGAAATTGCCGCAGTGCAGCATGAATTCAACCCTAAAAAAAGGACCGATACGGCCATTTTTCGCTTTTCAATACGGATCTGATGCCTATAGTCCAGCCCATGATGACATGCAGCGCAAATACTCTCACCTCGCAGGTCGCCCAAGGGCGTGGCCCGACGGTTGGTGCCGGCGCGCTGCGCGGCCTTCTCCTTCTTCTTACGCGCCTCTGAGCGTGCCCTTGGGCGCGACCGCTCGGAGGTAGCCAGCGCCCAAGCCACCCGATGCCCAAGCGGATTGCTGGCCATCGGGGTCCAATCGCGTTAAGAGCCGTTTACGAGGAGACAACCATGGCTGCGAACATGACCGATAATTCCCAAGTTCTGATCTTTGACACCACCCTGCGCGACGGCGAGCAATCGCCGGGTGCGACGATGAGCCATAACGAAAAGCTCGAAATCGCCGGTTTGCTCGATGAAATGGGCGTGGATATTATCGAGGCAGGCTTCCCGATCGCGTCCGAAGGCGATTTCGCCGCTGTCAGCGACATTGCGAAAAACGCCAAGAATTCGGTGATCTGTGGCCTCAGCCGCGCCAATTACAAGGATATCGACCGCTGCTGGGAGGCCGTGAAACACGCCGCCCGCCCCCGTATCCATACCTTCATCGGCACCTCGCCCAGCCACCGCGAGATCACCAAGCTGAACCAGGACGAGATGGTCGAGCGCATCTTCGAGACCGTCACCCATGCCCGCAACCTCTGCGAGGACGTGCAATGGTCGGCGATGGATGCGATCCGCACCGAGCGGGACTATCTCTGCCGCGTGGTCGAAACCGCGATCAAGGCGGGCGCCACCACGATCAACATCCCCGATACCGTGGGCTACACCCTGCCCGACGAATCGGCAGAGATCATCCGCATGCTCTTGGAAAAGGTTCCGGGCGCGTCGGATGTGATCTTTGCGACCCATTGCCACAATGACCTCGGCATGGCGACGGCGAACAGCTTGGCCGCTGTCTCGGCAGGGGCCCGCCAGATCGAATGTACGATCAACGGCTTGGGCGAACGTGCGGGCAATACCGCGCTGGAAGAGGTCGTCATGGCGCTGCGCGTCCGCCGCGACCTGATGCCCTATCAGACCAAGATCGACACCACCAAGATCATGAACCTCTCGCGTCGTGTGAGTCAGGTTTCGGGCTTTGCGGTGCAGTTCAACAAGGCGATCGTCGGCAAGAACGCCTTCTTGCATGAATCGGGCATCCACCAGGATGGCGTGCTGAAAAACGTCGAGACCTTCGAGATCATGAAGCCCGCCGATATCGGCATCACCGAAACCAATATCGCGATGGGCAAGCATTCGGGCCGTGCCGCGCTGCGCTCGAAGCTGAAGGAACTGGGTTACGATCTGGCCGATAACCAGTTGCAGGACGTTTTCGTGCGCTTCAAGGCTTTGGCCGACCGCAAGAAAGAGGTCTATGACGAGGATCTGATCGCGCTGATGACCGATAGCGCCGCCAATACCGGCGAAGACCATCTGCAAGTGAAGAAACTGCGCGTGATCTGCGGGTCGGACGGCCAAGAGGCCGATCTGGTGATGACCGTGAATGGCGTTGAGAAAACCGCGCATTGCCAAGGCGACGGCCCCGTAGATGCCTGCTTCAACGCGGTCAAGCAGATCTTCCCGCATGGCGCGCGCCTGAAGCTCTATCAGGTGCAGGCCGTAACCGATGGCACCGATGCACAGGCCACCGTTTCGGTGCGTCTCGAAGAGGATGGCCGCATCGTGACCGGCTCGGCCGCCGATACCGACACCATTCTGGCCTCGGTCAAAGCCTATGTCGGCGCGCTCAACCGTCTGATCGTGCGCCGCACCAAGACAGCACCGGATGCCGATATGAAAACAGTGTCGTTCAAAGAGTGACCTGACCGATTACAACAACGGATGACGGCGCGGAGCTTTCCGCGCCGTTTGTCTTGCGCCCTAGCCCTCTAAAGCACGGGCACCGCCCGATTGATCCGGCGCAACAGCGGCACAGAGGCCAGAGATAGCGCGATCACCGCCACCCCCTTCGCCAGATAGGGCAGATCCGGCACGATCAGCGCCAGAATATCGATCCACAGCACATGCACCAGATAGATCCCCGTGGACCACGCGGAGGATACCTGCCCCCTTCCGCCCCAATTCCGGCTTTGCAGCGTCAGGAACAGGAACGGGATGAAGGCCGCGCTGGACAGGAAGATATCGAACGGACCAACGGCATTGAACAAAAAGTCGTTTACCCCGACTTCCAGCACGAACAAGCCCGCGGCAGCCCAGAAAATCACGCGTTTTCTTGTCTTTCCCAATCGGGCCCAAGCGCCCGAAAAACGCGCTGTCACATCTCCCAATGCCATGAACGGAAACGCGAAAAACAGGAAGTTACGCGCCAGCGCCCCGTCTGCCGAAATGGGCAAGCTGCCAAAGGCGGGGCTTTGGTCCACCCGCTGCCCATATTGCAGCACCGCCCCCAGCGCCAAAATCGCCAAGGCCAGCGCCAGCAGCATACGGGCGGAAAGCCCCCGCACAAGAGACAGCATGACCGCGCTGATCAGGGCGGCCAACAGATACCAGAGCTGCCAGTAGCCCACCACAAGATTGGTGACGAAAAGCTGCATATTGGCCTGCGGCAACCAGAACGGCATATAGACCAGCGTCCAGATCACATAAAGCCCCGCCATCCGGCGCAGCAATCCCGTGATCCCGCGTGCAACCTGCGTCTGGAAATAGAACCCCGTTACGAAGAAGAAAAAGGGCACACCCAGCCGTGCGAAATTATTCCCGATCAGGATATTCAGCGGGCGGGACAGGTCGGCAAATATCCCCGTATGCAGGCAGACAATCGACAGTGCGAAAGCGATTTTCGCCCATTCAATCGCAGCGATACGTCCGGTGGTGGCGGTGGCGGGCCGGATCTGCGCGGTCCCTGTCCAGATCATGCTATTGGTCATGTCCCCTCCTGCCCGACCCCAACCCGCAGCAAAAGCCCGAGGTCCGACACCATCGCGTGATTTTCAGGCATGTTCGGAAAGTGACAGTTTTCGCGCGGAATCCCGCCCTTTTACCGGCTGAATATCGCGTATAGGCCACTCGCAACCATGTGATGGGCGGATAGGTGCATCATTGCAATGTCGTGAGGGCAATTAGACTTTCCGCCCTCGTCATCCTTGACTATACGGGCTTGGGGGCGACCACCTGAGTCGCCAAGGCATTTACAGGGCAGTGCAGGACGAAACATGGTTAGCTTGGGCGGAATCTTTTCATCGGACATGGCGATCGACCTCGGGACGGCGAATACGCTTGTCTACGTGAAAGGGCGTGGCATCGTACTGAACGAGCCCTCCGTTGTAGCCTATCACGTCAAGGACGGCAAAAAGCAGGTTCTGGCCGTGGGCGAGGATGCCAAGCTGATGCTGGGCCGGACGCCGGGGTCCATTGAAGCCATCCGGCCGATGCGCGAAGGCGTCATTGCCGATTTCGACAGCGCCGAAGAGATGATCAAGTATTTCATCCGCAAGGTGCACCGCCGCTCGACCCTATCCAAACCGAAAATCATCTGCTGTGTGCCCCAAGGTGCAACCCCCGTTGAAAAACGCGCCATCCGTCAGTCGCTGATCTCCGCCGGTGCCCGCCGCGCCGGTCTGATTGCCGAACCGATTGCGGCGGCCATCGGCGCGGGCATGCCGATCACCGATCCCACCGGCTCGATGGTGGTCGATATCGGCGGTGGCACGACCGAAGTCGCAGTGCTCTCGCTGGGCGATATCGTCTATGCCCGCTCGGTGCGTGTGGGCGGCGACCGGATGGATGAGGCGGTCATCGCCTATCTGCGTCGCAATATGAACCTGCTTGTCGGGGAAGCCACCGCAGAGCGGATCAAGACCACCATCGGGTCGGCCCGCATGCCCGATGACGGGCGTGGCGCATCGCTTTCGGTGCGCGGGCGCGACATCCTGAACGGCGTGCCGAAAGAGGTAGAGATCACCCAGGCCCAGATCGCCGAAGCACTGGCCGAGCCGGTGCAGCAGATCTGTGATGCCGTGATGCAGGCGCTGGAGACCACCCCGCCGGATCTGGCAGCCGATATCGTGGACCGTGGCGTCATGCTCACGGGGGGCGGCGCGCTGCTGGGCGAACTGGATCTGGCGCTGCGGGAACAGACCGGCCTGTCGATCTCGATTGCCGACCAGTCGCTGAACTGTGTGGCCCTGGGCACCGGCAAGGCGCTGGAATATGAAAAACAACTGCGTCACGTGATCGACTTCGACAGCTAAGGCTGCCTCGCGTGCGAATGTGATCATGGGCGGGCGTCTGCTGCGTTGAGCGGGGCGCCCGTTTTCGTTATATACCTCGCCTGATCGGCATGAGATACGGCCAAGGCTCACCCAGCTTCCGGAGAAGGACGTGGCAAGACACCGCGACGAAGAGGACTATCTCGGCCCGCTGCGCCGGATTGTCATTGCCATTCTCGCACTCGCCCTTGTGGCGACGGTCATTCTGTGGCGCGTGGATAACCCGCGTGTCGAGCGGCTGCGTTCGGCCTTCATCGACAGATACGTTCCGACCTTTGACTGGGCGATGGTGCCGGTGACCAAGTTTCTGGATATGGTCGAGGGCTTCCAGTCCTACGCACGGCTTTACGACCAGAATCAGGAACTGCGCCGCGAGTTGCAGCAGATGAAGGCGTGGAAAGAGGCCGCCGTCCAGCTCCGGCAGGAAAACGACAAGCTTCTGGCACAGAACAATGTCCGGCTTGATCCAAAGCTGACCTCGGTGTCGGGCGTGGTGCTGGCCGATAGCGGCTCGCCCTTCCGGCAGTCGGTGCTGCTGAATATCGGCTCGCGCGACGGGATCGTGGATGGCTGGGCGACGATGGATGGTCTGGGGCTTGTGGGGCGTATCTCGGGCGTCGGCAAGACCACCTCGCGGGTGGTGCTGCTGACCGATTCCTCCTCGCGCATTCCGGTGACCTTGCAGCCTTCGGGCCAGAGAGCGATCATGTCGGGCGACAACTCGCCTTTCCCGCCGCTTGATTTCCTTGAACATCCCGACCGTATTCAGGCCGGTGACCGCGTGGTCAGCTCGGGCGATGGCGGTGTGTTCCCTGCCGGTCTGCTGGTCGGACAGGTTGTCGAGCGCAACGGTCGGCTGCGCGTCCGGCTGTCTGCCGATTACGAGCGCCTCGAATATCTCAAGGTGCTGCGGTCGCATCCGGCAGAGCAGCTGAAAGGCGTCGGGGCGCTGATCCCGCCCCCGATCGGCAAGATCGACAGCGAACAGCAGGCGCTGCCACCGGCCCCGCAGGCACAGAACGGGCAAAGCAATGGTTGACCCGCTGACCTCGCGGATATGGATGCACCGATGCCTGTTTCTGGTGATCGCCTCGGCCATCATCTTCATCCGGCTGCTGCCCGTTTCGCCCACCTATCACGGCATTCCCGGCCCCGACCTGACCCTTGCCTTCGCTCTGGCATGGGTTCAGCGCCGCCCCGATTATGTGCCCGCCCTGCTGATCATCGCGGTGTTTTTCGTGCAGGATCTGGTGTTCTGGCGGGTGCCGGGGCTGTGGACCCTGATCGTGCTTCTGGCCACCGAATGGCTGCGCAAGCGCGAATTGCGCCTGCGCGAGATGCCCTTTGCCGTCGAAATCGCGATGACTGCGGTTATTCTTGTGGCGATGGTCTTGCTGGAACGTCTGGTCATGACCGTGTTGATGCTTGACCAACCGCCGCTCGGGCGTGTCCTGCTGCAGGCCCTGACCACGCTGATCGCCTATCCGGTCGTGATCGGACTGTCGCGGCTGGCCTTCGGGCTCAAGCGGGCGGTTCCGGGCGAGGTTGATGATCTGGGCCATAGTGTCTAGCCCGCAAGGCCGCCTTCCCCCGGGCACGCGCCCCGTGCCCGCACCGATATTCCTGTCAGGATTTTCTGAAAAGGACAGCGCATGAAACAGACCGAAAAGACGATCCGGGAAAGTCAGGGCCGCATCACACGGCGCGGTCTCATGCTGGGCGGCATCCAGCTTGGTGTGATGGGCATTCTCACCATGCGGATGCGCAAGATGCAGCTGGAGGATTCCGAGAATTACCGGATGCTGGCCGAGGGCAACTCGGTCAAGTTCCGGCTGATCCCCCCCACGCGCGGTCTGATCTACGAACGGAATGGCCTGCTGATTGCCGGAAATGAACAGCTTTACCGGATCTCGATCACGCGCGAGGATGTCGATGACCTTGATCGGGTAATGGCAGATCTGCGCGAGCTGATCCCGATGACCGATGAACAGGTCACGGATATGCTGGCCGAATTGCGCAAACGTCCGCGCACCGTGCCGGTGACCGTGGCCGACCGTGTCAGCTGGCAGGAGTTTTCGCGCGTGGCGGTAAATGCGCCGGCCCTGTCGGGTGTCACCCCCGAGGTGGGGCTGTCGCGCATTTACCCCCGCCACGAGGATTTCGCACATATTCTGGGCTATGTCGGGCCGGTTTCCGACTATGACCTGTCCAAGATCGAGAACCCCGACCCCGTTCTGATGCTGCCGGGCTTCCAGCTTGGCAAACTGGGCGTTGAAGCCAAACTGGAAGACGAATTGCGCGGCAAAGCCGGTCAGCGTCAGGTCGAGGTCAATAGCGCGGGCCGCGAAATGCGCGAGCTTGGCCGCCGCGAGGGCACGCCGGGCGAGAATGTGCAACTGACGCTGGATTACAAATTGCAGAATTTCGCCCTGCAACGGATGGGCGATGAATCCGCCGCCTGCGTGGTGATCGACGTAACCAATGGCGATGTGCTGGCCTGCGCCTCGGCCCCGTCTTTCGATGCCAACCTCTTTGTGCGTGGCATCTCTGTCAATGATTACAAGACCCTGACCCAAGATGACCACCGCCCTCTGGCCGACAAGACCGTGCAGGGCCTCTACCCGCCGGGCTCCACCTACAAGATGGTCACGGCGCTGGCCGCGCTGGAGGCCGGTCTGGTGACGCCGGACGAGAAAATCTATTGCCGCGGCTTTACCGAAATTTCCGGTCGCCGTTTCCACTGCTGGAAACATGCGGGCCACGGCTATCTGAACATGATGCAGAGCCTCGAACAGTCCTGCGACTGCTATTATTACGAACTGGCCCAGCGGGTCGGGATCGACCGGATGTCGGCCATGGCCGAACGGCTTGGCTTCGGGCAGAAACCGGACCTGCCGATGTCGGCCGTCAAAGACGGTATCGCCCCGACGCGCGCCTGGAAACGCGACCGTTTCGGCAAGGACTGGCAGGTGGGCGATTCTGTCAACGCCTCGATCGGTCAGGGCTATGTGCTTGTCTCGCCGATGCAACTGGCCATCATGGCGGCGCGGATCGCCTCGGGCAAGGAAATCACGCCCCATATCATCAAGTCCAAGAACGGCATCGAAGTGCCCCGCCCCGAGCCCGCACATCTGAGCATGCCGGACGCCATGCTCAATAATGTCCGGCGCGGGATGGACGCGGTGGTCAATGGTGTCCATGCCACGGCGGCCAAATCCAAAGTGGTCAAGGCCGAATGGCGTATGGCGGGCAAAACCGGCACCAGTCAGGTGCGGAACATCACCGCCGCCGAACGGGCGCGCGGGGTGATCCGCAATGACCAGCTGCCGTGGAAGCGCCGCGATCACGGGCTGTTCGTATGCTACGCACCGGTCGATAATCCGCGCTATGCGGTCTCGGTGGTGGTCGAACACGGGATGGGCGGCTCGACCGCGGCAGCCCCGATTGCACGCGATGTCATGCTGTTTGCACTGGCAGGTGGCCTGCCGCCGCTGGATGCCTACCCCAAAAGCCAGCGCGCCCAGATCGAAGAGCGGTTCTCGAAGCTGAATCTGGTTGATCCCGATCTGGCCAAACCCTCCGGCACCAGCCGCGCCTGAGATGCGAGGACCATTGCATGAGCTATCTTGAATCCAATCTCAAAACCGTCCCCACGGGTCTGCGCAAGATCCTGTTCATCAACTGGCCGCTGGTGATCCTGCTTTCGGCGGTCGCTTCGGTGGGCTTTCTGATGCTTTATTCCGTGGCGGGCGGGGATATCCACACATGGGCCGAGCCGCAGATGGAACGTTTCGGCATCGGCATCGCGGCGATGTTCATCGTGGGCTTCACGCCGATCTGGTTCTGGCGCAATGTCTCGGCGCTGATCTATCTGGTGGCACTGCTGCTGCTTCTGGCGGTGGAGCTGTTCGGGGCGATCGGCATGGGGGCGCAGCGCTGGCTGGAAATCGGGCCGGTCCGTATCCAGCCTTCCGAGTTGATGAAGATCGCCGCTGTGATGCTGTTGGCGGCCTATTATGACTGGTTGGACGTCAAGAAGGTGTCGCGCCCGATCTGGGTGCTGATCCCCGTGATCCTGATCCTGTTGCCCACCTTTCTGGTGCTGACCCAACCCGATCTGGGCACCGCCGTCCTGCTGGTTGCGGGGGGCGGGCTGGTGATGTTCTGCGCCGGTGTCAGCCTTTGGTATTTCGGCACGGTCATCGCCCTTGTCTGCGCTCTTGTCTTTACCGTCATGGAAAGCCGCGGCACCGACTGGCAGCTTCTGCATGACTACCAGTATAAACGCATCGACACCTTCCTTGATCCGGGTGCCGACCCTCTGGGGGCGGGCTATAATATCATGCAGGCCCAGATTGCGCTGGGGTCGGGCGGGCTGCACGGGCGCGGCTATATGCAGGGCACGCAATCGCGGCTGAACTTCCTGCCCGAGAAACATACCGACTTTATCTTCACCACACTGGCCGAGGAATTCGGCTTTGTCGGTGCTTTCTCCCTGCTATGCCTTTATGCGGGGATCATCGGTTTTTCGGTGCATTCGGCCTTGCGGAACAAGGACAGGTTCTCCTCCTTGCTGACATTGGGGATCGCAGGCACCTTCTTCCTGTTCTTCGCCATCAATATGGCGATGGTGATGGGGCTGATGCCGGTGGTGGGTGTGCCGCTTCCGCTTGTATCTTATGGCGGAACCGCGATGATGATCCTGCTTGCCGCCTTCGGCCTTGTGCAAAGCGCCCATATCCATCGCCCCCGATAGGAGCCTTTCATGCCCCGCATCCTCTTTGCCGCCACCGAAGACGACTGGCACGATTACCGCCACTGCCTTCCGAAAGCCTTGCAGGACAAGGGTCTCCACGCCGAGCTCATCCCCTATCACGAAGGGCTGGACCCTGCTCTGGTGGAGTATATCGTCTATGCGCCCGCAGGCCCTTTGCAGGACTTCAGCCCCTATACCAAGGCCCGCGCCGTGCTATCGCTTTGGGCGGGGGTCGAGAAGATCGTGGGCAATACCACCCTCACACAGCCTCTGTGCCGGATGGTCGATGAGGGGCTGGAAAAGGGTATGGTGGAATGGGTGCTGGGCCATGTGATGCACCACCATCTGGGCTTGGGCTTCTTTGGTGCCCATCAGGATGGCGTCTGGCGCAATGACCGTGCGGCCCCTCTGGCATCAGACCGCAAAGTGACCGTTCTGGGCTTGGGAGCTTTGGGGCAGGCCTGTGCAAGAATGCTGGCGCAGGTGGGCTTTGATGTGACCGGCTGGAGCCGCAGTGCCAAGGCCATTGACGGCCTCACCTGCCTACATGGCGAGGCGGGTCTGACGCAGGCGCTCTCTAGCGCCGAGGTGCTGGTGACGATCCTGCCGCAAACGCCCGAGACCACCAATCTGCTGGATGCCGCGCGTCTGGCGCTTCTGCCCGAGGGGGCGGTGATCCTGAACCCCGGACGCGGCACGGTGCTGGTGGACGACGCCCTTCTGGCCGCGCTGGATGCAGGGCAGATCGGTCATGCGGTGCTGGATGTCTTCCGAGTGGAACCGCTGCCCGAGGCCCATCCCTTCTGGGCGCATCCCCGCGTGACCGTGACCCCGCATATCGCCGCAGCCACCCGCCCCGAGACGGCGTCAAAAATGGTGGCCGAAAACATCGCGCGGGCCGAGGCCGGACAGCCCCTGCTGCATCAGGTCGACCGGACACGCGGCTATTGAAAAAGGCGCCCTAGGGCGCCTTTCCTGTCACAGATCCTGCGTCTCGACCTGTAGCTGCGCCGCAAAGCGGGCGAAATTGTCAGAAACCGAACCCCAGTCCGCCAAGCGGGAGGCAAAGAGCGTTGCCTGCGACTGATGGATCATGCCGTCCGACAGGATCTTCAGGTGATTGGCCCGCAGCGTTTCGCCCGAAGAGGTGATATCGGCAATCGCCTCGGCGGTGAGGTTCTTCACCGTGCCCTCGGTCGCGCCTTGGCTATCGACCAACTGGTAATCCGCCACACCCTCGCGGGTCAGGAATTCGCGCACCAGACGGTGGTATTTCGTGGCAATCCGCAGCCGCATGCCGTGGGTCACGCGGAAAGCATGGGCCACGGCATCAAGGTCTTCCAGCGTATCGACATCGGCCCAGCAATCGGGCACGGCGATGATCAGATCGGCATGGCCAAAGCCCATCGGTGCCAGATCGACCACCTGCTTGTTCCAATCCACCAGCTTGTCGCGCACCAGATCAGAGCCCGTCACACCCAGATGGATACGCCCCGCCGCCAGTTCACGCGGGATCTCGGAGGCCGACAGCAGCACCAGTTCAACGCCCTCGGCCCCTTCGACAGCACCCGCATATTCGCGGTCGGACCCCGTGCGCTTCAGCGTCACGCCGCGTTCCGCGAACCACGCAAAGGTCTTTTCCATCAGCCGCCCCTTGGACGGCACACCCAGCTTGATCATGCTCATCGGCCTGCCTCCAGATCTGCCAATACGCCCGGACGGATGACGCCGCCCACGGCCGGAATCTCGGCACCCTGCCCCAGAATGCGGGTCAGCGCGTCATAGCGCCCGCCGGTGGCCACAGGCGGCATATCGGGGTTCTCGGTGGCAAAGCTGAACACGAAGCCGTCGTAATATTCCATCGTCGAGCGCCCGTGGCTTGCGTCAAAGCGCAAAGCGCCCAGATCAATCCGGCGGGCCTTGAGCGCCGCCAGACGCGTTTCCAGCCGCTCGATCGCCGGAGCAATCGCGGGGATATCAAGCGCACGCAGTGCGGCAGGCGCATCCGCGGCGGCGCAATTCAGCGCAAACAGCGCATCCAGCTTATCCACATCGGCGCGGGAAATTGGCGCGGCCTCGGCCTCTTCCTTCAGCACGGAAATCCGCAGCTCCATCTCGCCCGAAGACCGCAAGCCGATCCAAGGCGCTTCCGAGCGCATGCCACCCAGCGTCTCGCGACGCGTCTCGGGCACGGGCACAAGCCCCGCATAACGCTGAAGCAGTTTCTGGAACCGCGCGGGCCGCCAGATATGACGCGAGAGCGCCGCCTTGCGGGCGGGCATCGTGTCGAGCCCGTCCACCGCCGCGCGCAGAATGCCGAAATCACCGATGGTGGCCGTCAGACCCAGCCGCGACAGAAGCCCGTTGAACAGCGCGAAAACCTCGGCATCGGCGGTTTCTGGGTCCTCGCGGTCGAAAACCTCATAGCCCACCTGCTGGTATTCCACCGCGCGGGCGGACCCAAGATGATCCTGACGGCGGAAAACCTCTCCCAGATAGCAATAGCGCGCAGGCTCGGCGCCGCCTGCCATATGCGCCTGCACCACGGGCACGGTAAAATCGGGGCGCAGCATCATCTCGCCCTGACCGGGATCATGGGTGACATAGGCGCGGGCGCGGATATCTTCGCCGTAAAGGTCCAAGAGCACCTCGGCGGGTTGCAGAATATCGGGCTGGATCTCTTGCGCCCCTGCCGAGAGGAAGGATTGCAGGATGCGCTGGCCGGTGGCGCGGGCCTCGGTCTTGGTCGCCATTATTTCACCTCGTAGCGGGCCAGCATCTTGCGCGTCTCGGCCACCAGATCGGCGCGCGAGACCTCGACCTGAGCGGGCTGCGATTTCCATTCCTCAAGGCTGGCTTCCTGCGCAAGCTTCGCGCCAAGCACCAGATCCTTAAGCTGCAGCACGCCGCGATCCGCCTCATCCGAGCCTTGGATCACAGCCACGGGGCTTTCGCGTTTATCTGCGTATTTCAGCTGGTTACCGAAGTTCTTGGGGTTGCCCAGATAGACTTCGGCGCGGATACCGGCGGCGCGCAGCTCGGCGGCCATCAGCTGGTATTCACCCATCCGGTCGCGGTCCATCACGGTGATGACCACTGGGCCTTGGTGGCTGGCACCGATCCGGCCCTTGGCACGCAGCGCGGCCAGCAGGCGGTCCACGCCAATCGACACGCCCGTTGCAGGCACCTCTTGGCCGGTGAAACGTTTCACCAGATCATCATAGCGCCCGCCGCCCGAGACCGAGCCGAACTGGCGTTTGCGGCCCTTTTCGTCAAGGATTTCAAAGGTGAGTTCGGCTTCAAAAACGGGGCCGGTGTAATAGCCAAGACCGCGCACGACGGACGGATCAATCTCGATGCGGTCCGAGCCAAAGCCCTGAATATCCAGCAGTTCCGCGATCTGTTCGAGTTCATTCACGCCCTCGGTTCCGATCAGCGAGCCGCCGACCAATTCGCGCAGACGCGCCGCGGTGGCGGTGCCAGTCGCGCGTTTGGCGGACATGAAGCCCATCACGATATCGCATTGCTCGGGGGTCAGGCCTGCGCCTTTGGTGAAATCGCCCGAGTCGTCCAGACGCCCCGGCCCCATCAGAAGCCGCACGCCCTCTTCGCCGAATTTGTCGAATTTATCGATGGCGCGCAGGACGGTGCCGCGCTCTTCCTCGAAACGGGTCGGGTCGGAGGGATCCAGCACGCCCGCGACCTCCATCACGCCATTCAGCACCTTGCGGTTATTCACGCGCACAAGGTAGTCGCCGCGTGGAATACCCACAGCTTCGAGCGCGGTGGAGAGCATGCCGCAGATCTCGGCATCGGCGGCCACGGTGCCCGAACCAACCGTATCGGCATCGCATTGATAGAACTGGCGGAAACGGCCCGGGCCGGGTTTTTCATTGCGCCAGACGGGGCCCATCGTATAGCGACGATAGGGGCTGGGCAGGTCATTGCGGAATTGCGCTGCGACCCGCGCCAAGGGGGCGGTCATATCATAGCGCAGTGCCAGCCATTTGCCGTCGTCTTCTTCCTGCCATGCGAAAACGCCAGCATTGGGGCGGTCCACATCGGGAAGGAATTTGCCAAGCGCCTCGACGGTTTCCACAGCCGAGGTTTCCAGCGGGTCGAACCCATGAGAACGATAGACCTCGGCAATGGTTGCGAGCATTTCCTGACGCTCGGTCACTTCCGAACCGAAGTAATCGCGGAAGCCTTTCGGCGCTTCGGCCTTGGGGCGGGGCTGTTTCTTCTGCTTGGCCATGGTCTTTCCCAATACTGGTTGTGGCCAAGGCAATAGCGGCTTGCGCCAAAGGGGGCAAGGCTTTGGGGGGCGGTTGGAATGATGATTTCCCTTCGCGCGCAGGCATGGCATAAGCGCGCCAGACCTTTCGGGTGGCTCGGCCACCCTTGGCAGTGGAGAGCGGAATGGATCGCAGCACGCAACTGGAAGAGAAACTGGCCCATCTGACCCGCATGGTCGAGGACCTGTCGGATGTGGTGGCGCGTCAGGACGGGCAGATCACCAAGCTGGAGCATCGGGTGTCGATGCTTCTGGAGCGCGAGGCGCAGCGCGAATATGACGACAGCAGCGCGATTCCTCTGGCCGACCAGCGCCCCCCGCATTGGTGATTATTTCTGGGGGCCTCGGCGCATCGGGGCATCGAGCCCCTTGCGCCTCGCGAAGACCGCCCCTTTGGGCGGCTTCGGGCGCCCTGTTCAGACGTGCTGGCCGCCATTGACCTCGATCTCGGTGCCCGTGACATAGCTTGAGGCATCCGAACAGAGATAATAGATCAGATCGGCCACTTCGGAAGGCTGACCCAGACGGCGCATCGGGATATTCTCGACGATTTTCTCGGTGCCGGGCGACAGGATCGAGGTCTCGATCTCGCCCGGGGCGATGGCATTGACACGCACCCCCAGAGGCCCGAAATCATGGGCCATTTCACGGGTCAGCGCCTTGAGGGCTGCTTTGGATGTGGCATAGGCCGCCCCCGCAAAGGGATGCACCCGCGAACCCACGATCGAGGTCACATTGACCACCGAGCCTTTCGCCGCGCAGAGTTCCTCCTTCAGCCCGCGTGCCAGCACGATGGAGGCGAAGAAATTCACATGGAACACCTGCCCCCATGTCCGCAGATCGGTTTCCAGCGCGGAAAGCCGCCCGCCCTCTTTGGTTTTGGGCGAAATCCCCGCATTGTTGACCAGCGCATGTAGCTTGCCATCGAGACGGTTATGGATTTCGGCAATGGCATTCATCGTCTGCTGGGGGTCGGCCAGATCCAGCTGGATATGGTCATCCTCGCCGCCCCAGGGACAACGCGGGTCGAAAGGCTGCCGCGAGCAGGTCAGCACCCGCCAGCCTTCACGGTCGAACCGTTTCACGGTGGCATGGCCGATCCCGCGGCTGGCTCCGGTCAGTAGGATCACCTTGCGTTCGTCCATGATACGACTCTCCTGATAGATACAGACAAGACCTAGTAGTTCTGTCGGGAACCGCAAGGCCTCACGTTCTGTCGCATGCTCTTCACACTTCGCGCAGAACGTCCTAACAAGGTTCATCTTCACGGAGACAGCGCATGAGACCCCAGACCATGAAACAAGACTGGCCCGCCGCCGCCCGCACCCTTTCCGAAGCCCTGCCCTATCTGCAGCGCTATTCCGGAGCCGTCGTCGTTGTGAAATTTGGCGGCAACGCCATGGGCGATGATGACGCCATGGCGCAATTCGCCCGCGACATCGTGCTGATGCGACAGGTCGGCGTGAACCCCGTGGTGGTGCATGGCGGTGGTCCGATGATCAACGAGATGCTCGACAAGCTGGGCATCAAATCCGATTGGGTGCGCGGCAAGCGTGTCACCGACAAGGCCACGGTCGAAGTGGTCGAGATGGTGCTGACCGGCCTTGTGAACAAGCGCATCGTTCAGGCGATCATGGATGAGGGCGGCCGTGCCGTAGGGATCTCCGGCAAGGATGACGACCTGATGGTCTGCGAGGCCGATGACCCCGAGTTGGGGTTTGTGGGCCGCCCCGTCGAGATGAATGTGCAGGTGATCCGCGATCTGTATAATGCGGGCATCATTCCGGTGATCGCCCCTGTTGCCACCGGCATGAAGGATAACGAGACCTTCAACGTGAATGGCGATACCGCAGCCGGCGCCATTGCTGGCGCGCTGAAGGCCGACCGCCTGCTTCTGCTAACCGATGTGAAAGGCGTGAAAAACAAGGCCGGTGAGGTCGTCACGCAGATGACCCCCGAGGAAGTGCGGGCCATGATCGCCGATGGCACGATCGCGGGCGGCATGATCCCCAAGACCGAAACCGCGCTGGCCGCCGTGGAGGCAGGTGTGCGGGCGGTGGTCATTCTGGATGGACGTGTGGACAATGCCTGCCTGCTGGAGCTGTTTACCGAAGGCGGCGCCGGATCGATGATCCGCTCCAGCACGCCGCGCGTAAAGCCGCAAACGGCCTGACGCGCCGCGACGGAAATCGCAAGCTCCCTTCCGAGGGGGCTTGCCGCATCAGGGCAGGCTTGGCACAGTGAGCCTGTGATCCGGACTGCCAAGTGATCACAATTTCACCTTAGACAGAAGGGCTTGCCTTATGACGACTCCTGCCGGGTATCGCCGCCTGATCCTGACGCGACATGCCAAGTCCAGCTGGGACGACCCGACCCAAGATGATTTTGACCGGCCCCTCAATCAGCGAGGCCGCTTTGCGGCAACCGAGCTGGGGGATTTTCTGGCCTCGCGCGGGTTGGAGCCGGAAGAAGTGCTCTGCTCGCCTGCGGCGCGCACAAAAGAGACATGGGCGCGGGTCAAAGGCGCGGTTCTGGAGAGCCTGCCAGCCGAGCATTTCATCCCCGAACTCTATCAGGCCAATGCCGCACAGCTACTGGCCACGCTCCGGCAGGCACATATGCCGACGGTCATGATGCTGGCACATAATCCCGGCATTGCGGATTTTGCCGCGAGCCTGCCCGCGCGGGTGCCGCTCTCCTCGGATTTCCGCCGCTATGTGACCTGTGCAACGCTGGTGGTGGATTTCCAGATCGATAGCTGGGCCGAGCTGAAACCGGGCAGCGGGTCGGTGATCGATTTCTTCACCCCCAGCCGCCGCGGCTAAGCTGCCATATCAACTCTTCGGTGACCTCTTCGGGCCTGCAGGCCGAAGCCTCTGTCGCTGGCGGCTTCGGCAGGTTTCGGGGCGCTTTTCTTTCAGGCGATTGCCCGACCGAGATGGATTTACCCGCGGCGCCTGCCGCCTGCTGCCATGAGCGAGGGCATGGAAAAGGGCCGATGGGAACGCGCCCCACGGCCCTGAGGGTATCCGACAATGGGGGCCGGATCGGCCTGGGGCATTGAACCCCAAGCCGATCCGGTCGGGGGCGATGCCCCCTCCGCGCCCTAACCGACGCCAGTCTCAGTGATTGAGGATCTGGCTCAGGAACTGCTTGGTGCGTTCCGACTGCGGGTTGTGGAAGAAGTCATGCGGGTTGTTCTGCTCCACGATCTGACCATCGGCCATGAAGATCACGCGGTCAGCCACGGATTGCGCGAAGCCCATCTCGTGGGTCACGCAGAGCATGGTCATGCCCTCTTCCGCCAGTTCGATCATGGTGTCGAGCACCTCCTTGATCATCTCGGGGTCAAGCGCCGAGGTCGGCTCGTCGAACAGCATGATCTTCGGCATCATGCACAGCGAGCGGGCAATCGCCACACGCTGCTGCTGGCCGCCCGAAAGCATGCCCGGATATTTATGGGCCTGATCGGGGATCTTCACCTTTTCAAGGAAATGCATCGCGGTTTCTTCCGCCTGCTTCTTCGGGATCTTGCGGACCCAGATCGGTGCCAGCGTGCAGTTTTCCAGAATCGTCAGATGCGGGAAGAGGTTGAAGTGCTGGAACACCATCCCGACTTCCGAGCGCACCTTGTCGATGTTCTTCAGGTCATTGGTCAGCTCGGTGCCGTCCACGATGATCTTGCCCGACTGGTGTTCTTCCAGACGGTTGATGCAGCGGATCATGGTGGATTTCCCCGACCCCGAGGGCCCCGCGATCACGATCCGCTCGCCACGGGTGACGGTCAGATTGATGTCGCGCAGAACGTGGAACTGGCCGTACCACTTGTTCATGCCCTCGATACGGATTGCGACCTCGTCGGAAGCCTTCGGATTAGCAGCAGGTGCCATAGTCATATCAGCCATTAGTCTCTGGCCTCCTTATCGGTGGTCACGTTTCAGCTTGCGCTCGAGATACATCGAGTAGCGCGACATGCCGAAGTTGAAGAGGAAGAAAATCACCCCCACGAAGATGAAGGGTTCCCAGTAGATCCCCTTCCATTCGAAGTTGTTGCGGATTGCATCGGGGATGGATTTCAGCGGATCATAGAGGCCCACGAAGGTCACCAGCGTCGTATCCTTGAACATGCCAATGAAGGTCGACACGATACCCGGGATCGAGATCTTCAGCGCCTGCGGCAGGATGATCAGCCGTTGTGCTTTCCAGTAATCCAGACCCAGCGCATCGGCGGCCTCATATTGGCCACGCGGCAAGGCTGCCAGACCGCCACGGATAACCTCTGCGATATAGGCCGCCGAGAAGAGCGTCACCAGGATCATCACCCGCAGGATGATGTCGAAGCTGGTGCCCGGCGGCAGGAAGTAGTTCAGCAGGGTCGAGGCCACGAACAGCAGCGTGATCAGCGGAACGCCACGGATGAACTCGATGAAGATCACCGAGAGCGTCTTGATCAGGAACATATTCGACTGGCGGCCAAGCGCCAGCATGATCCCCAAGGGCAGCGACAGGCCGATGCCCCCTGCCCCGATCACGATGGCCAGCAGGAAGCCCCCGAACTGGTTCGAGCCTACCGGCGTGATGGCGACGGGCAGCACTGCGGACAGCGCGGCATCGACCGGATCGGTGGCATAGAGCCAGAACAGCACCGGCAGCACAATGGCCGCCGCCACCGCCAGGACCTTGTTCAGCGGCGTCACCAGACGCAGCGCGGCAAACCCCAGCGCAAAGCCCACGGCGATCATGATCACCGGCCAGAGAGAGCCGCCCCACAGCAGCCATAGGGCCAGCAGCGGATAGGCCACCGAGAAGGCCAGCAGCATCCGCGGCAACTGCGAGAACAGCACCGGCGCAATCGCGACGAAAAGCAGCACGAAGGTCAGGGTCGGACGCCAGTAGAGATCGCTCGGATAGAAGCCGAAGATGATCTGGTTCCAGCGATGCTTGATCACCGCCCAGCAGGCACCGTTCGCGCCCTCGCCCCATGTATCGGCAATGATCTTGCGACATTGCGACAGGCTATCGGCATTCCAGACGCCATGCAGGAACCACGCATAGAAATGCATGACAAACATATAGACGACGGCCAGCCCCAGAAGGGTCAGGACGGTGTTGCTCCAGCCGGAGAACAGGTTCTCGCGCAGCCATTTCACCGCGCCGGACTGGGCCGAAGGCGGCTCTTGCTGCGGCAACATGGTGTCGCGCACATAGGCCACGGTTTGTGCATGTGTATCGCTCATCTCACCGCTCCTTCAGCTTTACAGACCGGTTATAGAGGTTCATCACGCCGGAAATGGCCAGCGAGACAGCAAGATAGATCAGCATCATCAACAGGATGGCCTCGATCTCGCGACCGGTCTGGTTCATCGTGATCCCGCCCAGCGTTCCGCGCAGGTCCATATAGCCCACGGCAATCGCCAGCGAGGAGTTCTTGGTCAGGTTGAGATACTGCGAGATCAGCGGCGGCACGATCACCCGCAGCGCCTGCGGCAGGATCACCAGCTTCATCGTGCGGTTCGGACGCAGCCCGAGGGCAAATGCCGCCTCGGACTGCCCGCGCGACACCGACATGATGCCCGCACGGACGATTTCCGCGATGAAGGCACCGGTGTAGAGCGTCAGACCCAGCCACAGCGCGACCAGCGCGTTCGACACATCCACCCCGCCGGTAAAGTTGAACCGCTCGAGCACAGGCGGGTTCAGCGTTATGCCGAGCGCCGCCAGCAGGACGATGGCAGGCACGAACAGGATCAGAGCCGATTTCCACCATGTCGCAGGACGCAGACCCGTGGCGCTTTGCACGCGGGCCGCATGGGCGCGCAGCTTGCGATTGGCCCAGAGCGACAGCAAGACCACAGCGGCGAAGGCGAGGAAGTTCAAAGAGATCGGCGCAAGCGGTGTATCGATCACGCCCAGACCGCGGGAAAATTCGACCCCCGGAATATGGGTGCCGCGATTGGTGAAGGCCACCGTATCAAACAGCAGCATCGAGGCCGCAGGATGCTCGCCGCGATAGGCCGCAGGCGACGGCGTCAACTCGGTCAGCACGGCCACAGCCACCAGAATCCAGAGCAGCACCGGCACATTGCGGAACGCTTCGACATAGATCGTCATCAGGCGCGAGATCAGCCAGTTTTTCGACAGCCGCAGGATCCCCGCGACCACGCCGAGGATGGTGGCCGCCACACAGCCAAGGAACGAGACCCAGAGCGTGTTCAGCAGCCCCACCAGCGCCGCGCGGGCATGGGTGTCATCATTGCTATAGGGGATCAGGGTCTGGGCGATGTCATAGCCCGCCCGCTGCCCCAGAAAGCTGAAATTAAAATCCTTGCCCAGCAGCGCGAAATTCGCGATCACGTTATCGACGAGCCAGAGCACGCCAAGCATCACGAGGATCAACGTGACGATCTGGATGGTCAGAGACCGGTAGCGCGTATCGTATATGAGATCGCTGAGCCGGAAGCCACGCTCCGGCCCATCATGCGCATTTGACATGAGTTATACCCCTGTATCCGGCAGAGCGGCGGATTGGTCGCCAATGAGGTCGTTGCCTCGCCTGCAGGCTTGTTTTTATTGGAATGGAAAAGGGGCGCCCGGTTGCCCTGCGCCCCTTCTCGCGTTGTGCTTAGCGGAAGGGCGGCGCGTAAAGCAGACCGCCTTGGGTCCACTGTGCGTTCAGCCCGCGCGCCAGACCGATCGGAGTGGATTCACCGATGGTGGCGGCGAAGATCTCGCCATAGTTGCCGCCCGCCTTGATGGCGCGCTTGGCCCATTCCGCGTCCAGACCGAACATCTTGCCCAGATCGCCCTCGGTACCCAGAATCCGGCGAATTTCCGGATTCTCGCTCGAGCTGGCCAGCTCGTCGGCATTGGTCGAGGTGATGCCGTATTCCTCGGCGGCGATCAGCGCGTTCAGCGTCCAGCGGACGATGTCGCCCCACTGGTTATCCCCATGACGCACCGACGGGCCAAGCGGCTCTTTGGAGATGATTTCCGGCAGGATGATGTAATCGCCCGGATTGGCGAAAGCGGCACGGGTGGCAGCCAGACCCGACGCGTCGGTGGTATAGGCGTCACAGGCCCCTGCGAGGAATTGCTGCTCGCCTTCCGAGTTGGTGTCGACCGAAACCGGATTATAGCTCATGCCATTGGCTTTGAAATAATCGGCAAGGTTCAGCTCGGTGGTGGTGCCGGTCTGGATACAGACGGTCGCACCATCAAGTTCCTTGGCCGAGGTCACGCCCAGATCCTTGCGGACCATGAAGCCCTGACCGTCATAATAGTTCACGCCCGCAAAATCGAGTTTCAGGTCGACATCGCGCGAGAAGGTCCAGGTGGTATTGCGCGACAGCAGGTCGATTTCGCCCGAGCTCAGCGCCGTGAAACGGTTCTGGCTGGATACCGGCACATAGGTGACCTTGCTGGCATCGCCCAGAACGGCGGCAGCAACGGCTTTACAGATCGCGACGTCGAAGCCGGTCCAGTTGCCATTCGCATCCGGCGTTGCAAAGCCCACCAGACCCGAGTTCACGCCACAGTTGAGCGTGCCGCGCGCCTTCACATCATCCAGCGTCGAAGCGGACGCGATGCCGGCGGTCAGACCGGTCGCGGCCAATGCGCCGAGAAGTGCAAGTTTAGTCATTATTACCTCTTCCTGAGTTGCCACTCTTTTGAGCGGTTCTTAAGCGGTTCTCTTCCGGTCATGTCTCCGCAAGAGACTGTGAGGTTATCCCCAGTGCCAGAATTGTGAGCGAGTTACCGCGCGGAGGTCAAGGGACCAATCCACTTTCAACCAAGAAAATCGCTCAGCGAATAGGCAAATGCTCAGGAAGAAATCGAAAACCTAGCCATTTAGACAGGCTTATTTACCATGTAATAAAAGCCAAAACCGCTCGGCATCCAGTAGCGCCTGTTTTTTGACCATATCTGCAAGATGGGCCTCTTCGTCCTGCCCCCACTCTTCGGCCTGAAAGCTTTCGTCGATCCGCGAAAGCGTGAAGGCAGATTCTGCCTGCAGATGGCCCTCGATGACTGCCAGCCCGAGAATCAACGACCCCGTGATTCCGACCAGATCATGCAGCGCCGAAAGCTGGAAAGGCGTCAGAGCCGCCACATGGGCACGCAGAACCTGCAGATCCGCCTCCGGTTGCGCCACCGGCAAAAGCCCCTGTGTCACGTTCAGCACGACCCCGAAACGGTCTTTGGCCCATGCCAGAAGCGGGTCCCAGCCCTGCGCCTGACGCTCGGCCAGAACGGCGGGCGTCGTCGCACGATAACACAGCAGATCGGTGCCGCCATATTCGGCGATATAGGCCGCAACTTCGGCATGCTGGCTGGCAACCTTGTCGATTGCGGCATTGGCAGCACGGGTCAGCGGCATGGTTTCGGGCCGGATCTCGCCCTCCTGCGCCTCCCATTCCGCAGCGATCGCCTGCGCCAATGCGCGGCTTGGCACGGCAAACGGTGCCTTGGCGGGGGTTTTCACCGCACGCCCATCCAGCGCCACGCCGAAGCCGTCATCATGCGCCGTAACGGTGGTCTCTTTCCAGAAACGTTTCGCAGTCCAGGTGCTCATTTTTGCGCCTCCGCCATATTGCCCAGAAGCTCCTCAAGCTCGTCAAAATCCGTCACGATACGGTCGGCCCCCACCTCGCGCAGCGCCTCGACAGGATGATAGCCCCAGGACACACCGATGGTCCGGACGCCCGCTGCCCGCCCCATCTGGATGTCATAGCTGGTATCGCCGATCATCACCGCCTGATCCGCCCTCATCCCCGTCTCGAGCAATGCCGCCTCGACCATCGAGGGATGCGGCTTCGACGGGTGGTCATCGGCACATTGCAGCGACTGGAAATGCGTCTCCAGCCCGTGATATTCCACCAGCGCCCGCAACCCGCGACGCGACTTTCCGGTGGCCACTGCCAGAACGGTATCCTCGCGCCGGTGGAGACGGTCCAGCAGCTCCCGCGCGCCCGGATAAAGCGGGGCCGGACTGGCGGCACGGGCGGATTTGTAACTGGCTTTATAGCCCGCAACCACCGCATCGCGGATCTCCTGCGAGGCCTCGGGCAACAGCCGCACCAGCGCCTCGGGCAGGGACAGCCCGACGATCGACAGCACTTCGGATGTCGGCAGCGGCGTCAGCCCAACGGCTTCGAACCCCATCGCCATCGCATGGGTAATATGGTGCTGACTGTCCGATATCGTGCCATCGACGTCGAAAATGGCCAGCATCACATCATATCCTCGAAGGGATCGGCGGGCACGTCATTCTCGTGCCAGTCCAAGAGCTTCCATGTCCGCTTCATATGCTCGGGCAGAGGTGCCTGAAGGGTGATGCGCTTGCCGGTGATGGGGTGGTCGAAACTGATCTGGCGGGCATGCAGATGCAGTTTGCGCGACACTTCGCCGCCCAGCTGCGCCCCCCAGCCATCGCCCATATTGTCCTGCCCCGAGCCGCCATATTTGCCATCCCCCACGATCGGGTTGCCCAGCTCGGCCATATGCGCACGCAACTGGTGGGTGCGCCCCGTGATCGGCACCAGCGCGACCCATGACAGGCGCTGCCCAAGGATATGCAGCGTGAAATAATCGGTGGTGGCGCGCTTGGCCTCGGGATGTTCGTTCATTTTGGCCGGATGCACGCAGATCATCTTCTCGCCCGCACCATGCGGCCCGTGCCCGCCCTGCTTTTCCAGACCATAGCGGATGGTGCCGAATTTCGGCTGCGGCGCACCGGCCACGGCAGCCCAGTAGATCTTGCGGGTGGTCTTGCGGCGGAAGGCCTCGGACAAGCGGCGCGCCACGCGGTCGGTGCGCGCCAGCAGCAGCACCCCCGAGGTATCCTTATCCAGACGGTGCACCAGCTTGGGGCGCTCCTTGTAGCCGAACATCAGCGCCTCAGCGAGGCCGTCCACATGGACATGCCCCTGCCCCGAGCCACCCTGCGACGGCAGCCCCGGCGGCTTGTTGAGAGCGATGATATGCTCGTCTTTCCAGATCACACAGGACTGGATCATCTTCTCCTGCTCGGGCGTGATTGGCCCGCGCGCGGCGCCATCGATCTTCGGCTCGGGACGTTCCTCGGGCAGCGGCGGCACGCGCACCTCTTGCCCTTCTTCCAGACGATGGGCCGGTTTCACCCGCCCGCCATCCACGCGGATCTGCCCCTTGCGGCAGAGCTTTTCGACCATGATCTGTGTGATCTGCGGGAAGCGCTTCTTGAGAAAGCGGTCCAGCCGCATCTCTGCCCCATCCGCGTCGACTTTGATGTTTTGAACCTTGCTCATGCCAGCACCCAGCGCATTACATGCACTCCGAAAATCAATCCAAGAAGAGACGCGATCAGCGAAATCGCGACATAGACACCCGCCAGACCGGTCTCTCCGCGCTCGATCAGCGTCCAGGTCTCCAGCGAGAAAGAGGAGAAGGTGGTGAACCCGCCCAGAATACCGGTCGCCAGAAAGGCGTTCCAGTGGGTCAGTTCCTTCTGCCCCAGAAAGGTGATCAGCGCGCCCATCAGAAACGAGCCGACGATATTGACGAAGATCACCCCCAACGGGATCTGTTGCGGCCCGATCAGCCGCAAGATCGCCACGCCGGACAGATAGCGCCCCGATGCCCCGATCGCGCCACCCAGCGCCACTTGTACTACCGTCATCAACATCCGCGTCTCCTGTCGTGGGCGCTCAAACCCCGCATACGGGCCGATGTCAACCGGTCGGCCCGCGCCTTGCCTGCGCGCTTGTGCCATATTCAAACCGTCAATGCACCGCAAATCCCGTATTCATCTCGTGCAATATCGGGATTACTGTGCCGATATGAGTGATCTGTTCGACAATAGCCCCGAGATGCCCGCCTCCACGCCGCCCGCCCGCGCCAGCGAATCGCGCGACCGGCCATTGGCGGATAGCCTGCGCCCGAAAGACCTGAGCGAGGTGATCGGCCAGACGCATATTCTTGCCCCCGATGCGCCTCTGGGGCGGATGCTGGCCACTGGCAAACTGTCCTCGATGATCCTCTGGGGGCCGCCGGGGGTGGGCAAGACAACCATCGCGCGGCTGCTGGCGGATGCCTCCGACCGCCACTTCGTCCAGATCAGCGCGATCTTTTCGGGTGTGCCCGAATTGCGCAAGGTGTTTGACGCCGCCAAGACCCGCCAGCGCGCGGGTCAGGGCACGCTGCTATTCGTGGACGAGATCCACCGCTTCAACAAGGCCCAGCAGGACGGCTTCCTGCCGCATATGGAGGATGGCACCATCGTGCTGGTGGGAGCGACCACCGAGAACCCCAGCTTCGAGCTGAACCGCGCCCTTCTGTCCCGCGCGCAGGTGATGGTGCTGCACCGGCTGGACGCAGCCGCGTTGGGCGAGCTGCTGACACGCGCCGAAGCCGCCCGCGGGACGCCCCTGCCCCTGACCGAGGAGGCGCGTGCCACGCTGGTGGCTATGGCCGATGGCGACGGGCGCGCGATGCTGAACCTTGTCGAACAGGTGGCCGCCATCCGCACCAGCCAGCCGATGGATGCCAAAGAGCTGGCCCAACGCCTGCAACGCCGCGCGGCCCAATATGACAAGACGGGAGACGAGCATTACAACCTGATCTCGGCGCTGCATAAATCGGTGCGCGGCTCCGACCCTGACGCCGCGCTCTACTGGTATGCGCGGATGCTGGAGGGCGGCGAAGACCCGCGCTATCTGGCGCGGCGCTTCGTGCGCATGGCGGTGGAAGATATCGGGCTGGCCGACCCACAGGCGCAAAGCCACGCGCTGCATGCATGGGAAATCTACGAGCGTATCGGTTCGCCTGAAGGCGAATTGGCGCTGGCGCAGACAGTGATCTATCTGGCCTTGGCCCCGAAATCCAATGCGGGCTATGTGGCCTATAAAGGGGCGCGGGCGCTGGCCAAGCAGACGGGGTCGGCCCCGCCGCCGAAACATATCCTCAATGCGCCGACCAGCCTGATGAAAGAGCAAGGCTATGGCGAGGGCTATGCCTATGACCATGATGCCGAAGACGGGTTCTCCGGTCAGAACTACTTCCCCGACAACGTTCCGCGAACGCAGCTTTACGACCCGCCCGACCGCGGGTTCGAACGCGAGATGCGCAAACGGATCGACTGGTTCGCCAAGCTACGCGCCAAAAGGACCCCCTAGATCAGGCGGTGTTCACGCGCCTTGCGGATCGCCTCTGACGTGGTGCGGGCACTCAACCGGATACGCGCCGATTTGAGCCGCGCCTTGAACGCGCTTTCGGTAATGCCCAAACGCGCCGCCGCCGCTGTATGCCGGTCCCCTGCGGCCAGAAGGCGCAGCGCCTCTGCCTGCGCATCGGTCAGCGAAAGACTTTCCTCGTGATGCTCGTGCAGGATATGGGTGATGCGCTCTAGCGTGGCCAGCTCGTCATCGGTAAATTCACGCGCGGTATGCGAAATCCCGACGATCGAACGCGACGACATCGGCCCGACCCCCGCAACCGCACCGTAATTCAGCCCGAAACGGCGCGCCTGCTCGAAGATGCCGAAAGGATCGGGAAACCGGATCTCGCTCCAGCGGACCCGCCCCGTATGGGAAATCCCCCAGAAGACCACGGGATCGCGCAGATAATAGGACCGCTCGTTGTAAAGCTGGATCCATTTGGGATCATAACTCGTATGATAAATGCGTGCCTGCGCAAAACGGACGTGCAAACCAACCATAAATCCGGCTGGCGCGAGCTCGTTGAGCTCATCAAGCAGACCTTGCGTTTTAGAATCAAAAGACATGGCAGCCTAACGTTTAACTAAAAGAAGCAGCCAGCCCAAGCCAAAGGCCTACCGGTCTGCCAAGAAATCAAACAGCGCACCAAATAATGCGCCACTTCACCAGTTGCGGCGCCCCCTATTTCAGCTTTCCACTAAAATCTTAAATAAACCATTGAAAAACCCCGCCCAAACGGGCGGGGTTTGATCTTATCAGACCGAAAGGTCCGATTATTCTGCCGCTGCTTCTTCAGCTTCGAGGCGCGCACGGTCTGCAGCACCTTTTGCCGAGGAATCGCGCTCGACGAACTCGATGATCGCCATCGGAGCCATATCGCCATAACGGAAGCCGGCTTTCAGAACGCGAACATAGCCACCTTGACGGTCTTTGAAACGCGGGCCGAGAACTTCGAAGAGTTTGGCCACGTCTTTGTCCTGCTTCAGCTGGGCTGCTGCCTGACGACGTGCGTGCAGGTCGCCGCGCTTTGCCAGCGTGATCAGCTTTTCGATCACCGGACGAAGCTCTTTTGCTTTCGGCAGGGTGGTTTTGATTTGCTCGTGCTCGATGAGCGAGCCAGCCATGTTCGAGAACAGCGCCTTGCGGTGTTCATGGGTACGGTTGAGACGGCGGTAACCGCGAGCGTGACGCATGTGAATTCTCCGTAATTGCGTTTTGCTTTGTCAGGGCGACCGATGCGTGCCGGTGCCTCAGTTGGGGCGGAGCCCGATATTCCCAGCCTGCGCTGGCATTGAATGGGGGGCGTGTAGCCCACGCCCCCCTATCCGTCAAGCCTGTAAGCGGAAGATCAGAACTGATCTTCGAAACGCTTGGCCAGATCTTCGATATTTTCCGGCGGCCAGTCTTCGACTTCCATCCCGAGATGCAGCCCCATGCCCGAAAGCACTTCCTTGATCTCGTTCAGCGACTTGCGGCCGAAGTTCGGGGTGCGGAGCATCTCGGCTTCGGTTTTCTGGATGAGGTCGCCGATATAGACGATATTGTCGTTCTTGAGGCAGTTTGCCGAACGGACCGACAGTTCCAGCTCGTCGACCTTCTTGAGAAGGAGCGGGTTGAACTCGAGGCCGTCTTCCGCGTCCTGCTTCGACGCCGATTCGGGCTCTTCGAAGTTGACGAAGATCGACAGCTGGTCCTGCAGGATACGCGCAGCAAAAGCCACGGCGTCTTCCGGCGTGATCGAGCCATCGGTTTCGATCTTCATGGTCAGCTTGTCATAGTCCAGCACCTGACCTTCACGGGTCGGGGTGACTTCGTAGGCGACCTTTTTCACCGGCGAATAGATCGCATCGATCGGGATCAGACCGATGGGCGCGTCTTCCGGACGGTTCTTATCGGCAGCGACATAGCCTTTGCCGGTATTGACGGTCAGCTCCATGAACAGGTCGGCACCATCATCAAGGTGGCAGATGACATGCTCTTTGTTCAGAACTTCGATGCCTGCGGTCTCGGAGATGTCGCCAGCGGTCACAACGCCCGGACCTTTGGCCGAGATCGACACGCGTTTGGGGCCTTCGACATCCATACGCAGCGACACGCCCTTGAGGTTCAGCACGATGTCGGTGACGTCTTCACGCACACCGGCCACGCTGGAGAACTCGTGGAGCACATTGTCGATTTGTACGCTGGTGATGGCCGCGCCTTGCAGCGAGGACAGCAGAACGCGGCGCAGCGCGTTCCCCAGGGTGAGACCAAAACCACGCTCAAGCGGTTCTGCAACGAGCGAAGCCTGACGCTCCGGATCGTTACCCGGTTTTACTTCCAGCTGCGTCGGCTTGATCAGCTCGGCCCAATTCTTGTGGATCATGCAGTGCCTCCATACCTGTTCCCAGCCCATGTCCTAAGCAGGGAACGCCCGAGGATAGAATGCGGACACGATTGGGCCGCGCGGGAAATCCCACACGGCCCAACCGGAATTCAGAAATCAGACGCGGCGGCGCTTCGGCGGACGGCAGCCGTTATGCGCGATCGGGGTGACGTCACGGATCGAGGTGACAGCCAGACCGACAGCAGCCAGTGCGCGCAGAGCCGACTCACGACCCGAACCGGGGCCTTGAACTTCGACGTCTACGGTGCGCAGACCGTGCTCTTGTGCTTTGCGTGCAGCATCTTCTGCAGCCATCTGAGCGGCGTAGGGGGTCGATTTACGCGAACCCTTGAAGCCCATGGTGCCCGAGGACGACCACGAGATGGCGTTGCCCTGAACGTCAGAGATCAGGATCTTGGTGTTGTTGAACGACGAGTTCACATGAACAACACCAGCGGCGATGTTCTTGCGCTCTTTACGCTTCGTGCGGACTTTATCACGTGCCATGTGTCAAGCCTCCCCTTACTTCTTCTTGCCAGCGATGGCTTTTGCCGGGCCCTTACGGGTACGAGCATTGGTATGGGTACGCTGACCGCGAACCGGCAGGTTCCGGCGGTGACGCAGACCGCGGTAGCAGCCCAGGTCCATCAGACGTTTGACGTTCATTTGAACTTCACGGCGCAGGTCACCTTCAACGGTGAGGTTTGCGTCGATATATTCGCGGATCGAAAGGACTTCCGCATCCGACAGCTCGTTCACACGACGGGTCACGTCGATGTTGACGGCTTCGCAGATTTTACGGGCGGTGTCGTTGCCGATACCGGTGATGTAGGTCAATGCGATCGGGACGCGTTTCCCGGTCGGAATGTTGACGCCAGCAATACGTGCCAAAGCGTTCTTCCTTCACGTTGCGGTTCCGTAGTACCAGAACCTTTTTTCACAACAGATGGCCCGAAACCTCATGTTCCGGACCCTGATTCCGACAGACCGACTGACCCATCGAAAAATTGATTCTCATAAGAGAGACTTGCACCTACGAGGTATCCTCCTTCAGGTCAAGCCTCTCTATGCATTATTCTTGCTGATCAAGGATCGCCGCGATCTGCGCCGAGACCGTGCCGATTTCAGCCAGACCATCAACGCGGAACAGATCGCCCGCGTGATAATAATAACCGATCAGCGGCGAGGTCTTTTTGTAATACTCGCGCAGGCGGTCGCCGAAGACTTCGGCATTGTCATCCTTACGGACCGGCTGACCTGCCGCACGGGCCTCTTCGGCGCGCCCGACAATGCGGTTCACCAGAACGGCATCATCGACAACCAGCTCGATCACGGCATCCAGCTTCTGCCCCATACGCGCCAGAAGCGCGTTCAGCGCATCCGCCTGCCCCAACGTGCGCGGGAAGCCGTCGAAGATGAACCCGTTGCCCTCGTCCGAGGACAGCTTCTCTTCGATCAGGCCGATCACGATATCATCGGTGACCAGCTCGCCACGATCCATCACCTCGGCAACCTTGTTGCCCATCTCGGTGCCGGAGGTCTTGGCCTCGCGCAGCATATCGCCAGTGGACAGCTGGACCATCCCGCGATCTGCGACAAGCTTACCTGCCTGGGTGCCTTTGCCGGCCCCGGGCGGGCCAAGCAAGATGATATTGGTCATGATGTCTTTCCTTTCAGCGGCGCGCGGGGGCCTTACGACCGGACTTCTTGCGCTTACCACGAAGTTGAGATTTTTCGATCAGACCTTCGTATTGGTGCGCAAGAAGATGCGACTGCACCTGATTGATCGTGTCCATCGTCACCGAAACGATGATCAGAACCGAGGTGCCGCCAAAATAGAACGGGATCGAAAGCGAAGAGCGGAGGATTTCCGGCAGCAGGCAGACCGCCGCCAGATATGCCGAACCGATCACCAGCACACGCGAAACCACGTAATCAAGGTAATCTTCGGTTTTCTTGCCGGGACGGATGCCCGGAATAAAACCGCCTTGGTTCTTGAGATTGTCCGCGACTTCATCCGATTTGAAAGAAACGTTCGCCGTGTAGAAATACGCGAAGAACACGATCATCGCCACGTAGAACAGCAGATAAAGCGGCTGACCCGGCCCGAAATAAGCCAGAATGGTCGACATCACGGGGCCGGTATTCCCGCCCGAGAATGTCGCAATGGTGGTCGGCAGCAGCAGAAGCGACGAGGCGAAGATCGCAGGGATAACACCTGCGGGGTTCACCTTGATCGGCAGGTGCGACGAGCCGCCATCATAGATTTTCATCCCCACCTGACGGCGCGGATATTGAATATGGATCTTGCGCAGAGCGCGTTCCATGAAGACCACGAAGCCGATGACCGCAATGATCATGACGATCACGGCAATGGTTGCCGGAAGCGAGATCGCCCCCGCACGGCCTTGCGCAAGGAAGCTTGCGAAATGCGCAGGAATCTCGGCCACGATGCCGACGAAGATGATCAGCGAGATGCCGTTACCGATACCGCGCGACGTGATCTGTTCGCCGACCCACATCAGGAACATGGTGCCGCCAACCAGCGTGATCACCACAGCCGCTTGGAAATACATGCCCGGATCATGCGCCAACCCACCGGCTTCCAGCGATTTTGCCAGACCGAAGGCCTGGAAGGTCGCAAGGGCCACGGTGCCATAGCGGGTAATCTGGTTGATCTTCTTGCGGCCCTGTTCGCCCTCTTTCTTCATCTGCTCCAGCGCCGGAACCATAGCGGCCAGCAACTGAACGATGATGGAGGCCGAGATATACGGCATGATGCCCAGAGCAAAAATACCCATGCGGCCAAGCGCACCGCCGGTGAACATCGACAGGATGCCCCCGAGACCCGAGCCTGCGTTCTCCATAAAGTCGCGCAGGGCCTGTGCGTCGATCCCCGGCACAGGGATATAGGTCCCCAACCGGTAGATGATCAGCAGACCGATGGTGAAGAAAATCCGTTGGCGAAGCTCGGTGGCCTTGCCCAGGGCGCCCCAAGAGAGGTTCGCCGCCATTTGCTCTGCAGCAGATGCCATATGCCTGTCTCTTTCATGTCAGCGCCGCCAGACCGGGTTCCCGATCGGCGGCGCCAGAAAACCTATGCCTATGTAAGCGGGCACGCGCCCGCTCACAACAGCTTATTCAGCCTTACTCGGCAGCGGCAGCCGCAACGGTGAGTTTACCGCCTGCTTTTTCGACAGCCTCAACAGCCGATTTCGAAGCACCGGTGACGTTCAGGGTCAGAGCGGATTTGACTTCGCCTTTTGCCAGAACGCGCACGCCGTCCAGTTTACGACGCACGAGACCCGAAGCAACCAGCACGTCTTCATTGATCTCTGCTTTCGCATCGATCTTGCCCGCTTCGATGAATTTCTCGATCAGGCCGAGGTTCACAACCGCGAAATGCTTGGCGTTCGGCTTGGTGAAGCCACGCTTCGGCAGACGACGGTAGAGCGGCATTTGGCCACCCTCGTAGCCGTTCAGTGCAACGCCCGAACGCGACTTCTGACCTTTGATACCGCGACCAGCGGTTTTACCTTTGCCCGAGCCCGGACCGCGTGCAACGCGTTTTTTCTTCTGGGCTGCGCCCGCGTTATCGCGGAGTTCGTGAAGTTTCATATCGCTTCTCCTCTCGCCGGACATGACCCCAGAAGCGTAGCTGGGCCAGACTCGGCATTTCTTGTTTTGCTTACGCAATTGATTCGAGGCCCCCGAAGGAGCCACGGGTCGCTATAGCAGAGGCCCTGCCCTGCAAGCAACCGCTTTGCATCACGTGCGACACTGAATTGTCACGTCATAATTGAACTGGGTCCCGCCCCCGATCTGGTAGACACTGGCCAGCACGCGACCGATTTCGCGATAGCCCGCAGAGCCACAGCTCTTTGTAGCCCTTCGCGCAATCTGCCGCTCCATCACCGCGTCCTGATCCCAAAGCGGGCTCGACCCTTTGGAGACACTCACCCGATGCACCGCACCGCCCGCCAAGACAGGAACCGCCGACGCAGGCACCGCCGACGTAGGCAACGCCGACGTAGGTGCGGACGACCACGCAGGCACCGCGCTGACAGCATAGGTGTCGCGTGTGTAGGTCTCGGGTGCCTGCGATGCCATACAGCCACCAAGCAGAACTGCCGCCGCCAAACCGGTAAGGAATGCCCTCATCTGTCAGCGTCCCGAAAAGGCCCAGCCATCCGGCGCGAAACCATGAATCGACGCCAGAAGCGTCAGCTTTTCCTCATGTGCCCAGAGGGTCTCGGCATCCAGCGTGATGACCGGCGTCGTGATCTCGGCCACGGCCTCATCCTCGTCATCCTGCGCCTCGTAGAACTCGACGCCATACCCAAGGGCCTCGGCCGCATCGGACAGGTCGTCCCAATTCGCCCCGTCATCATCCATGACAAACTGGAACGCCACGACGCCTTCGGCGGGCACAGCATCCATCTTGGCAATCTCGGCGAAAATCTGGAAGGTCTCGGCCTTCTGGTCTTTCATATCCATCTTCATACCTCTGGAAAGGGAGACAGGTACAAAAACGCCCCGGACGATGCCGGGGCGCTTTGTCAAAAACTCTGAATAAAATCAGGCTTTTTCTTCGATGATCGCAACGAGGTGCGGGATCGAGTTCACCATGCCGCGGACGGCGGGGGTGTCTTCGAGCTCGCGGGTGCGGTTCATCTTGTTCAGACCGAGGCCTTTCAGCGTAGCGCGCTGAGAAGCGGGACGGCGGATCGGCGAACCGATTTGTTTCACAACGATAGTAGCCATGTCCTGATCTCCTTACGCGTCAGCCGATTCGGCTTCCGGCTTCTTCAGGATGTCAGCCACTTTCTTGCCACGGCGAGCCGCGACGTTACGGGGGCTTTGTTCCTGACGAAGCGCATCAAGCGTCGCACGGATCATGTTGTAGGGGTTCTGCGAACCGGTCGACTTGGCAACCACGTCCTGAACGCCCAGCATTTCGAAGACGGCACGCATCGGACCACCCGCGATGATACCGGTACCGGCAGGTGCGGTGCGCATGATCACGCGGCCAGCGCCGTGACGGCCTTCGATATCGTGGTGCAGGGTACGCGCGTCACGCAGCGGAACACGGAACATGTTGCGCTTTGCTTGCTCGGTCGCCTTACGGATTGCCTCCGGCACCTCTTTCGCTTTGCCTTTGCCGAAACCGACGCGGCCGCGCTGGTCGCCAACGACGACGAGTGCTGCGAAGCCGAAACGTTTACCGCCTTTGACGGTTTTCGACACGCGGTTGATCGCGACAAGACGATCTGCGAATTCCGGGGTCTCTTCGCGCTCGCGGCGATCCCGGCGGTTTTCACGTTCTGCCATGAAAACATCTCCTGATATGGACCGAAGTCCTTTTCCCAATCCAAGTGGATTTGCATCCCTGGATCATCGAGGGGTTGCCCCCTGCTCTAAAATCGAAGGGCGCATTGCGGCGCCCTTCGCAAGATTTCGATCACCCTGCCTTGCGGCAGAGAGGATCAGAACTTCAGACCGCCTTCGCGAGCTGCATCGGCCAGTGCCTTGATTTTCCCGTGGAACAGGAAACCGCCACGGTCGAAATAGCACTCTTCGACGCCTGCAGCCTTGGCACGTTCCGCGATGGTTGCACCGATCTTGGTCGCTGCTTCCACGTTGTTTTTGCCAACGAGGCCCAGATCCTTCTCGAGGGTCGAAGCCGCTGCAAGGGTCACACCGTTCAGATCGTCGATCAGCTGGACGCTGATGTTTTTCGACGAGCGGTGAACCGACAGACGCGCACGGCCATTGGCCATTTTGCGCAGTTTGTTCCGCACGCGCAGGCGGCGCTTCAGGAACAGTTCTCTTTTCTTGTTCGCCATTTTCGCGCCCCTTACTTCTTCTTGCCTTCCTTACGGAAGACATACTCACCCTTGTAGCGGATGCCTTTGCCTTTATAGGGCTCGGGCGCACGCCACTCGCGGATATTCGCAGCAACCTGACCAACGAGCTGTTGGTCGATGCCTTCGATGACGATCTCGGTGTTTTTCGGCGAGGTGATGGTCACACCAGCCGGAACAGCGAAGTCCACATCATGCGAATAGCCCAGTGCCAGCTTCAGAGTGTTGCCCTGCATCGTGGCGCGGTAACCCACACCCTGAATTTCGAGCTCTTTCTTGAAGCCAACGGTGACGCCGGTCACAAGGTTCGCGATCATCGAGCGGGCCATACCCCACTGCTGACGCGCACGCTTGGACAGGCCACGCGGGGTCACGGAAACCGAAGAACCTTCAACCGAAAGGCTGACATCGTCGGTGGCGGTGAAGTGACGGGTCCCTTTCGGGCCTTTCACTTCGATGGTCTGGCCGGACACCGAAGCGGTCACACCGCTCGGAAGTTCCACTGCCTTCTTACCAATACGAGACATCGGCTACCTCCTTAGAAGACGGTGCAGAGGACTTCGCCGCCAACATTGGCGTTGCGAGCATCTGCATCCGACATCACGCCCTTGGACGTGGAGACGATGGAAACGCCGAGGCCCTGACGGACCGACGGGACGTCTTTCGCAGCCATGTACACACGACGGCCCGGGGTCGAAACGCGCTTGAGTTCGCGGATGACCGGGGTGCCTTCGTAGTATTTCAGGCTGATGGTGATTTCAGGCAGACCGCGCGAGTCGGTGGTCGACTCGTAGCCGCGGATGTAGCCTTCCGCTGCAAGCACATCGAGAACCCATGCGCGCAGTTTCGACGCGGGGGTTTTGACGGTGGACTTGCCGCGCATTTGCGCGTTGCGGATGCGGGTCAGCATATCGCCGAGAGGATCGTTCATAGACATACGAGACCTCCTTACCAGCTCGACTTGACCATGCCGGGGATCTGACCGAAGGAGGCCAGGTCACGCAGCTTGATACGCGAGACTTTGAGCTTACGGTAGTAAGCGTGGGGACGACCGGTCAGCTGGCAACGGTTGTGCAAGCGGACAGCCGAGGAGTTGCGCGGCAGTTCTGCCAGCTTCAGGGAAGCTTTGAAGCGCTCTTCCATCGGACGATCCTGATCGGCGATGACTTCTTTCAGTGCGGCGCGTTTCGCGGCGTATTGTTTAACAAGACGCTCACGCTTCACTTCGCGCGCAACCATGGATTTCTTAGCCATTGTTCACTCTCCTCGCGATCAGGCCGAGAACGGCATGTTGAAGTGCTTCAGAAGCGACTTCGCCTGCGCGTCATCATTGGTCGTGGTCACGATGATGATGTCCATACCCAGAACTTCGTCGACTTTGTCGAAATCGATCTCGGGGAACACGATCTGTTCTTTGAGACCCATTGCGAAGTTACCACGACCATCGAAGGACGGCTTCACGCCGCGGAAGTCGCGGACGCGCGGCAGTGCCACGTTGATCAGGCGGTCGAGGAATTCGTACATACGGGTGCCGCGCAGGGTCACCTTGCAGCCAAGCGGCATCTCTTCACGAACGCGGAAGCCTGCGATGGACTTCTTCGCTTTCGTCATGACAGCCTTCTGACCGGCGATGAGCGTCAGCTCTTCAGCGGCTTGCTTGACTTTTTTGGTGTCTTTCGTGGCTTCGCCAACGCCCATGTTGATCACGATCTTTTCGATCTTCGGGATCATCATGTCGTTTTTCAGACCGAACTCTTCCTTCATGGCAGCACGGATCTTGGATTCGTACTCGCCTTTCAGGCGCGGAGTGTAAGTTGCGAGGTCGAGCATCAGATAACGTCCCCCGTGGTCTTGGCGAAACGAACCTTTTTGCCGTCTTCCATGCGGAAGCCGACGCGGGTTGCTTTACCGTTTGCATCCAGCAGAGCGAGGTTCGACAGGTCGATCGGCATTGCCTTCGGCTGACGGCCACCTTGGCTCGTTTGGGTTTGGCGCGTGTGACGGATCGCGACGTTCACGCCATCGACCACGGCTTTGTTCGAAGCCGGCATAACCGAGGTGATCTCACCCTGTTTGCCTTTGTCCTTACCGGACAGAACAACAACCTTATCACCTTTGCGGAGTTTAGCAGCCATTACAGCACCTCCGGAGCAAGCGAGATAATTTTCATGAAGTTCTTGGCGCGCAGTTCGCGAACAACCGGTCCGAAGATACGGGTACCAACGGGCTCGCCGTTGTTGTTCAGGATAACTGCTGCGTTCGAGTCGAAACGGATGGCGGTGCCATCTTCACGACGAACTTCTTTGGCGGTGCGAACGACGACGGCTTTACGCACGTCCCCTTTTTTCACACGGCCACGCGGAATGGCTTCCTTGACGGAGACGACGATAATGTCGCCGACCGACGCATAGCGACGGTGCGAACCACCCAGAACCTTGATGCACTGAACTTTCCGAGCACCGGAATTGTCAGCAACATCCAGATTGGTCTGCATCTGGATCATAGGGTTACTCCCGACCTTTGGAGACGACCATGCAGTTGGCGCCCCAGGGTTTCGATAAACTGGTGTTTATCGCCGGGCCTGAATTCCTTGCGGAAATCAGGCTTCGACGACGACCGTCCAGCGCTTGGTCTTCGAAATCGGCGCGCACTCTTCGATACGAACAGTGTCACCTACCTTGAAAGCATTGTTCGCGTCATGCGCACGATACTTCTTGGATTTACGAATGGTCTTTTTCAGAACGGGGTGCGTGAAACGGCGCTCGACAGAGACGGTGATCGTCTGTTCGTTCTTGTCCGAGGTCACGACGCCTTGAAGGATACGTTTGGGCATGGGAAGATTCCTCAGTTCGCAGCAGCTTCAGCAGCTTTTTGGGTCAACACGGTTTTCACGCGGGCAACGTCACGACGGACGGCGCGCATGCGAGCGGTGTTTTCCAGCTGGTTGGTGGCTGCCTGAAAGCGGAGGTTAAACGCTTCCTTTTTCAGCGCGACAAGCTCGTCACGGAGCTCATCGGCCGTCTTGGCCTTGAGTTCTTGGGCTTTCATGCCTTTGGTCCTTTAAATGGCACCAGAGGGCCCCGCTTGGGTGCGTATACACGCTTGGGGTGACCCTGATTCTGGTGGGTTATGTCGATCCTGTTGCCAGGAACACCGGCCAACTACCATCATCGAGCCAATCTGGCAAGGGGTGTTGGAATAAAACAAGGCGCAGGAGAGAAATCCCCCGCGCCTTGCTTCAATTCAGGTGGACCGGACTTACCAGTCCTGACGCTCGACGATGCGGGTCGCGACCGGGAGCTTCGCAGCACCAAGGCGCAGGGCCTCACGTGCGATGGTCTCGTTCACGCCGTCGATTTCGAACATCACGCGGCCGGGCTTCACTTTCGCTGCCCAGAAATCCACGGAACCTTTACCTTTACCCATACGGACTTCGGTCGGTTTCGCGGTGACCGGGGTATCCGGGAAGATCCGGATCCAAACGCGGCCCTGGCGCTTCATGTGACGGTTGATTGCACGACGGGCAGCTTCGATCTGGCGCGCAGTAACACGCTCGGGCTCAATCGCCTTCAGACCAAAGTGACCAAAGTTCAGATCGGTGCCGCCTTTGGCTTCACCGTGGATCCGGCCTTTGTGCTGTTTGCGGAACTTCGTCCGTTTCGGTTGCAACATGGTCTAATACCCCTCAGCGCTCGCGCTCACGGCGCGGACCGCGCGGTGCCGGACCCTCTTGGGCTTCAGCAGCTTTGCGCTCACGTGCCTGCGGATCATGTTCCATGATCTCGCCTTTGAAGATCCACACTTTGACGCCGATGATCCCGTAGGGGGTCATTGCCTCGCAATGTGCATAGTCGATATCCGCACGCAGCGTGTGCAGCGGAACGCGACCTTCACGATACCATTCGGTACGCGCGATCTCGGCACCGCCCAGACGGCCGGCAACGTTTACACGGATACCAAGAGCACCCATGCGCATCGCGTTCTGAACGGTACGCTTCATCGCACGACGGAAGGACACACGACGCTCGAGCTGTTGGCAGATGGACTCTGCGGCCAGTTGCGCGTCGATTTCCGGCTTACGGACTTCAACGATGTTCAGGTGAAGTTCGCTGTCGGTGAAGTTTGCAAGCTTCTTGCGCAGAGCTTCGATATCGGCGCCTTTTTTGCCGATGATCACACCCGGACGTGCTGCGTGAATGGTCACACGGCACTTTTTGTGCGGGCGCTCGATGATCACGCGCGAGATGCCAGCTTGTTTCGCTTCGTCCTTGATGAACTCGCGGATCTTGATGTCTTCCAGAAGAAGATCACCGAAATCCTTGCTTTCAGCGAACCAGCGGCTGTCCCAGGTGCGGTTGACCTGGAGACGCATACCGATCGGATTTACCTTATGACCCATTATGCTTGCTCCTCAACCTGACGCACCTTGATGGTGAGCTCCGAAAACGGCTTCATGATCTTGCCGAAGCGACCACGGGCACGCGGGCGACCGCGCTTCATGACCAGGTTCTTACCAACCCATGCTTCCGCGACGACCAGCTCGTCAACGTCCAGACCGTGGTTGTTTTCCGCATTGGCGATAGCCGATTGCAGGCACTTCTTCACGTCGATCGCGATACGCTTCTTCGAGAAGGTCAGATCGGCCAGAGCCTTGTCGACCTTCTTGCCGCGGATCATCGCTGCAACGAGATTCAGTTTCTGCGGCGAGGTGCGAAGCATGCGCGATTTTGCCATTGCTTCGTTATCCGCCACGCGGCGCGGATTCTTTTCCTTACCCATGACGATTACTTCCTCTTGGCTTTCTTGTCAGCAGCGTGACCGTAATAGGTACGGGTCGGCGAATATTCACCGAACTTCTGACCGATCATTTCCTCGGTCACAGCGACCGGGATGTGCTTCTGACCATTGTAGACCCCGAAGGTGAGGCCAACGAATTGCGGCAGGATGGTCGAGCGACGCGACCAGATCTTGATCACTTCGCTTTTGCCCGACTCGCGCGCTTTCTCTGCTTTTTTCAGCAGATAGGCATCGACGAAGGGGCCTTTCCAAACAGAACGAGACATATCTTAACGACCCTTCTTCTTCGCGTGACGCGAGCGCAGGATATATTTATCCGTCGACTTGTTCGTACGGGTGCGTTTGCCCTTGGTCGGCTTGCCCCACGGGGTAACCGGGTGACGGCCACCGGAGGTCCGGCCTTCACCACCACCATGCGGGTGGTCGATCGGGTTCATTGCAACGCCGCGAACGGTCGGGCGGACGCCCATGTGACGCTTACGACCTGCTTTACCGAGGTTCTGGTTCGAGTGGTCATGGTTCGACACGGCACCGATGGTGGCCATGCATTCCTGACGCACAAGACGCAGCTCGCCCGAGGAAAGACGGATCTGAGCGTAGCCACCATCACGACCCACGAACTGGGCATAGGTGCCAGCTGCGCGTGCGATCTGACCGCCTTTACCCGGCTTCAGTTCGATGTTGTGAACGATGGTACCGATCGGCATACCCGAGAACGGCATTGCGTTACCCGGCTTGATATCGACCTTCTCGCCCGACACAACTTTATCGCCAAGAGCGAGACGTTGCGGTGCGAGGATATAAGCGGCTTCGCCATCTTCGTAGCGGATCAGCGCGATGAACGCGGTCCGGTTCGGGTCGTATTCGATGCGCTCGACGATAGCCGGAACGTCAAATTTGCGACGCTTGAAGTCAACGATACGGTAGAGACGCTTCGCGCCACCACCCTTGTGCCACATCGTGACGCGTCCGGTGTTGTTCCGGCCACCAGTCTTCGTCAAACCCTCGGTGAGGGCTTTGACCGGACGGCCTTTCCAAAGCTCCGAACGGTCGATCAGAACCAGCCCACGCTGGCCCGGCGTAGTCGGTTTATACGACTTAAGTGCCATGCTTTCTGTCTTCCGTTAGCTGAAGGCGGGTTGTACCGCCTTATGTGAAGGGCCCCTAAGGTCCCCAGATAACAACGCCAACCGGCCCCGGACGAATCCGAAGCCTCTGGCGATGCGCGTAGCTACCAAAAAGAAGCCAATCCGTCTACTGCTGAATTGGCCCATTTGGCGCTTTGTGACCTTATATTTAAGGCCACAAGCCAAGCCCTTGATGCAAGACGCTATTCTCTAGCCCCCTGCTCTATCGCCCAAAGAAAAGCCCCTGCAAATGCAGGGGCTCTCCGAAGTCATAAGGATCAACAGATCACAGACCGGTGGTCACGTCGATCGTGTTGCCTTCTTCGAGGGTCACATAGGCCTTCTTCACATCCGAGCGCTTGCCCGCGATACCGCGGAAACGCTTGTTCTTGCCTTTGGTGATCGTCGTGTTGACGGCTTTCACCTTGACATTGAAGAGGGTCTCGACCGCTGCCTTGATCTCGGGCTTCGAGGAGTCTTTGGCGACTTCGAAGACAACCGCACCGTTTTCCGACGCCAGCGTCGCTTTTTCGGTGATGATCGGCTTGACGATCACGTCGTAATGTTCGGGTTTCGCGCTCATTTCAGGCGAGCCTCCAGTGCTTCGACGCCCGCTTTGGTGAGGACCAGGGTCTCACGCTTGAGGATGTCATAAACGTTGGCGCCCATCGACGGCAGAACATCGATACCTTCGATGTTACGAGCTGCTTTCGCGAAGTTATCGTTCACGTCAGCACCGTCGATGATCAGGACCTTTTTCCAGCCCAGTTCCTTAGCCGCTTTAGCCAGCGCTTTGGTTTTCGATTCGCCGAGGTTGATATCCTCGAGAACCACCAGATTGCCGGTTGCCGCTTTGGACGACAGAGCATGCTTCAGACCCAGAGCGCGGAACTTCTTCGTCAGATCGTGCGCGTGCGAACGCGGGGTCGGACCCTTGTACACACCACCGTGACGGAAGATCGGAGCCTTCTTGGAACCGTGACGTGCGCCACCGGTGCCTTTTTGGCGGTAGATCTTCTTGGTCGAGTAGGACACGTCCGACTTGCCGAGCGTCGAGTGCGTACCGGCTTGCGCTTTCGCACGCTGCCAGCGAACAACGCGGTGCAGAATGTCTGCGCGCGGCTCGAGACCGAAGATGTCGTCTGCCAGTTCGATATCGCCAGCTTTGCCAGCGTCGAGCTTGATCACATCAAGTTTCATGCTTCACCCCCTTCTGCCGGAGCTTCTTCGGCAGGAGCAGCCGCGCCTTTCAGAGCCGCCGGCATCGGAACGTTCTCGGGCAGCGGTTTCTTGACCGCGTCCTTGATCGTGACCCAACCGCCTTTGGAACCCGGAACCGAACCTTTAACAAGGATCAGGCCGCGCTCTGCATCGGTGCGAACGACTTGCAGGTTCTGGGTGGTCACACGAACGGCACCAAGATGGCCAGCCATCTTCTTGCCTTTGAAGACCTTACCCGGATCCTGACATTGACCGGTCGAACCGTGCGAACGGTGCGAAATCGACACACCGTGCGATGCACGCAGACCGCCGAAGTTGTGGCGCTTCATCGCACCCGCAAAACCTTTACCGATGGAGGTGCCCGCGATATCCACGAACTGGCCTTCATTGTAGTGGTTTGCAGCGATTTCCGAACCGACTTCGATCAGGTTTTCTTCGGATACGCGGAATTCAGCAACCTTGCGCTTGGGCGCAACGGAAGCTTTCGCGAAGTGACCACGCTCAGCTGCGCTTACGCGCTTTGCTTTTGCGTCGCCTGCACCCAGCTGCACAGCAACGTAACCATCGCGATCGGTGGTACGTTGAGCAACGACTTGCAGGTTGTCGAGTTGAAGAACGGTAACAGGAACCTGCTTGCCGTCTTCAAGGAAAAGCCGGGTCATGCCCAGCTTCTTGGCGATAACACCAGTCCGCATCGTGACTCTCCCTTAGACCTTGATCTCGACATCCACGCCAGCGGCGAGGTCGAGCTTCATCAGTGCGTCAACGGTTTGCGGGGTCGGGTCGACGATGTCGAGCATACGCTTATGCGTACGGATTTCCCACTGGTCGCGCGACTTCTTGTCGATGTGCGGACCACGGAGAACCGTGAATTTCTCAACTTTGTTCGGCAGCGGAATCGGGCCGCGAACCTGTGCACCCGTGCGCTTTGCGGTGTTAACGATTTCCTGCGTGCTGGCATCCAGTACGCGGTAATCGAACGCCTTCAGCCGGATGCGGATGTTTTGACCGTTCATATGTCATGCCTCTCGCATGGCGTGAAGGTTGAGAGGCAGACAGCACCGTATGTGGTGCCTGCTTCGAACCTTTAGATCTTATGGATAGATCAGGCTGCGCCAATAGGCCCGATAAAGGATTCTGTCAACCCGTACTGGCCCATTGCCGTATTTTTTCTTGGCTCCTTCGTGCCACGGGCCGGAAGGGGGGCGCGAAGGGCCGTCCACCTCCATCGCGCGTGAGGCCCAGCGGAACAAGCCTCGCGCCCTTGCGTTGGGTCGGCAATCAGGGCCCGCGCTGCACCCGTTGCAAAACGGCCCACCCATCGCAACACCCATCGCAAAAGGAATAGACCATGCCCAAGATCACCGACAGCAAAATCCTTATCATCGCGACGGACGGGTTCGAGAAATCCGAACTGATGGTTCCACGGGATGCGCTCCGCGAGGCAGGCGCGCAGGTGGTGGTGGCATCGCCCGACGGGGCCGCGATCCGCAGTTGGGACGAAAAGGATTGGGGCGAAACCGTTGCCAGCGATCTTGCGATCAGCGATGTCAAACTGGAAGAGTTTGATGCGATTGTGCTGCCGGGCGGGCAGATCAACCCCGATATTCTCCGAACGAAGCCGGAGGCGGTAAATCTGATCCGCAACTTTTTTAACGCCAAGAAAATCGTCGCCGCCATCTGTCACGGACCTTGGCTCCTGATCGAGGCGGGGGTTGTTGCGGGGCGCCACGTCACCTCCTACCCGTCAATCAAGACAGACCTTCTCAATGCCGGTGCGCAGTGGCGCGATGCGGAGGTGGTGAATGATCTGGGGCTGATCACCTCGCGCAATCCCGGTGATCTGAAGGCTTTCGTGGGCAAGATTATCGAAGAGGTGGAGGAAGGCCCCCATCACCGTCGCGCCGAAGCCGCCTGAGCCAATCGCCGTTGCCCCCACGGGCAACGGCCGACCCTCTCTCCTATTGATAGCTCGCCTATTGACGGCCCAGCGTGAACAGCCGCCACATGAAGACCAGCTGCACCAGCACCAGCCCGATGCACCACAGGCAAAGCCACATGAAGGCATTATCGTCATTCAACCCCGGCATTCCGCCGATATTCACCCCGAAAAGCCCCGTCAGAAACCCGAGCGGTAGGAAAATTACCGACACCACGGACAGCACGAACGTATTGCGGTTCACCCGATCCGAAAGCTGGGTCGAAAGCTCTTCGCGCAGCACCTGCGCCTGATCGCGGAGCTCGTCCATGTCTTCCGAAATCCGCGTCATTTTCACGGCTTCTTCTTCCAGTTCCCGCCGGACCTCGGATGTCACAAGGGGGCAATTCGACTGTGCCGCCTTCAACAGCGCATCGCGTTGCGGCCCGAGATAGCGCCGGATCGCGATAACCTGCAGCCGCAGATCCAGCACATCGCGCCGCAAATGGTCCCCGCCCTGTCCGTAGACCTTATCCTCCAGCGCCTCGGCATGTTCGTCCAACTCGCTCTGGAACGTGCCGATCCGTTCGACGATATCCTCGGTCAGACGCACAACGAACAACCCTGCATCACCAGGCACCCGCCCCGCCCTGATCGCATCATCCATCCGCTCGATCGCGCGGACCCGCTTGCGCGCAATGGTCACGATCCGCCGTGCATCGGCATAGATACGGACCGACACCATGTCCTCGGGATCTTCCCCGTCATTGAAGTTGATCCCACGCAGGATAAGCAAAATGCCCTCGCCGATCACCGTGGTGCGCGGGCGCGTATCTCGGTCAAGCAGGGCCTCCACCGCTTGCGGTTCAAGATAGTCCAACTCCTGCCGGATCCAGTCCTGCGCTTCGGGATGGGTGCCATCTAGGTGCACCCAGGCCAGGCGCTCGTCGCGCAGGGCTTCAACGATCTGTGCCTCATCCGCCCCTTGCAGATCAGTGGCCGCCGCAGGACCGGTCAGGATATGCGAGAGTTTGATCGGGCTGGCAGGCATCGGCGCGCTCCTTCGGGGACTGCCCTCTATCTAGCGCGCGTCGCGGGCAGGAACAACGCTCAGAAGGGCATCGACCAAAAGCAGCGCCCCTCCCCTGCCAGACCACAAGGGGCGCAAAGCAAAAGGGCGGCCCAAAGGCCGCCCTTCCGTATCGCGCATTCTCCCGAAGGATTATGCGAGGATTTTCGACACAACGCCTGCGCCAACGGTACGACCGCCTTCGCGGATTGCGAAGCGCAGACCATCTTCCATAGCGATCGGTGCGATCAGTTCGACTTCGAACTTCAGGTTGTCGCCCGGCATAACCATCTCGGTGCCTTCCGGCAGCGTAACGGTCCCGGTGACGTCCGTGGTGCGGAAGTAGAACTGCGGACGGTAGTTCGCGAAGAACGGCGTGTGACGGCCACCTTCCTCTTTGGTGAGGATATAGGCTTCTGCTTCGAACTTGGTGTGCGGCTTGACCGAACCCGGCTTACACAGAACCTGACCACGCTCGACGCCTTCACGGTCGATACCGCGCAGCAGGGCGCCGATGTTGTCGCCTGCTTCACCACGATCCAGCAGCTTGCGGAACATTTCCACACCGGTGCAGGTCGTTTTCTTGGTGTCGCGGATACCAACGATTTCCAGTTCGTCGCCAACGTTGATCACGCCGCGCTCGACACGACCGGTCACAACGGTACCACGGCCCGAGATCGAGAACACGTCTTCGATCGGCATCAGGAAGGGCTGGTCAACAGCACGTGCCGGGGTCGGGATGTATTCGTCGACAGCTGCGATCAGCTCACGGATCGAGTTCTCGCCGATTTCCGGATCGCGACCTTCCAGAGCGGCCAGAGCCGAACCCTTGATGATCGGAATATCGTCGCCGGGGAAGTCGTAGGACGACAGAAGTTCACGAACTTCCATTTCCACCAGTTCCAGCAGCTCTTCGTCATCCACCTGGTCAACCTTGTTCAGGTAAACGACCATGTAGGGGATGCCAACCTGACGGCCCAGCAGGATGTGCTCGCGGGTCTGCGGCATCGGGCCGTCAGCTGCGTTCACAACCAGGATCGCGCCGTCCATCTGTGCCGCACCGGTGATCATGTTTTTCACATAGTCAGCGTGGCCGGGGCAGTCGACGTGCGCGTAGTGGCGGGTTTCCGACTCGTACTCGACGTGTGCGGTCGAGATGGTGATGCCGCGTGCTTTTTCTTCCGGTGCGCCGTCGATCTGGTCGTAGGCTTTGAAGTCACCGAAATATTTGGTGATTGCAGCGGTCAGCGTGGTTTTACCGTGGTCAACGTGGCCGATGGTGCCGATGTTGACGTGCGGTTTGTTACGTTCAAACTTTTCCTTTGCCATAATGGCCTCCTGTCACAGGGTACTGATCTAAGGGGTGCGCCCGCGGGGTCACCGCGGACGCATATAGATCAGGCGTATTGTTTCTGGATTTCGTCCGAGATGTTCTGCGGAACGGCTTCGTAATGCGCGAAGATCATCGTGAACACTGCGCGGCCCGAAGACATGGAGCGCAGGTTGTTGATGTAGCCGAACATATTGGCGAGCGGAACGAAGGCGTTGATGACATTCGCGTTGCCGCGGGTGTCTTGCCCTTGAACCATACCACGACGCGAGGTCAGGTCGCCGATGATCGAACCGGTATATTCTTCCGGCGTCACGACTTCCACTTTCATCATCGGCTCGAGCAGCTTTGCACCGGCCTTACGAAGACCTTCGCGCATTGCGGCACGGGTTGCGATTTCGAAGGCCAGAACGCTCGAGTCGACATCGTGGAACGCACCGTCAAGCAGAGCGACCTTGAAGTCGATAACCGGGAAGCCTGCCAGCGGACCGGAGTCCATAACCGACTGGATGCCCTTCTCGACGCCCGGGATGTATTCCTTCGGAACAGCACCACCAACGATTTTCGATTCGAACGAGTAACCTTCGCCCGGCTCGGTCGGAGTGATCGCCAGTTTCACGCGCGCGAACTGACCGGTACCACCGGTTTGTTTCTTGTGCGTGTAGTCGATCTCTGCCGGCATCGAGATGGTCTCGCGATACGCCACCTGCGGAGCACCGATATTCGCCTCGACCTTGAATTCGCGCTTCATGCGGTCAACAAGGATGTCGAGGTGAAGTTCGCCCATGCCCTTCATGATGGTCTGACCGGATTCGAAGTTGGTCTCGACGCGGAAGGACGGGTCTTCTGCTGCCAGGCGAGCCAGGGCGATGCCCATTTTCTCTTGGTCGGCTTTGGACTTCGGTTCCACGGCGATCTCGATCACCGGCTCCGGGAAGGTCATCGTTTCGAGAACGACGGGCTTGGATGCATCACAGAGGGTGTCACCGGTGGTGGTCTCTTTGAGGCCAGCCAGCGCGATGATGTCGCCTGCGAATGCTTCTTCGATCTCTTCACGGTTGATCGCGTGCATCATCATCATACGACCGATGCGCTCTTTCTTGCCCTTCGTGGAGTTCAGGACGGAATCGCCCTTCTTCAGCACGCCCGAGTAGATACGGGTGAAGGTCAGCGAGCCCACGAAGGGGTCGTTCATGATTTTGAACGCGAGACCCGAGAAGGGTTCCTCATCGGACGCATGACGTTCGATGTTACGCGTTTCGGTCTCGTCGTCGGGTGCGAAGCCGGTATAGGCGGGCACGTCGAGCGGCGAGGGAAGGAAATCGATAACCGCGTTCAGCAGCGGTTGGACGCCCTTGTTCTTGAAGGCCGAACCGGCGAAAACCGGCACGAACGAAAGCGACAGGGTGCCCTTACGGATCAGTTTCCGCAGGGTGTCCTCGTCGGGCTCGTTGCCTTCGAGATAGGCTTCCATCGCATCATCGTCTTGCTCTACAGCAATCTCGATGAGGTTGGCGCGCCACTCGTCTGCCATGTCCTGAAGATCGGCACGGATCGGTTCACGAGCCCAGCTTGCGCCGAGGTCTTCACCTTTCCAGACCCATTCTTCCATCTTGATCAGGTCGATGATGCCTTCAAGCTTATCTTCTGCGCCGATCGGCAGACAGACGGGTGCCGGGGTGGCACCGGTGCGGTCCTTGATCATTTTGACGCAGTTGAAGTAATCCGCACCGATCTTGTCCATCTTGTTGACGAACACGATCCGCGGAACCTTGTAGCGGTCAGCCTGACGCCAAACGGTTTCGGTCTGCGGTTCAACGCCTGCGTTGGCGTCGAGAAGGCAAACTGCGCCGTCAAGCACGGCCAGCGAACGTTCCACCTCGATGGTGAAGTCCACGTGGCCGGGGGTGTCGATGATGTTGAAGCGGTACTTGGTGTCCGAGGTGCCTTCTGCGGTCGGATCTTCCTGACGCTGCCAGAAAGTCGTGGTCGCAGCAGACGTGATCGTGATGCCGCGTTCCTGCTCCTGCTCCATCCAGTCCATGGTTGCGGCGCCGTCGTGGACTTCGCCGATTTTGTGGGACTTGCCGGTGTAGTAGAGGATCCGCTCCGTCGTGGTGGTCTTGCCCGCATCGATGTGGGCCATGATCCCGAAGTTGCGGTACCGCTGAAGGGGATAGTCGCGTGCCATAGGGCGTCCTTCCGTTGGGTTTACCAGCGATAATGGCTGAACGCTTTGTTCGCGTCGGCCATTTTATGCGTGTCTTCGCGTTTCTTAACTGCCGTACCGCGCGAATTCACCGCGTCCAGAAGTTCGCCTGCAAGACGCTCTTCCATGGTGTTTTCATTGCGACCACGTGCAGCCGAGATCAGCCAGCGGATTGCCAGCGCCTCGCGGCGTGCCGGACGAACTTCGACCGGAACTTGGTAGGTTGCACCACCCACACGACGCGAACGGACTTCAACAGCCGGCTTCACGTTGTCGAGGGCTTCGTGGAACACTTCGATCGGCTCGCGCTTGAGCTTGCCTTCGACGCGATCCAGTGCGTTGTAGACGATGCGTTCGGCGGTAGATTTCTTACCGTCGATCATCAGGTTGTTCATGAACTTGGTCAGAACGCGGTCACCAAATTTGGCGTCCGGGAGAACTTCGCGCTTCTCAGCGGCGTGACGACGAGACATATGTGTATCCCTTTCCTACGATCACTTCGGACGCTTCGCGCCGTATTTGGAGCGACGTTGACGACGATCTTTAACACCTTGGGTATCCAGCACACCGCGCAGGATGTGGTAACGGACACCCGGAAGGTCTTTCACACGGCCGCCGCGGATCAGAACAACAGAGTGCTCTTGCAGGTTGTGCTTTTCGCCCGGGATGTAGGAAATGACCTCGAAGCCATTCGTCAGACGCACTTTGGCGACTTTACGCATAGCGGAGTTCGGTTTCTTCGGCGTGGTGGTGTACACACGCGTGCAGACGCCACGTTTTTGCGGGCACTGCTGGAGGTGCTGCGACTTAGAGCGCTGCACTTTCGGCTGACGCGGTTTGCGGATCAGCTGCTGGATTGTCGGCATTCGGTTCCCCGTTCGCTTTCTATCAGGTTGTCAATACTCGCCACCGGGATGATGGCGCCACTTCTCGACAGCGTCATGCGCCCATTCGCACAAACGCCAAATCGCAATCTCCGTCCGCATGTCGCTTCGGAAGACTGCGTGCGAAACACGGGAGGACGGACATGGGTCCGGAGTGATACCACCGATGTTTCAGTCTCCCACACGGTTTTCAGGCCCGTGGGGATGGGCGGCGTATAGGCTCTTGCCCCGCCTTTGTCAACTCTGCACGGCGTTTGCCGCCGTTCTGCAAAAGCCCCCAGAGCGCCCAAGCGATTGTCAGCGATATCAGCGCCGCAAATGTCAGATCCGACAGGAAATGTCGCCCTGTAACAAGGCGTTGTAGCAGCACAAAGACCGAAAGCCCCCACGCCCAGCCTGTCGCGCGGGCCTGACCGCGCGCGCCACACCAGCGCCGCCCGACCAGCCAGAGCCCCAAGGACAGAATCACGACCGCCGCCCCCTCGCCCGAAACGAAGGAGCAGTTGCTTGTGCATTGATCCGCGAATTGCCACGCCCTTGTAAACAGGTGTTCGCCGCCGAAAGGCAGGATCTCGGCAGGTCTGGCGCGCCCCGAATAGGCTTTGAACAGGCCATTGACCAAGATCACCGGCCCGATGAGATAGCTGAGCATGATCCATGCCCAATCGCGCAAGGTCAGGCGCAGCAGCGGGCGGCGCAAGACGGCGCAGAGCCCGACCATGACCAGCGAGACCACGGCCAGAAGGACCGAAAGATCCCAGATCCGTTGCCGCAGATATTCCAGCACCGGATCCAGCCACCCCGCCGTAAACCCGAGCTTTGGCGTGTAGAATAACGCCGTCACCCAGAGATCGATCTGCGGAAAGGCTTCGAACAGACAGACCGCCACCGTCCACATGATCAAAAGCCAAAGACCGGTCCGGCGATAGGTATCAGCGCGCATACAGACACTCCGCCTCAACATACCACGCCCGCATATCATAGCGCGCCCAGTAGCCGCTGCGCGGAAGTGCCGCGCTTTCGCCCCCCTGACAGGCTCCGGGTGGTTGCGTAGCAATCAGAAGCACTGGCCCTAACCCCTCGGGCATGGCGCGCATCTGTTCGTAATAGCTGCGCGGACGTCCCTCGGGCGGCACGGCATAGATCGGCACCTGACCATCGCGCCCCTGATAGAACAGATCGGCCAGAACATCGCGATTGTCCGACACCAGTGGCAGACCGGCGCTATGGGCCAGCGATAATGCCGCCTTGCTCAATTCGGCGCGGCCAAGATAGCGCTGCAGAAGCGGCTTGCCGCCAACCTCCGGCCAGGGGGCCAGCAATGTCAGGACAGGCAGCAGCACACAGGGCACCAGATTGACGGCAACGGCGATCCTGCGCCAGCGCGGTGCCAGCACCGAAACCGCCAGAATGGTCCCCGCGAAATAGGCACCGACCGCCCAATTCGCATAGGCACGGTCCAGCAACGCCTGCACCAGAACCACCGCCAAGGCAGGGATCGACAGCAGCGCCAGCGCCTTCTGTGGGCCATTGGCCGGACGCAGATAGCCCCATAGCAGGGCCAGCATGGACACCGGCCCGAACACCCCGAACTGGCTGGCAAAGAATTCCCCCAGCGACCCCCAGTTCAGATGGGCCCCCGTTCGCACCCAGCCCGCATTATCCATCGTATGTTCGACGGTCGTCAGGTCATGGGTCAGGTTCCAGAGCACATTGGGCGCAATCACCCCCCCGAAGGCCACGACCATCAACAGACTGTTGCGCCAGCCGGGGCGGAAGTCGCGCAGGACAAGCGCCGCCAGTAGCGCGCCGGGGATCAGATAGATCGCGGCATATTTCGCCATGAAGCCCGCACCGGCACAGAGCCCCGTCAGCACCGCGCTCCCTGCCCCGCGCGTCTGGCAGGTCCGGACAAAGAACAGGATCGCGCCGGCAAAAAACGGCGCCATGACGGTATCGGTCGATATCAGCAACGACCCGAGCGCCACGAATGGCAGGGTCACATAGGTCAGCGCGGTCCAGAAGGCCGTGCGCGCATCGAAGAGCCGCGCGGCGGTCAGGCCCAGAACCAGTGCTGTCACGCCATGCAGGACCGCTCCCGGCATCCGCACCCAGAACGGGCTGGAACTGCCCGCCAGATCGGTTACCGCACGGATCAGCCAGCCGATCAGCGGCGGCTTGGAATAGTACCCGAAATCGAAATTCTGGCCCCAGAACCAATATTGGGTCTCGTCAACAAAGAGCTCTGCCTTGTTGAAGGCCAGCGCCAGCAGCCGCAGCGCCGTAATGAGCGCGACAACCGCCAGCGCGCGCGGCCACCATGCCTTCTCAGCTGTCACGACGGCGTTTTGCATGGATCAGCCATAGATTACGTGAATAGATCACCACCCCAAGCGCCTGCCCGAGCACAAAGACCGGATCATGGCGATAAAGCGCGTAAGACAGCAGCATCACCCCGCCCAGAAGCGAGAAATACCAAAACGCCACCGGCATCACCGAATCCTGTGCCTTTTCAGAGGCGATCCATTGCACCAGAAAGCGCGCGGTAAACATCAGCTGTGCCGACAGGCCGAACAGCACCCACGCCAGCTCTGTGCCATTCTCGACATGGAACAGCTTCAACAGATGGTCGATCATAGGCCGGTCTCCTTGACCAGAATCTCGGTCGGGCGGGCGGTCTTTTTCCGGCGCAGCAACCATGCCACACCGCACAGATCGACAATCCCGACCATCGCACGCTGGAAATTGTTATAGTTGGACTGCCCGCCAAGACGCGGGCGATGGCTGACATCGACCAGAAGCACCCGTAGCCCTTCGCGCGCGAAGAGCGCGGGCAGATAGCGGTGCATATGGTTGAAGAAAGGCATCAGCAAAAACGCATCGCGGCGGAACGCCTTGAGGCCACAGCCCGTGTCGCGCGTGCCATCCTGCAAAACCCGCGCCCGCAGCGCATTGGCAAATTTCGAAGCATAGCGCTTCGACCATGTGTCCTGCCGCCCGACCCGCTGGCCCGCAACAAGCCCCGCCTCGGGATCGGCCAGCAGCGCATCGACGAGTTTCGGAATGTCGGGGGGCGGGTTCTGCCCGTCGCCATCCAGCGTGCAGCAGATCCGCCCGCGCGCAGCAAGCACACCGCTATGGACGGCCGCACTTTGCCCACCAGACTGCCGGTTGGACAACAGCCGCAACCGCGCATCGCTTTGCAGGCGCTCCGCGAGGATCTGTCCAGTCGCATCGGTAGAACCGTCATCAATGACGATCACCTCGTAGTCATACCGTGCCTCACACACGCTATGGATCTCATCGACCAGCGCCGCAATATTCTCGGCTTCGTTCTTGGCGGGAATTATTATCGTCAGCTCTGTCATCTACCGCAGCATTCGTTTCTTGATCGCGCTCTTGCCATTCCCCTGTAACACTGGGGTGACAGCCATGTCATGTATATCTTGCGCTGTCTCTAACGGGGACGCAGCCCGACCGCTATACACGTTCACGACAAAGGGCCCCGCTGATGCAGCGAGGCCCCATGCCAGTTCAGTCAGACCGGTCTCAGTCGCGGCTTTCCGGCGTTTCGACAACACCGAAATCGGCACCGCTATCGGTGTTCGACGGTGCAGCAAGCGCAACCGCCTGCTCTGCCTCGGCGCGCTTGGCCTCGATCACGACACTGTCGCGCTCGCTTGCCACACGACGGACCTGGCTGGTGGCCCCGCCCGTCCCTGCCGGGATCAGACGACCCACGATGACGTTTTCTTTCAGGCCAACCAGCTTGTCGCGCTTACCTTGGACGGATGCCTCGGTGAGAACGCGGGTGGTTTCCTGGAAGGACGCCGCCGAGATGAACGAACGGGTCTGCAGCGAGGCTTTGGTAATCCCCAGCAGAACCGGCTCGCCATGCGCCGGACGAACCCCACGGGCCTCTGCCTTGGCATTGACCTCGTCGAACTCGACCTTGTCGACATGCTCGCCCTTGAGAAGCGTGGTGTCGCCGGAATCCAGCACCTCGATCTTCTGCAGCATCTGGCGCACGATCACTTCGATATGCTTATCGTTGATCTTCACACCTTGCAGACGATAGACGTCCTGCACTTCGTTGATGAGGTATCCGGCCAGAGCCTCGATCCCCATGATGCGCAGAATGTCATGCGGTGCCGGGTTACCGTCCATGATGTAGTCACCCTTCTGCACGAAGTCGCCTTCCTGCACCGGGATGTGCTTGCCTTTCGGCACCATGTATTCGACGGCATCCAGACCTTCTTCACGCGGTTCGATCGCAATGCGGCGCTTGTTCTTGTAGTCTTTCCCAAAGCGCACATAGCCATCGATCTCGGCGATGATCGCGTGATCCTTCGGACGACGGGCTTCGAAGAGTTCGGCCACACGCGGCAGACCACCGGTAATGTCCTTCGTCTTCGCGCCTTCGCGCGGGATACGGGCGACCACGTCACCGGCACGGATGTCCTGCCCCTCGTCAACCGAAAGGATCGCATCGACCGACATCGGATAGATCACCGGGTGACCCGCATCATTGCGGACCGGCTCGCCATCCTGATCAACGATGAAGATCTCCGGCTTGAGGTCTTTTGCACGCGACGACGAACGCCAGTCGGACACGATCTTCTGCGTCATACCGGTTGCTTCGTCCGTGTCCTCGCGCAGCGACAGACCCGCGATGAGGTCCACGAGCTTCGCTTTACCGGCCTTCTCGGCGATGATCGGCAGGGTATAGGGGTCCCATTCGAACAGCTTGGTGCCGCGCTTGACCACATCGCCTTCTTTCACAAAGACATGGGTACCATAGCCGACCTTGTGGCTTGCCAGTTCCTCGCCGTGGTCATTGACGATCACGATCTGCATGTTCCGGCCCATGATGATCTGCTCACCATTCGCGTTCTCAAGCAGCGACGGATTGCGGAACTCGATCTTACCCTCTTGGCTTGCCTCGAGGAAGGATTGCGAGCCACCCTGAGCCACACCGCCGATGTGGAAGGTCCGCATCGTCAGCTGGGTCCCGGGTTCACCGATGGACTGTGCCGCGATGATACCGACGGCCTCGCCCTGGTTGACCATGGTCCCGCGCGCAAGGTCACGACCATAGCAGAGTGCGCAAACGCCCTCTTCCGCCTCACAGGTCAGCGCCGAACGGATACGGATCGACTGCACGCCGGCCGCCTCGATCTGATCGGCTTTACGCTCGTCGATCAGTTCGTTGCGGCGCACCAGCACCTCGTCCGAGCCCGGAACCAGAACGTCATCTGCAGCCACACGGCCCAGAACACGCTCGGACAGCGGCGCAACCACTTCACCATCGTTGATCGCTGCCGAAGCCGTGATCCCCTTATCGGTGCCGCAATCATGCGCACGCACGATGCAGTCCTGCGCCACGTCCACCAGACGACGGGTCAGGTAACCCGAGTTTGCCGTCTTCAGTGCCGTATCCGACAGACCTTTACGGGCGCCGTGGGTCGAGTTGAAGTATTCAAGAACGGTCAGACCTTCCTTGAAGTTCGAGATGATCGGCGTCTCGATGATCTCGCCGTTCGGCTTGGCCATAAGGCCGCGCATACCGCCCAGCTGCTTCATCTGCGTGACCGAGCCCCGTGCACCGGAGTGGGCCATCATATAGACCGAGTTCGGTTCCATCTCGGCACCGTTCTCGTCATATTTCGCAGCCGAAATGGTCGACATCATGGCTTCGGTGACCTGATCGTTACATTTCGACCATGCATCGACAACCTTGTTATACTTCTCGCCCTGAGTGATCAGGCCGTCCATATACTGCTGTTCGAAATCCTTCACCTGATCGCGGACATCATTGACGATGGTCCACTTGGTATCCGGAATCACCATATCGTCCTTACCGAACGAGATCCCTGCCTTGAACGCTTCCTTGAAGCCCATCGACATGATCTGGTCACAGAAGATCACCGACTCTTTCTGGCCGCAATAACGGTAGACGGTGTCGATGACATTCTGCACGTCTTTCTTCCGCAGAAGACGGTTCACCAGATCGAAGGGTGCTTTCGCGTTCAGCGGCAAGAGCGACCCAAGGCGCAGACGGCCCGGAGTGGTCTCGAAGCGGATGAACACTTCGTTGCCGGTCTCGTCGATCTGCTTCACGCGGGCGTGGATCTTGGCATGCAGATGCAGCTCACCCGCGTTCAGCGCGTGCTCCATCTCTTCGATCGAGCCGAAGACCATGCCTTCGCCCTTCATGCCTTTGCGCTCCATGGTCAGGTAGTAAAGACCAAGGATCATATCCTGCGACGGAACGATGATCGGCGCGCCGTTTGCGGGCGACAGAACGTTGTTCGTCGACATCATCAGGACGCGCGCTTCCAGCTGGGCTTCAAGGCTCAGCGGGACGTGCACAGCCATCTGGTCACCGTCGAAGTCCGCGTTGAACGCCGAGCAGACAAGCGGGTGCAGCTGGATGGCCTTACCTTCGATCAGCGTCGGTTCGAACGCCTGGAAGCCAAGACGGTGCAGCGTCGGTGCGCGGTTCAGGAAGACGGGGTGTTCGCGGATGACCTCGTCGAGGATATCCCAAACTTCCGGACGCTCTTTTTCGACAAGCTTCTTCGCCTGTTTCACGGTGCTCGACAGGCCTTTGGCCTCGAGGCGCGAATAGATGAAGGGCTTGAAGAGTTCCAAAGCCATCTTCTTCGGCAGACCACACTGGTGCAGCTTGAGTTCCGGACCGGTCACAATAACCGAACGACCCGAGAAGTCGACGCGCTTACCGAGCAAGTTCTGACGGAAGCGGCCCTGCTTACCTTTGAGCATGTCCGACAGCGATTTCAGCGGGCGACGGTTGGTGCCCGTGATCACGCGGCCACGACGGCCGTTGTCGAACAGCGCATCGACCGATTCCTGCAGCATACGCTTTTCGTTGCGCACGATGATATCGGGCGCACGCAGTTCGATCAGGCGCTTCAGACGGTTGTTCCGGTTGATCACGCGGCGATAGAGATCGTTCAGATCCGAGGTCGCGAAGCGGCCACCATCCAGCGGCACAAGCGGACGCAGTTCCGGCGGGATCACCGGAAGAACGGTCAGCACCATCCACTCGGGACGGTTGCCCGACTCGAGGAAATTCTCGACGATCTTCAGACGCTTGATGATCTTCTTCGGCTTCAGCTCGCCGGTCGCTTCTTTCAGCTCTTCGCGCAGGGTCTCTGCGGTGGCTTCCAGATCGATCCCTGCCAGCATCTCGCGGATCGCTTCAGCACCGATATTGGCGGTGAAAGCATCTGCGCCATACTGGTCCTGCGCGTCGAGATATTCGTCTTCGGTCATCAACTGGCCATACATCAGGTCGGTCAGACCCGGCTCGATGACAACATAGTTTTCGAAGTAGAGAATACGCTCGAGGTCACGCAGCGTCATGTCCAGCATCAGGCCGATGCGCGAGGGCAGCGACTTGAGGAACCAGATATGGGCGCAGGGTGCGGCCAGTTCGATATGGCCCATACGCTCGCGACGGACCTTTTGCAGCGTGACTTCCACACCGCATTTCTCGCAGACAACGCCGCGATATTTCATGCGCTTATATTTGCCGCAGAGGCATTCGTAGTCTTTGATCGGGCCAAAGATACGGGCGCAGAACAGACCGTCACGCTCGGGTTTGAACGTGCGGTAGTTGATGGTTTCCGGCTTTTTGATCTCGCCGTAGGACCACGAGAGGATCCGTTCCGGCGATGCCAGCGACACCTTGATCTCGTCAAACTGCTTGGGCTGTGCCAGCGGGTTGAACGGATTGGTCGTGATTTCCTGGTTCATCTGAAAATCCTTGTTAGGGGGCAGCAGAGGCGGGGGAAAGTAAGGGGGAGGCCCCCTTACTCGTCATCCTCCGCATCCAGGAGTTCCATGTTGAGGCCAAGGCCCCGGACCTCTTTGACGAGAACGTTGAAGGATTCCGGCACGCCGGCTTCAAAGTTGTCCTCGCCCTTGACGATCGATTCATAGACCTTCGTCCGGCCTGCCACGTCATCCGACTTGACGGTGAGCATCTCTTGCAGGGTGTAGGCGGCACCATAAGCTTCCAGAGCCCAGACCTCCATCTCCCCGAGACGCTGACCACCGAACTGCGCCTTACCACCCAGCGGCTGCTGGGTAACAAGCGAGTACGGACCGGTCGAACGCGCGTGCATCTTGTCGTCGACGAGGTGGTGAAGCTTCAGGAAGTACTTCACGCCCACGGTGACCTTACGAGCGAATTGCTCACCGGTCCGACCGTCGAAGACCACCGACTGACCCGAAGTGTCGAAGCCCGCACGACGCAGCGCATCATTGATGTCTTCTTCCTTCGCACCGTCGAAGACCGGCGTGGCAATCGGAACCCCCGTGCGTACGGTCTCTGCCGCTTCCACGAAACGCTCGTCTTCCATCTCGGCGAAGGCGTCCTCATAGGTCTCGTCGCCATAGCCATAGCGCATCGCTTCGCGCACCGGCGTCAGATCGCCCGACTTGCGATAGTCTTTCAACGCCTCGTCGATGCGAAGGCCCAGACCGCGCGAGGCCCAACCCATGTGGGTTTCAAGGATCTGACCGACGTTCATCCGCGAAGGCACGCCCAGCGGGTTCAGAACGAGGTCGACCGGCGTACCATCGGCCAGGAACGGCATGTCTTCAGCCGGAACGACTTTCGACACAACCCCCTTGTTCCCGTGGCGGCCTGCCATCTTGTCGCCTGCCTGAAGCTTGCGCTTCACAGCCACGAAGACCTTGACCATCTTCATCACGCCCGGAGGCAGATCGTCGCCCTGACGGACTTTCTCGACCTTGTCTTCGAAACGCAGATCCAGCGCCTTCTTCTGCGCCTCGTACTGGTCGTTCAGAGCCTCGACTTCTTTCGCGTCGGCTTCGTCTTCCAGTGCGAGCTGCCAGTATTGGCCGCGCGACAGGGTTGCCAGCAGGTCAACCGTGATCTCGGAACCCGGCTTGATGCCTTTGGGGCCCTTGACCGCAGTCTTGCCGATGATCATCGAACGCAGACGGGCGTAGATGTTGCGCTCGAGAATGGCGAGCTCGTCATCGCGGTCGCGACCCAGACGTTCGACTTCCTCACGCTCGATCTGCAGCGCACGTTCGTCCTTGTCCACACCATGACGGTTGAAGACGCGGACTTCCACGATGGTCCCATAGGCACCCGGCGGCAGACGCAGCGAGGTATCGCGCACGTCGGACGCTTTCTCACCGAAGATGGCGCGCAGAAGTTTTTCTTCCGGCGTCATCGGGCTTTCACCCTTCGGCGTGATCTTACCGACAAGAATGTCACCCGGGCCGACTTCGGCACCGATATAGACGATACCGGCTTCGTCGAGGTTGCGCAGGGCTTCCTCACCGACGTTCGGGATATCGCGGGTGATCTCCTCCGGACCAAGCTTCGTATCACGTGCCGCAACTTCGTATTCATCGATATGGATCGAGGTGAACACGTCGTCTTTGTGGATACGCTCGGAGATCAGGATCGAGTCTTCGTAGTTGTAGCCATTCCACGGCATGAAGGCCACGACCACGTTCCGGCCGATGGCCAGATCGCCGTGATCGGTGGAGGGACCGTCAGCGATAACCTGACCCTTCACGACCGACTCGCCCACTTTCACCAGCGGGCGCTGGTTGATCGTGGAGGATTGGTTCGAACGTTTGAACTTGCGCAGACGGTAGATATCGACGCCCGGATCGCCCGGCTCGAGGTCTTCGGTCGCACGGATAACGATACGTGCCGCATCGACCTGGTCGATGATGCCCGAACGGTCCGCCGAGATCGCAGCCCCCGAATCGCGCGCCACGGTCGCTTCCATACCGGTACCCACGAAGGGCGCTTCGGCACGGATCAGCGGCACGGCCTGACGTTGCATGTTCGCCCCCATCAGGGCGCGGTTCGCGTCGTCGTTTTCAAGGAACGGAATCAGTGCCGCACCGACCGAAACAAGCTGCTTCGGCGAAACGTCGATCAGATCGACCGCTTCGTTCGGGTTGAGCATGAATTCGCCGCCCTGACGGGTCGAGACGAGTTCGTTCTTGAAGCGGCCTTCCTCGTCGAGGTCAGCGTTTGCCTGAGCCACGGTGTGGCGCATCTCTTCGGTAGCCGACATATAGACCACGTCATCCGTGACCTTGCCGTCTTCAACCTTGCGATACGGGGTTTCGATGAAACCGTATTTGTTCACACGGGCGAAGGTTGCCAGCGAGTTGATCAGACCGATGTTCTGACCTTCCGGCGTCTCAATGGGACACATCCGGCCATAATGGGTCGGGTGAACGTCGCGCACCTCGAAGCCTGCACGTTCACGCGTCAGACCGCCCGGGCCGAGGGCCGAGAGACGACGCTTGTGCGTGACTTCCGAAAGCGGGTTGGTCTGGTCCATGAACTGCGACAGCTGCGAGGAGCCGAAGAATTCACGCACAGCCGCCGCTGCCGGTTTCGCGTTGATCAGATCCTGCGGCATCACGGTGTCGATCTCGACCGAGGACATACGTTCCTTGATCGCACGCTCCATGCGCAGCAGACCGACGCGATACTGGTTTTCCATCAGCTCGCCGACCGAACGGACACGACGGTTGCCGAGGTGGTCGATATCGTCGATCTCGCCCTTGCCGTCGCGCAGCTCCACCAGACCCTTGATGCAGGCCACGATATCTGCCGGACGCAGCGTCCGTTGGGTATCGGGGGCATCCAGATCCAGACGCATATTCATCTTCACGCGGCCAACAGCGGAAAGATCGTAACGCTCGCTGTCGAAGAACATCGAATCGAACAGATTCGACGCGGCCTCGACGGTCGGCGGCTCACCCGGACGCATGACGCGGTAGATATCCATAAGCGCGCCATCGCGGTTCATGTTCTTATCGGCGGCCAGCGTGTTACGGATATAGGGACCGACATTGACGTTATCGATGTCCAGCACCGGAATCTCGGTGATGCCATTATCGATCAGGGTCTTGACCGAACCACCCACCAGATCGCCATCGCGGTCATATTCCGCGGTCAGCTCGTCGCCTGCTTCGATATAGATGAAGCCGGTCTGGTCGTTGACGATATCCTTGGCGCAGAAGCGACCCAGAATATGGTCGAAGGGCACCAGAAGATCGGTGATCTGACCTTCGTCCTTGATCTTCTTGACCATACGCGGGGTCATCTTGTCGCCCGCTTTGCAGATCACTTCGCCCGAATCCGCATCGACCAGATCATAGGTCGGACGGGTGCCACGCACACGATCGGGGAAGAATTTGGTGACCCAGCCCTGACGCCCTTTGGAGGTGTAGGTTACAGTGTCATAATAGGCATCCATGATGCCTTCCTGATCCATACCAAGCGCATAGAGCAGCGTCGTCACCGGCAGTTTCCGGCGGCGGTCGATCCGTGCGAACACGAGGTCCTTGGCGTCGAATTCGAAATCGAGCCACGACCCGCGATACGGAATGATCCGGCATGCGAACAGCAGCTTGCCCGAGGAATGGGTCTTGCCGCGGTCGTGGTCGAAGAACACGCCCGGGCTACGGTGCATCTGGCTGACGATAACCCGCTCGGTCCCGTTCACGACGAAGGTCCCGTTTTTGGTCATCAGGGGCATGTCGCCCATGAACACGTCTTGTTCCTTGATGTCCTTCACGGAACGCGCACCGGTGTTCTCGTCGACATCGAATACGATGAGGCGCAGGGTGACCTTCAGCGGGGCGCTGTAGGTCATGTCGCGCTGCTGGCATTCCTCAACGTCGTATTTCGGCTTTTCGAGCTCGTATTTCACGAACTCCAAAATCGCATTATCATTGAAATCTTTGATCGGGAAAACCGACTGGAAAACACCCTTGATGCCTTCGCCATCCAGATGCCCCTCCCCTTCGCCGGAGCGCAGGAACAGATCATAGGATGCTTTTTGAACCTCGATGAGGTTCGGCATTTCGAGGACTTCGCGGATCTTACCGTAGTAGCGGCGAATGCGCTTTTGACCAACGTAAGCTTGAGCCATGCTCGTCGTCACCTTTCGTCTTTTCGCGTGCGGCGCAATGTCGGGGCCCATTGCGCAACGCCTGGCGATAAGGGGGGCGGCTCCATACCTGCCAACCGTCCCACCGGTCAGCTCCCGAGCCGCGAACGCCGCCTTGGAGAACACTTTTCAGCAAAAGCACTCTCCGAGACAGGTTCGGCTGGGCCCGGAAACTCCGGACCCAGCCTAGTGTCAAACTCGATGCATACGCACCGAACCCAATTACTTGAGTTCGACTTTTGCGCCTGCTTCTTCGAGCTTTTTCTTGATTTCTTCGGCTTCCGCTTTGTTGGCGCCTTCTTTGACTTTGCCGCCGCCTTCAACGAGTTCTTTGGCTTCTTTCAGGCCAAGACCGGTGATGCCGCGAACTTCTTTGATGACGTTGATTTTCTTGTCACCAGCGTCAACCAGAACGACGTCGAATTCGTCTTTTTCTTCAGCCGCTTCAGCAGCTGCTGCCGGGCCAGCCATCATGACGGCGCCACCGGCTGCCGGCTCGATGCCGTACTCGTCTTTCAGGATGGTTTTCAGCTCTTGCGCTTCCAGCAGCGTCAGAGCAACGATTTCTTCGGCGAGTTTTTTCAGATCAGCCATTTTACTCAGTTCCTAAGGTTTGGGTTTTCCAACGTCGGGCTTCAAGCCACAACGAAGGCCATAACAGTTTGCTTACGCAGCTTTCTCTTCGATGGTCGAGAGAATGCCCGCGATGTTCGAAGCAGGCGCGCCAATGGCACCGGCGATGTTCGAAGCGGGTGCACCCAGGCACGACACGATCTGAGCGATAAGCTCTTCACGCGACGGCATAGCTGCAACGGCTTTAACACCGGCGACGTCAAGTGCATCATTCCCCATAGCGCCGCCGAGGATCGAGAGTTTCTCGTTCCCTTTGGCGTATTCCACGATCACTTTCGCAGCTGCGACCGGATCTTCGGAATAGGAAAGCACAGTCATGCCCGTGAGGTACTGAGCGATGCTTTCGCACGGCTTGTCCGCAAGGGCGATCTTGGCGAGCTTGTTCTTGGCAACGCGCACAGACCCGCCTGCTTCACGCATTTTCGCGCGCAGGTCCTGCATTTCAGCAACCGTCAGGCCTTCGTAGTGGGCAACCACCACGACGCCAGAGCTTTCGAAGATCTGGCCGAGCTCGTCGACCACTTTCTCTTTCTGGGCTCTATCCACAGTTACACTCCAAGTTGGGAGGTTTGACCCTCCGGCTCATTTTGCCGGGGCAGCTGCCCCGACTCGGGGTCCGCAACGGTCCGTCCAAGATCACCTTTGGGGCTTCATGCAAAGCACCTTGGAAATCTGGTCCTTCCCGTCTCAGGCAGGATTTATTAGGTTTGCACCCCACCCACCGTCTCGGACGAATCGTTCCACCATGACCATCAGGCCAGAGGTGCAACAGGCTGCGTTCCTACACCGTCACGCAACACTTGTGAAGCTTTAATTTTCGCTCAACATATAAAAAGAAAGGGCGGCCCGAAGACCGCCCCTCCCCTATCTTTCCGGACCGTGCTTAGTTGCCGGTTGCCGAAGTCAGGTCGATCGACACGCCCGGACCCATGGTCGAGGAGATCGAGACCTTTTTCAGGTAGTTGCCTTTTGCACCAGCCGGTTTGGCTTTTGCAACAGCTTCCACGAACGCGCGAACGTTCTGTGCCAGCTGCTCTTCCGAGAAGGACACTTTGCCGATGCCGCCGTGGATCACACCGGCTTTTTCGACTTTGAACTGGACTTCACCACCTTTGGCAGCTTCCACGGCCGCTTTCACGTCCATGGTCACGGTGCCGACTTTGGGGTTCGGCATCAGGTTGCGCGGGCCGAGGATCTTACCCAGACGGCCGACGATCGGCATCATGTCCGGGGTCGCGATGCAGCGATCGAATTCGATCTTGCCCGACTGGATGGTTTCCATCAGGTCTTCTGCGCCAACGATGTCCGCGCCTGCAGCCTTGGCTTCGTCAGCTTTCGGGCCACGTGCGAAAACAGCAACACGAACCGTTTTACCGGTGCCGTTCGGCAGGGTCACAACGCCACGGACCATCTGGTCTGCGTAACGCGGATCAACGCCAAGGTTCATTGCGATTTCGAGCGTCTCGTCGAATTTTGCTTTTGCATTGGTTTTCACCAGTGCAACTGCGTCCTCGACGGTGATCAGTTCTTTGCCTGCGAATGCTTCGCGTGCGGCTTTGGTGCGTTTACCGAGCTTTGCCATGACTTAGCCTTTCACCTCGATACCGATCGACTTCGCGGAGCCGAGGATGATGTTCATCGCGCCTTCGATGTCGTTGGCGTTCAGGTCCGACATTTTCGCTTCCGCGATCTGACGGACTTGGGCTGCGGTGATGGTGCCTGCAACTTCACGACCCGGTGCAACCGACCCCTTCGGGCGGTTACGCTTGCCAACCGGCTTCAGGCCAGCAGCTTGCTTGATGAAGAAGGACGCGGTCGGTTGCTTCACTTCGAAAGTGAACGACTTGTCGGCATAGTAGGTGATGACCGTCGGGATCTTCGCCTGCTTGTCCATTTCCTGCGTCTTGGCGTTGAACGCCTTGCAGAATTCCATGATATTGATGCCGCGCTGACCCAGTGCCGGGCCTACGGGCGGGGACGGGTTCGCGGAACCCGCTGCGATTTGCAGCTTCAGCTGCCCAACCACTTTCTTAGCCATTTGGCTGCTCCTTCATCACTCTGCCCCGAAGGGCAAGTTTAGTGGTCACGGCGCGGGCTCATTCCCGACACCTCCCACACTCGCTCAGGCGATTTTCTGCACCTGAGTGAATTCCAACTCGACCGGGGTCGGACGACCGAAGATCGATACCGTCACTTTCAGGCGGCTCGCAACGTCGTCAACTTCCTCGACCATCCCCGAGAAGCCCTCGAAGGGCCCGTCGGTCACATTCACATTCTCGCCCACCTCGAAGGTGATCAGGCTGCGCGGCTCGGCCTTCTCGGCCGAAGCGCTCCCACCGCGATTCAGCATGCGGTTCACTTCCGCATCCGACATCGGCATCGGCTTACCCTGATGGCCAAGGAAGCCCGTCACGCGGTTGGTCGAGTTGATCAGGTGATAGCCCTGATCGGTCATATCCATCCGCACCAGCACATAGCCCGGCATGAAGCGGCGCTCCGAGGTGACTTTCTTGCCACGGCGCACTTCGATCACTTCTTCGGTCGGAACGAGAACTTCCTCGATCTCGTCCTCAAGGCCCTTCTCGGCAACGGACTGCCGGATCTGCTCGGCAACCTTCTTCTCGAAATTCGAGAGAACCATCACCGAATACCAACGCTTCGCCATGCTCGAGCCTGCCTTTTCCTCATTCGACGCCCAAGACGCCGCGAATTCCCATTTTGTCGCGCCGTTGCCTTGCGGCCCGACCCCGACACCGAAACAAAACGAGCGCGCACGATCCGAATCGATGCACGCCCTTTTCCGGAGAGTCATGCTCCCATACAGACGTCGCAGGGCTTTTTCAAGCCCGCTCCACCCTATTGGAAGATCAGCCGATCAGCTGGCCGACTCCCAGTCGAATTACGAAATCGACCCCCGAGAAGAACAACGCCGTCAGCGCCGTCAAGACGAGAACCATAACCGAGGTCAGCACCACCTCGCGACGCGACGGCCAAGAAATCTTGCCGGTTTCCGAACGCACCTGCTGCAAGAACCGAAGGGGATTTGCCATTATGCCATCTTCCTCTAGTCGCCCGAAACAGGCTGGCTACATTCACGCGCCGCTACACTCCTGTAGCGCCGACCGTCACCAGCCCGCCAACATGAGCACTTCATCGAAGGAAAGGACTGGCAGGGGCAGAGGGACTCGAACCCGCGACCCTCGGTTTTGGAGACCGATGCTCTACCAACTGAGCTATACCCCTAGGCCGTGAGCGGGAGATACAGACCCCCAAGAGGGAAATCAAGAGACATTTTCAAGGAATCGCCCCTCGGTGTCATTTTCTTCCCCGCCACAGGCCAACCCTTTCCAGCTGCTTGAAATATCCCGGGGTGAATTGGGGCCGCCCCGGCCCCAAGAGGGGCAGCGCCCCTCCCCCGCCAGACCACAAGGGGCGCAAAGCAAAAGGGCGACCCAAAGGCCGCCCTTCCGTATCGCGCATTCTCCCGAAGGATTATGCGAGGATTTTCGACACAACGCCTGCGCCAACGGTACGACCGCCTTCGCGGATTGCGAAGCGCAGACCGTCTTCCATAGCGATCGGTGCGATCAGTTCGACTTCGAACTTCAGGTTGTCGCCCGGCATAACCATCTCGGTGCCTTCCGGCAGCGTAACGGTCCCGGTGACGTCCGTGGTGCGGAAGTAGAACTGCGGACGGTAGTTCGCGAAGAACGGCGTGTGACGGCCACCTTCCTCTTTGGTGAGGATATAGGCTTCTGCTTCGAACTTGGTGTGCGGCTTGACCGAACCCGGCTTACACAGAACCTGACCACGCTCGACGCCTTCACGGTCGATACCGCGCAGCAGGGCGCCGATGTTGTCGCCTGCTTCACCACGATCCAGCAGCTTGCGGAACATTTCCACACCGGTGCAGGTCGTTTTCTTGGTGTCGCGGATACCAACGATTTCCAGTTCGTCGCCAACGTTGATCACGCCGCGCTCGACACGACCGGTCACAACGGTACCACGGCCCGAGATCGAGAACACGTCTTCGATCGGCATCAGGAAGGGCTGGTCAACAGCACGTGCCGGGGTCGGGATGTATTCGTCGACAGCTGCGATCAGCTCACGGATCGAGTTCTCGCCGATTTCCGGATCGCGACCTTCCAGAGCGGCCAGAGCCGAACCCTTGATGATCGGAATATCGTCGCCGGGGAAGTCGTAGGACGACAGAAGTTCACGAACTTCCATTTCCACCAGTTCCAGCAGCTCTTCGTCATCCACCTGGTCAACCTTGTTCAGGTAAACGACCATGTAGGGGATGCCAACCTGACGGCCCAGCAGGATGTGCTCGCGGGTCTGCGGCATCGGGCCGTCAGCTGCGTTCACAACCAGGATCGCGCCGTCCATCTGTGCCGCACCGGTGATCATGTTTTTCACATAGTCAGCGTGGCCGGGGCAGTCGACGTGCGCGTAGTGGCGGGTTTCCGACTCGTACTCGACGTGTGCGGTCGAGATGGTGATGCCGCGTGCTTTTTCTTCCGGTGCGCCGTCGATCTGGTCGTAGGCTTTGAAGTCACCGAAATATTTGGTGATTGCAGCGGTCAGCGTGGTTTTACCGTGGTCAACGTGGCCGATGGTGCCGATGTTGACGTGCGGTTTGTTACGTTCAAACTTTTCCTTTGCCATCTCGCGGGACGCCTCTGGTTTGGGGGGCCGGCTGAAGGCCCGTGACAATATCGCGGGCTAGATATTTCCCCACAGCAGAAAAATCAAGCGGGATAAGTGCATTCGCGCAGCTTTCAGCCATAGTTTTCCTGCCGGAGCATACAGAAGCTTCCCGCGCCGTCTTCCCAACGGGGTCCGCCGTCATCGGCCAAGCGCGACAAAAGCGCACGGCAGGGCCGGACCCTGCGTCAGGAAGATTGCACAAAATGTGAAATCCGGCATGATATTTGTGCAAATTGTTCACTTCATACGCTCGAGTGGCGAATTCTTGCGTAGCCCGCAAGTCACAGTCCCACAGGAGAGGAACCCCTCCCCCTGACTTTTCGTAAGCTACGTCATACACTCGTCATATCTGATACTGCAGGAGGCCATCATGTCATTCGTCGGAACACTCGCCAAAGTTGCCTTGGGAATGTCCCAAGCAAAAGGCGGCTCCAATCTTGCCCGTGCGGGCAGGGGTGAGGTTGGTGGCTCTGGTGGTCTCTTGAATGGTGACGTTGACGGCACCGGCGAAGAGCGCATTGCCAATCTGCTGGGCGGCAAAGTGAATCACCTTGGCCAGTTCAGCGGCAACAGCATGGGCGCCATGCTGGAGCGCCTGGGCCGCAGCGCCTCGCTGGTGCGCCATCGCTCCAGCTCTGCCGGCAGTGGCGGAATGAGCGATGCGATCTCGCAACTGTCGCGCAATATGTGCGGCGCGCGTGGCGGGCTTGGCAAATTGCTGGAACAGCTCTCCGATGCGACCAGCAGTGAATGTCTGGGCAAAACACCGGCGCAGCGCGTCACCTCGGAACGATCCTTCGGTGAAGAGCTGAACTCGGCCTTCGCCAGCGGTGCAGAACCGTGGAAAAAGCCCTCCCCCGCGCAGAATGTCGCGGCCGCTGTTCTGGTGAAAGCACTGCTGCAATCCGCCAAGGCCGATGAGGTCATCGACCAGACCGAGCGTGAAAGACTTCTGTCCAAGCTTGACGGCATGCATGGCGAAGAACGCGCCTTTGTCAAACACGTGCTGGAGGCCCCTATCGATATCGAGCGCCTGACCTCGAAGATCCCGTCGGGTCTGGAGCCGCAGGCCTATGCCGTGTCGGTAATGGCCGCAGACCCTGACTGTGCGAAAGACACCGCTTACCTCGAAGAATTCGCAAATGCGCTCGGTCTGCCCGAGGCCGTCATCGAAAAGGTCCATACCGAGCTGGGCGTTGCCCCTCTGGCCGTGGCCGCCTGATCCACCGGACATCAACGAAAAGGCGGCCCGAAAGGCCGCCTTTTTTATGGCTCATGCGGTAAAGGGGCACCGTGACGCCCCCTCCCCGATCAGTTGAACTTATTGTCGCGCGGGAACCCGCGCGGGGCCATACGCCCCGCCGTCGCCCGCTTGGCTTCCCATTCCGAAAGATCTGTCTCGGTACGGGTGCGCCCTGCCGGATCCTTCCAGCTCAGGCCCTCGGCGGCTGTGAACGTGCGGATGTCGGACAGGCCGCCATCCTTGTATTTCTGCAGGCGCACGCCCTTGCCCTTCGCCATTTCAGGCAGCTCGCCCAGCGGGAAGACAAGCACCTTGCGGTTCTCGCCCACCACGGCCACCATATCCCCAGACACCGGCACACAGGCCGCGGTCTGGTCAGGGGCTTTCACATTCAGCACCTGCTTGCCGCTCTTGGTCTGGGCGATCAGCTCTTCTGCCGGACAGATGAACCCGTCCCCCGCCGTCGAGGCCAGCAGATATTTCTCGCCCTCTTTCGGCACCAGAACATGGGTGATCTCCACCTCGTTCGGGATATCGGCCATCAGACGGACCGGCTCGCCCATACCCCGCCCGCCGGGCAGATTGGCCCCCAGCACGGTATAGGCACGACCATTCGCGCCCAGCATCACAATGCGGTCGGTCGTCTCGGCATGCAGCGCAAAGCGCGGGCCATCGCCATCCTTGAACTTCACTTCGGCATCAAGCGCATTATGGCCCCGCATCGCGCGGATCCAGCCCATCTGCGACAGGATCACGGTGATCGGCTCGCGCTCGATCATCGCTTCGATCGGTACCTCCTCGACCTCGCCCGCATCGGCAAAGCTGGTGCGGCGGGCGCCAATCGCAGTGCCCTTGCCGAATTGCTTGCGCATATCCTTCAGCTCGGTGCCGATGGCCTTCCACTGCAGCTTCTCCGAGCCCAGAAGCTCTTCAAGACCTGCCCGTTCGGCCAGAAGGTTATCGCGTTCCTGCCGCAGCTCCATCTCTTCGAGACGGCGCAAGGACCGCAGGCGCATATTCAGGATCGCCTCGGCCTGCACTTCCGTCAGGAAGACAGCCGCGCCATCGGTCACGGCCCAATTCTCGCGCATAAGCGCGGGCTTGGCCTCATCCTCGGTGCGGATGATCTCGATCACGCGGTCAAGGTTGAGATAGGCGATGATATAGCCGTTCAGGACCTCAAGGCGGTGGGCGATCTTGTCGAGACGATGCTGCGAACGACGGCACAGCACATCGCGGCGGTGATCCAGAAACGCCCGCAGCACCTCCTTGAGCGAGCAGACCTTGGGCACCCGCCCGTCGATCAGCACGTTCATATTCATCGAGAACCGGACCTCGAGATCCGAATTCTTGAACAGCATCCCCATCAGCATCTCGGGCGCGACCGTCTTGGTCTTGGGCTCGAGCACGATGCGCACATCCTCGGCGGATTCGTCACGCACATCAGCCAGCGCCGGCACCTTCTTGGTCTGGATGACCTCGGCCAGACGCTCGATCAGCTTGGATTTCTGCACCTGATAGGGGATCTCGGTGACAATCACCTGCCATTGGCCGCGACCAAGGTCCTCGACCTCCCATTTCGCCCGCAGACGGAACGCGCCGCGCCCCGTGCGATAGGCGGTCAGGATATTCTCGCGCGGCTCGACGATCACGCCGCCGGTCGGGAAATCCGGGCCCGGGATAAAGTCGATCAGCGCGTCATCCTCGATCGCGGGCTTGGCAATCATCGCCAGACAGGCCTCGACCAGCTCGTCAAGGTTATGCGGCGGGATATTGGTCGCCATCCCTACGGCAATCCCCGAAGCCCCATTGGCCAGCAGGTTCGGGAAGGCGGCGGGCAGAACCACCGGCTCTTCCAGCGTGCCGTCATAATTGGGGCGGAAATCGACGGCGTTCTCGGCCAGCCCTTCCAGCAGGCTTTCCGAGGGCTTGGCCATCCGCGCCTCGGTATAGCGCGAGGCGGCGGGGTTATCGCCGTCGATATTGCCGAAGTTACCCTGACCGTCGACCAGCGGATAGCGCATGGCGAAATCCTGCGCCAGACGCGCCATCGCATCATAGATCGCCGCATCGCCGTGAGGGTGATAGTTGCCCATCACGTCACCGGAAATCTTGGCCGACTTCCGGAAGCCCCCCGTCGAGGACAGTTTCAATTCGCGCATCGCATATAGAATGCGGCGATGCACGGGTTTCAGCCCGTCTCGTGCATCGGGCAGCGCCCGGTGCATGATCGTGGATAGCGCATAGGTCAGATACCGGTCGCCGATTGCACGGCTTAACGGCTCGGAGGACAGCGCCGAAGGAATCTCATCATCATGCTCGCTCATGGGCCAAATCTCTAAAGCGGCAGCGGCTTTCGGTCCAGCCGCAATTTCAAACTGCTGCGGAACCCGAACGGCCTTGACGCGTTAGCCCCGAAAGCGCAATCACGGGCATGTTATCATCCGTGGGTTCTGCCAGACCCGCGGACAGGGGGAATTGTTAAATGTTGAAATTGACGTTCAATACGTTAGTCGCTCTTTTTTTAGTCATGGTGATTGCGGGCCGCGAGGACAAACCGGCACAGATCGCACAGGCACCGGCCACAGGCGCGCAGGCTGCAAGCGGGCTGATCCAAGCCGCCGTGTTGACCGATGAAACGGTGAATGCCGCGCTTGTCACCCCTGCGGCGGCAGCCACGGTCCCGCAAGACGCCGCCGCGCCGGTACATACGCCGAAATCCGCCGCCATTACCCGCGCCTTTCCGAAACCGATGCCCGGCCCTGCCCTGCGCAGCTCGCCCGAGTATCGCGACCTCCACGCCGAGGCAGCCAGCACCTTTGGTCAGGAGACTCCGGCCGATATGCAGGTCTGGCGGGTGACGGCCGGCGCGCTCAATGTGCGGTCGGGGCCTGCGGCCTCGTATCAGCGCGTCGATGGGGTCACACGCGGCGAGGAAGTCCAGATGATTGCCCAGAACGGCGGCTGGGCAAAAATCCGCATCGAAGGCGATGGCATCGAGGGATGGGTGTCCAAACGCTTCCTCTCGCCCGCCAATTAATCCGCCGTTCCAGACAGCAGGCACAAGGCCGCAGTCCCACAGGCTGCGGCTTTTTCTTGCGCCCCTGTGCAGGAGTGCCTACGCAGTTTCCGTCATTTCAAGGAGAACCGGCATGGCCAAAACGATCCTGATCACAGGCTGCTCTTCCGGCATCGGCTATGATGCGGCGCATGGGCTGAAAGCGGCAGGCTGGACCGTGATCGCCAGTGCCCGCAAACCCGAAGACTGCGACAGGCTGCGTGCCGAGGGGCTGCAATGCGTGCAACTCGACATGGCCGACCCCACCTCTATCGCACGCGGTTTCGCACAGGCCCTGGAGCTGACCGGCGGGCGGCTGGATGCGCTTTACAACAATGCGGCCTTCGCCTGCCCCGGTGCCGCCGAAGACCTGCCCGCAGGGGCGCTGCGCGAGATCTTCGAGACCAACCTCTTCGGCCTGCATGATCTGACCTGCCGCGCGATCAAGGTGATGCGCCAGCAGGGCGAGAATGGCGAGGGGCGTATTCTGCAATGTTCCTCGGTGCTTGGCCTAGTGGGCGTGCGCTGGCGGGCGGCCTATGTGTCGACGAAATTCGCCCTTGAGGGGCTGACCGATGTGATGCGGCAGGAAATGAAGGACACCGGCATCAAGTTCGTGCTGATCGAACCCGGCCCCATTACCTCCCGCATCCGCGCCAATTCGATCCCGCATTTCGAACGCTGGATCGACTGGCGCGCCTCGCCGCGCCGCGCACAATATGAAGCGAGCCTGCTCAAACGCCTTTATGAACCCAAACAGGGCCCCGACAGATTCGAGCTTCCGGCCTCTGCCGTGACACGGAAAATCCTGACCGCGCTCACCGCACAGCATCCACGCGCACGCTATGCGATCACGGTTCCGACCCATATTATGGCCATTGCCCGCCGATTTTTGCCGGTGCGTGCCCTTGATTGGCTTGCAAGCAAAGGTTGACGCCCTAAGATGCGCCCGACGTAACACCCTGTTCGGAAAGAGGAACCAGATGGTCGTCTTGAACAAGATTTACACCCGCACCGGCGATGGCGGACAAACCGCGCTGGTCGACGGGCAACGCGTCGCGAAATCCTCTGCGCGCGTGAACAGCTATGGCACGGTCGATGAGCTGAATGCCGTGCTCGGGCTGGCGCGGCTCCATGCCCAAGGCGATCTGCAGGACCAGATTGCGCGCATCCAGAACGACCTGTTCGACCTCGGTGCCGATCTGGCGCGGCCCGATCCGGAGCGCGATGAGCAAGCGGGCTACGAGGTTTTGCGTATCCTCCAAAGCCAGACCGACCGGCTGGAGACCGAAATTGACGCAATGACCGCCGTGCTGGAGCCCCTGCGCAGCTTCATCCTCCCCGGCGGCACGGCCTGCGCGGCGCATCTCCACCATGCCCGCACCGTGGCCCGCCGCGCGGAACGCGAAGCCGTGGCCCTGATGGAGGTGGAACAGGTCAACCCACATTCTGTCAAATATCTCAATCGTCTATCGGATTGGCTCTTTGCCGCAGCGCGGATGGCCAATGACGAAGGGCGCAGCGATATCCTCTGGGTTCCCGGCGCGAACCGGTAGCAGGAACATTCCGTATAGCAGACGCGACTCCATGCCGCAGCGAGACTAAGGTGGGTCGGTTTTCCCCTGTTTCTCTGCAGCGCCGCGTTGTAACAATAACCCCGAACTCCAATTTAAGCCCCGTAAGGGCCAGAAAACTAAGGGAGCACCACGCATATGAAGGTCCTCGTACCCGTCAAGCGCGTGATCGATTATAACGTGAAAGTCCGTGTGAAAGCGGATGGGAGCGGTGTCGATCTGGCGAATGTGAAAATGTCGATGAACCCGTTCGACGAAATCGCCGTGGAAGAGGCGATCCGCCTGAAGGAAAAGGGCGCGGCGACGGAGATCGTCGTGGTGTCGATCGGCGTCAAGCAGGCGCAGGACACGCTGCGCACCGCACTCGCCATGGGCGCGGATCGTGCGATCCTTGTTGAGGCCGCCGAGGATGTTCACACCGATATCGAGCCGCTCGCTGTCGCCAAAATTCTGGCCAAAGTGGTGGCCGAAGAGGCCCCCGGCCTGGTGATTGCTGGCAAGCAAGCCATTGATAATGATATGAATGCTACGGGCCAGATGCTTTCGGCTCTGCTGGGCTGGTCGCAGGCCACCTTCGCGTCTTCGGTGGAAATCACCGGCGACGAGGCACAGGTGACGCGCGAGGTCGATGGCGGCTTGCAGACCATCAAGGTCAAGCTTCCCGCGATCATTACCGCCGACCTGCGCCTAAACGAGCCGCGCTATGCGTCGCTGCCCAACATCATGAAGGCAAAGAAAAAGCCGCTGGAAGCGAAAACCGCGGCCGATTACGGCGTCGATGTCGCGCCGCGTCTCGAAATCGTCAAAACTGCCGAGCCCGCAGGCCGCGCCGCAGGCGTGAAGGTCGGGTCGGTCGACGAGCTGGTGACGAAACTCAAAGAAGCGGGGGCTCTGTAATGGCTGTTCTTCTGATTGCAGAAATCGCAGGCAAAGAGGTCGCGCTGGACGCCACCGCAAAGGCGCTTTCGGCGGCTGTGGCCTTGGGCGACGTGACCGTTCTGGTCGCGGGTGAAGGTGTGGATGCCTCCACCGTGGCCGGACTGTCGGGTGTCAGCAAAGTCGTGAATGTCGATGATGCGGCCTATGCCCACGGTCTTGCCGAACCGCTGGCCGATCTGATCGTCGCGATGGCGGGCGGGTTCAGCCATATCGTTGCGCCCTCGACAGCCTCGGCCAAAAACGTGCTGCCGCGCGTGGCGGCCCTGCTGGACGTGATGGTGCTCTCGGATGTGACGGCCGTTATCGATGCCGATACGTTCGAACGCCCCGTCTATGCCGGAAACGCCATCCAGACCGTGAAGTCGAAGGATGCGACCAAAGTTCTGACCGTGCGCACCGCATCTTTCGAAGCGGCTCCGGCAGGCGGAGCAGCCGCCATCGAAGCCGGTGCGGCAACGGGCGACAAAGCCCTGTCCGCTTGGGTCGAGGACCGCGTTGCCGAAAGCGACCGTCCGGAACTGACCTCTGCCAAAATCGTGGTCTCGGGTGGCCGCGGCGTTGGGTCGGAAGAGGATTTCGCGATCATCTCCGCATTGGCCGACAAGCTGGGCGCGGCAGTTGGTGCATCGCGCGCCGCCGTCGACTCGGGATTTGCGCCGAATGATTGGCAAGTGGGTCAGACCGGCAAGGTCGTTGCCCCCGATCTTTATATCGCCTGCGGTATTTCGGGTGCGATCCAGCACTTGGCGGGGATGAAGGATTCGAAGGTGATCGTCGCGATCAACAAGGACGAAGAAGCACCGATCTTCCAAGTGGCCGATTACGGTCTGGTGGCGGATCTCTTCACGGCTGTTCCGGAACTCACCTCGAAAATCTGATCCACTAGATCAGCGAAAGCTAGAAAGGGGGGCCTTACGCCCCCCTTTTTGCATCAGATCATCTTTGCCAGAACCGGGGCAAGCGCCTCGGCGATTTCGTCATGCACCTGTGGTCCCGGCATGGTCAAAGCTGCGGGCTCTTCCATCGCGGCGAAATGCATCCCCTCGGTCCCCGACCGGCGCGCCTGCATCGACGGCTCTATCTCGACCACAACATCGGCGCGGGAACGCACCTGATCCAGCATATCTTTCGTCACCATCAACGGCTCTGGCCCCAACGGATCATTCTGTGCCGGATCGCCGTAATCATGCAGCGATAGCAGCACCTTGCGTCCCGGAATGCGGTCCAGCAGCTTGTTCATCCGCGAGACCCACGCCATCTGCAGTTCCTGCGCCAGCGAGTCGAACCGGTCGGGTGCGCGGCGTTGCAGGGCTGTCAGCATATGGCGCGTAAAGTTGAATTCGGTGAAATCCACATCGTTGAAGACCGCGCGCATCAGATTTGAAGCGCGCAAGAAACGGTCATTCCGGCGCGGATGCACGGCGTAGAACCGGTTCGACATATTCTGCGCGCCCATCAGCTGAATCACGCTGACATGCGATTTTTGCAGAATTTCGGTCATCTGCGGCTCGTGTAGAAATACGTCGATACCAGCATTGAGGTAGCCGAAATTCACGACCTGCATACCGATCTTCTGTTCGACCAGTTCCGGCCAAGGCGTCTCTACGAACTTACCATAGGTTTCGGACCCGCCAATCGCGGATACGAACGGAACGTCAAGCCGACGCCGCGGCCCACGAAACAACAACTTGGACTTACCGTATCTGCACGGGAAGTAATCAAGGGCTCCATCGCCCGGATATTCGAAGGCCATCTCCCACCTCAGTCTCTAATCACCCGAGAGCAGTCTGCTACAAACCCCTTACCAAACCACTAAGGTGAAAATTTGGCACACCGGATTGACCATAAGCTTTCCCCTTGCGGCGAAAGCCTTTGGCACCCTACTGTGCAGTTGCAGAAATGAGAGGGGGATCGCCATGACGATTCAGACAGTTGGCATCGTAGGTGCAGGGCAGATGGGCAACGGGATTGCCCATGTCTTCGCGCTTGCCGGGTTTGAGGTTCTGCTGAACGATATTTCACAAGACGGGCTGGATAAGGGCCTTGCGACGATTCGCAAGAATCTGGACCGGCAGGTTTCACGTGAAAAAATCACGGCCGAAGAACGCGACGCGGCTCTGGCCAAGATTTCGACAACGCTCACCCTGACCGATCTGGGGCCGATGGATCTGATCATCGAGGCCGCAACCGAACGCGAATCGGTCAAATCCGCCATTTTCGAAGATCTGCTACCGCATCTCGCGCCGCATACGATTCTGGCCTCGAACACCTCGTCGATCTCGATCACGCGCCTCGCCTCGCGCACCGACCGGCCCGAGAAATTCATGGGCGTCCATTTCATGAACCCTGTGCCGGTGATGCAGCTCGTCGAGCTGATCCGCGGCATCGCCACCGATGATGTCACCTTCAGCGCGCTGAAGGAAGTTGTTGAGAAGCTTGGCAAAACCCATGCAAGCGCCGAAGATTTCCCGGCCTTCATCGTGAACCGCATCCTGATCCCGATGATCAATGAGGCGGTCTATGCGCTTTACGAGGGCGTGGGGAATGTGATCTCGATCGACCAGTCGATGAAACTGGGCGCGGCACATCCGATGGGGCCGCTGGAGCTGGCGGATTTCATCGGTCTCGACACCTGCCTCGCCATCATGAACGTGCTGCATGACGGGCTGGCCGATACCAAATACCGCCCCTGCCCGCTGCTGACGAAATATGTCGAAGCCGGATGGCTGGGCCGCAAATCGGGTCGCGGTTTTTATGATTATCGCGGCGAAACGCCGGTCCCGACACGCTGACACGAAGCCCGGGTCATGCCGGGCTTTTTTTACCCGCGCAGGGACAGCGTTTCCTCGCGCATATCCGCAAGCCATTGACGCGGATTGCCAAGCGCCTCTGCCATCTCGTCGGGCTGTTTGACATGCCCGATAATAGGGCGCTGCGGCTTGTGAAACGCCGCGCGGATCTCGTAAAGCAGCAAAGACTGACGCAACGTCGCGGAAAGCTGATTGGCAATCTGGTAAAGCCGCGAATTATGCGTCGGGAAGCGGACCGGCAGCACCTGCGCTTTCGAACGCGCCACCATTTTCGCGGTAAAGGGGTTCCACTCTTTCTCGACCACCGGGCCGAAGAAACTGTCGGAGGCCGCCACAGACCCTGCCGGAAACAACACGATACAGCCGCCACGTTTGAGATGGAGCATGGCGTCGGCCCGCATCTTCAACCCCTCCTCTCGCGCATTCGGTTCATGGGCGAAGGGCACGGGGATCATGAATTGCGCGATCTCGGGAAGACCGGTCAGCAAATTGCGTGTCAGGATCTTGTAATCCCCGCGCACCCGCCCGATCACCTCGGCCAGCACCATCCCGTCCACCAGACCATGCGGATGATTGGCCACGATCACCAAGGGCCCCTTGGCCGGAATACGCGCGATCTCCTCGGCGGGCGTCGTCACCGTAACCCCCATGATCTCCAACGCCTGCGCCCAGAAGGCCTGCCCCGCAGGGATACCGCGCGCTTCGAACTGCCGTATGACACGCAGGATCTGCACCTTGGCTGTGGCCCACTCGACAAGCCGGATCACCAGACGTTTGAACGGATTGCTGAAGGTGCCCGCATAGGACAGGCGGCGCTTGTCATAGGGCTTCTGAACCGTCTGGAACCCCTCGTCTGTCCGGATGTCTTCGGCAGTCCTGTCGCGCTGCAAGACAGAAGACTGCCCCGTCACCCCGGCCCCTTTCAACTCAGATTGCGGCATCTGGTTCATGACAGACCTCTTGGTTTGCACTGCGCGACGCGCGGGCTAGAACCCCTCGCCGAAATAGTCGCCCACAAGGGCGGAAAGCGCCTGCATCAGCGCGTCGGCTTCCGGTCCGCTTGTCTGAACCTCGATCGACGTTCCACGTGAAGCAGCCAGCATCAACAGCCCCATGATAGAATCCCCCGACACACTCATCCCGTCTTTCGAGACCTCGGCACGGGCGTCGAACCTTTCAACGACCTCAACGAATTTGGCAGAGGCACGCGCATGCAGCCCCTTCTCGTTTATGATCTTAAGCTCCTGATGCGCCATGCATTCCTTCCCTGCTCCCATAGGCAGAGTAACTATTGATATATTTACGCCCTGCATCAAGAGCCGCTTCGACAGCGGCATGCACACCAAGGCTTCTGGACTTCGCAAGCTTGATCAATAGTGGCAAATTGGCACCATAAATGATCTCGCGCTCGCAATTCTCGCAGGCTTTCAGGCTCAGATTGGACGGGGACGCGCCGAACATATCGGTCACCACGACAACTCCGTCGCCGCTATCCACAGAATCCGCCGCAGCCCGAATCTCGATCTGCTTTTCTGCGCGGTCATGGCCATCCTCGATCGTGATGGCGCGGATGCCCATCTGCGGCCCCACGACATGCTCCACCGCCGCGAGATACTCGCGGGCCAATCCACCATGAGCGACAATCACGATCCCGATCAAGCGCCGTTTCCCGTTCCAGATGCGGGCAGCTCTACCCCCCGCCGTTCCAATTCTCTGTGGCGTTTAGACACGTGCCACCCCGCCTCTGCAAGAGCACCAGAGACAGCTTCCGTCAGGGCAACCGAGCGGTGTTTGCCCCCTGTACATCCAAAGCCTACGGCCAAATGTGTTTTCCCTTCCTCAACATGGGCAGGCAAAGTGAAAAGAAGAAGCCCCATCACCTTGTCGAAGAAGTCACGATAGCGTGGATCTGCGGCCACATGTGCGGCCACAGACGGGTCACGCCCGTCCTTGGGCCGCAATTCCGGTTGCCAATGCGGATTGGCCAGAAAGCGGCAATCGAACATCACATCAAGCCCGCGCGGCACCCCACGCTTATAGCTGAAACTATGCACCGAGACCGCCAATCCTGCCGTCTTGCGCTGATCGAACAGGCGATTGATCTCGGCGCGGGCATCATGGACCGTCATCGTGGAACTGTCGATCAGGATATCCGCCCGCACACGGATCGGCACCAACAGATCAATCTCGCGCAGGATGCCTTCTTCGGGCGCATCATCGGGCGACAGCGGATGACGGCGGCGCGTCTCGGAGTAACGGCGCTGCAGAACGGCTGCGTCCGCATCCATGTAAAGCACTTCGAGCTGGATCTCGGGCTCGCGCGTCAGGCGGTCGATCAACTCGATCAAACGGGTTGCACTGAACTCGCGGTTCCGGACATCGATTCCCAACGCAATCGGCTGGAGCACCGGCCCGTCCAGCACACGCGGCACCATCGAAAGCGGAAGATTGTCGATGGTCTCGTAACCAAGATCCTCAAGCGCCGCAATCGCAGTCGATCGCCCCGCTCCCGAAGGGCCGGTGACCAGCACAACGCGCTGGCTTCGCTCGTCTGTTCCACAATGGGCCGCTTCGGTCACGCCACTCTCCCGGCTTTCAGAAATTGCCAGATCGCTGCATCAAGATGACTATGTTGCGCCTGCAGCACAAGAGGCAGAGAGACCCCGTAGAGAGAGATATTGCGCTGCGGCGGAAGCCTTTCTGTCTCGATCCGGTCAAGATCCACAACCAAAGAGAGAATTGCATTACTCAAAGCATCCGCAGATAGAATCCCGACGCCGCGCGCCTCTATGCGCCCGCGGATAGCCAACGGCGCCGATGCCAGTATCTGTCCAGATTCGCATCGGAGGTCGGTTCTGTCATCCGCGACAAGATGTGCCCCGAAGGCCATAAGCCGCAGTGCGAGCGTCGATTTCCCGCTGCCGGACGCGCCCATAATCAGCACAGCGTGCTGCGCATCAAGGGCCACACAGCTTGCATGCAGATTGTGGCGAACACTCATCTGGGCTTAGAACGGCAGGCCGACAACGAAGCGCGCGCCCAGAGGCTCGGAGGTGACATCGGCATCGGTGGGACGGATATTCTCGGCCCAGATCACACCGCCATGCGCCTCCACGATCTGCTTCGAGATCGCCAGCCCAAGACCGGAATGGTCGCCGAATTGCCCCTCGGGCCGCTGCGAATAGAACCGCTTGAACACTTTCGACAGCGCCTCTTCCGGAATGCCCGGCCCCGTATCCTCGACCACCACCAGCACGCGGTTGTCACGCTTGCGCGCCCAGACCCGCACGGCATCCCCCTCTTCGCTGAAGGAAATCGCATTGGTGATCAGGTTGACGAAGACTTGCGCCAGACGCCCTTCGAGACCATTGATAATGATCGGGTCCGACGGCAGGTCGGTGATGAAATCAACCCCTTTTTCCTTCGCCTGAGCCCCGAGATACTGCGCGAGGTTATCGACCGTATGAATCAGGTCGAAGGCTTCTTCTTCCTCTTTCACCAATTCGGAATCAAGGCGCGAGGCATTGGAAATATCGGAAACCAGCCGGTCCAGACGACGCACATCATGGTCGATCACATCCAGAAGCTTCTCGCGATGCTCTTCCTTTTTCACCATGCGCAGCGACGCCACGGCAGAGCGCAGGCTGGCAAGCGGGTTCTTGATCTCGTGGCTGACATCGGCGGCGAATTGTTCATTGGCGTCGATACGGTCGTAAAGTGCCGTGACCATGCCGCGCAACGCACCGGAAAGGCGACCGATCTCATCGGGGCGGGCCGACAGATCGGGGATGCGCACGCGCGACGGGCTCATCTTGCGGGCATGACGCTCGCTGCCGATCTCGGCGGCGGCGGCAAGATCGGAAATCGGGTTGGCAATCGTTGACGCCAGCACCAGAGACAACCCGATCGACACGATGATCGCGATCACGAACATCTGCAGAACCTGCTCGCGCTCGACCCGCACCAGATGGTCGATTTCGCCCGCAGCCGAGGTCAGCGCGATCGACCCCACAATGCGGTTATCCTGATAGATCCCTGTTGCCACAGAGAAAATTGTCGCGCCACTGATATCACGACGGGTATCCATGCGGGTCACACCGGGGCTCAGCTCGGCATTGAGATCCTGCGCGATGACCTGCGTGCTGACCGGCGCGCCACCCTCCCCGCGATGGATCAGCGAGGAGGCCAGCTCCCAGCCGCGCCCGAGAACATCGGTGATCAGCGTCGAGCGAGTATCGTCGCGCCGCCCCGTTACATCCGCCGCAGGCGCAGTGGCCACGTCATCGGAACTGATCAGAAGATTCCCAGCAGCATCAAAGACATACAGCGCAGACCCCGCCGGAAGCTGGACCCCTGAGAGCGTATCGACAACATCGATACCGTCCCCCGCCGCCAGATTGACCGGCGCAGTCTTCGGCAGTCTCGCCTCGAATACATCGGCGATCAGCTCGGCCTCGACAACAATCGCATTTTCGCGCTGCACAACGAGACTATCACGGAACGGGTTCAGATACAGAACCCCCGCCACCAGCACGACCATTGCCAAAAGGTTGAAGGTGATGATCTTGCGCGCCAGAGGCGAGCGGTTCAACGAGATCAGGCTCCGCTTCTCGCGTCGCTTGGCAATGCCATCATCGACAGCGCCACTGCCCGCGACCCAGTCCTCCCCCAGATCGACCGCCGTCGTTTCCGTGTTCCGTTTCTTGGTACTCATCCCAAGGCTCAACCCGATCCGTCCCGCGATGCTCATTCTTCGTTATAACGGTAACCGATGCCATAAAGCGTTTCGATGGCCGAAAAATCCTCGTCAACGCTGCGCATTTTCTTGCGAAGGCGCTTGATATGGCTGTCGATCGTGCGGTCATCGACATAGACCTGATCATCATAGGCCACATCCATCAACTGATCGCGCGATTTCACAAAGCCCGGACGCTGCGCCAGAGCCTGCAACAGCAGGAATTCCGTGACGGTCAGGGTAACGTCCTTCCCCTTCCAGCTGACCGAATGGCGCAGCGGGTCCATCACCAGCGCACCACGCGTAATCACCTTTGTCTCTTCGGTTACAGCCGTTTCCGTCCGCCCCTCAAGCGCGTCCTGACGCCGCAAAAGCGCGCGGATCCGCTCGACCAGAAGGCGCTGGCTGAAGGGTTTTTTGACATAGTCATCCGCGCCCATACGCAGCCCCAGAACCTCGTCGATCTCGTCATCTTTCGAGGTCAGGAAAATTACGGGCATCGTCGTTTTCTGGCGCAGACGCTGCAACAGATCCATCCCGTCCATACGGGGCATCTTGATATCCAGCACGGCCATATCGGGGAGACGTTTGTTGAACGCATCCAGTGCTGCCTGACCGTCATTATAGGTCTCGACATCGAAGCCTTCCGCCTCAAGGGTCATGGCTACCGATGTAAGAATATTGCGATCATCATCGACCAAAGCAATTCGCGACATGAGCCTGCCCCCTCATTCTTCCGGACGGTTATAGTTATTCGGCATCATCGGCATCCATAGGGGAAGAATCAACACGAAGCTGAAACGCGCATCGTTTCCGCCTGCGATTGCATCCCAAAAGCCTCAATTTAGGGTTAACTGACAAGATTGTGTCACTATGTCTCAGGTTTGGTTGCGCTAAAGTGCAAATGATAACGCTAACGGTAGCGCACCCTGTGTTCCCTAAAGATTTTAGCGTGGTATATGGTCGATTATCCGGTGCACTTCTGGCACCGAAGGCGATCCGTCCAAGGCCCGGATGGATCGGGAGGATTCCATTGAACCGCCGCACTACGACGGCATTCGGGAGCTACAGATGATCATCGGACACGTGAACCCGGCACAGCGCCTGGAAGATCAAGGCATTTCTGGACTGGGCAATGTCTATTACAACCTGATCGAGCCGGCGCTGGTCGAAGAGGCGCTCAAACGCAATGAAGGCACCCTTGGTAAGGGCGGCGCATTCTATTGCACGACCGGTGCGCATACCGGCCGCTCGCCCAAAGACAAGTTTGTTGTCCGCACCCCCGAAGTTGAGAACACCATCTGGTGGGAAAACAACAATCCGATGGACGAAGACAAGTTCGATCTGCTGCATGCCGATATGCTCGCGCATATGGCGGGCCGCGACTACTTCGTGCAGGATCTGTTCGGCGGTGCCGATCCGGCGCATCGTCTTGATGTGCGCGTGGTATCCGAACTCGCATGGCACAACCTCTTCATCCGCACCATGCTGCGCCGCCCCGAGCGTTCCGAGCTGGACAGCTTTGTTCCGGAATTCACCATCGTGAACTGCCCGAGCTTCAAAGCCGACCCCGAACGCCACGGCTGCCGCTCGGAAACGGTGATCGCGCTGAACTTCTCGAAGAAGCTCATCCTCATCGGCAACACCGAATATGCGGGCGAAAACAAGAAGGGCGTGTTCTCCCTTCTCAACTACATCCTGCCCGGCAATGGCATCATGCCGATGCACTGCTCGGCCAACCACGCCATCGATAATCCCGATGATGCGGCCATCTTCTTCGGCCTGTCGGGCACCGGCAAGACCACGCTTTCGGCAAGCCCGTCGCGCACGCTGATCGGCGATGACGAGCATGGCTGGTCGGACGAGGGCATCTTCAACTTCGAAGGCGGCTGCTACGCGAAAACGATCAACCTCTCGGCCGAAGCCGAGCCCGAGATCTACGCAACCTGCTCGATGTTCGGCACCGTGGTCGAGAACATGACCTTCGATCCCGAGACGCTGGATCTCAACTTCGAAGACAACTCGATCACCGACAACATGCGCTGTGCCTACCCGCTGCATTACATCTCGAATGCGTCGGAAACCTCGGTCGGTGGCAGCCCCAAACACGTGATCATGCTGACCTGCGATGCCTATGGCGTTCTGCCGCCCATCGCACGTCTGACCCCTGCACAGGCCATGTATCACTTCCTTTCGGGCTTCACCTCGAAAACTCCGGGCACGGAAATCGGTGTGGTCGAGCCCATCCCGACCTTCTCCACCTGCTTCGGTGCGCCCTTCATGCCGCGTCGTCCGGAAGTCTACGGCAAGCTGCTGGCCGAGAAGATCGCAAAGAACGGTGCATCCTGCTGGCTGGTGAACACCGGTTGGACCGGTGGCAAGTTCGGCGAAGGCTCGCGTATGCCCATCAAGGCCACCCGCGCGCTTCTCGATGCCGCACTCGACGGGTCGCTGGATGCGGTCCAGTTCCGCAAAGATCCGAATTTCGGCTTCGAAGTTCCGGTTCTGGTGGCTGGCGTTGACACCAAGCTTCTGAACCCGCGCGACACGTGGGTCGACCCGAACGCCTATGACGCGCAGGCCGCCAAACTGGTGAAAATGTTCTCGGACAATTTCGAGCAATATGTTCCCTATATCGACGACGAAGTGAAAGCCGTCGCGATCGGCTGACCCCCGAGCGAAGACCGTTAAGAAGGGCCGGGATTTCCCGGCCCTTTCCATTTTTGCCCCACGCGCTAGCTTTGCACTGTAACAGACCGTGGTGGCCTATGATTTTCGGTATTCTCGTCCTTGGCCTGATGGCTTTTCTCTGGCTCTGGACACGCACGCGCCTCCCCGAACGCCCCGACCTGCCCCCCGAGGTTCTCGCCTTGCCGGAAAAGACGCGGTTGGCAGGGATCTGGCCCGATCTCTCGATATCCGGTGTGCTTCCGCTTCCGGATGGCATCGAGGCCTTCGCGACCCGCCTCAAGCTGATCGAGATGGCCGAACATAGTATCGAGGTGCAATACTATCTGTGGCGTCCCGATACCTGCGGAAGCCTGATGTTGGAGGCCCTGCACAAAGCGGCGGAGCGCGGTGTGCGGGTGCGCCTTCTGATCGACGATAACGCGACCAAACCGATTGACGCGCGGATCGCGTGGATGAATGCCCATCCTCGGATCGAAGTGCGGCTTTTCAACCCCTTTCCGCTGCGCGGCATGCGGCTTCTGGGCTATGCAATGGATTTCCGGCGCCTGAACCGGCGCATGCATAACAAGGCGCTGGTGGTCGATGGGCGCGCCGCCGTGGTTGGCGGGCGCAATGTGGGGGATGAATATTACAATGATCTCGCCCGCATGGGCACCTTCATGGATTTCGACGCGCTCGTGATGGGCCGCGCCGCATGCGAGGCCCGCGAGGAATTCGAAACCTACTGGAATTCCGAACCGACATGGCCCGCAGACACCATCCTGCCCGACCGGCTGTTAGAGGACACCCGAACAGGCGCGGCGCAGAATGCAGAGCGCGCCAAAAGTGAGGATGCGCAGAACTTTCTGGCGCTTCTGGCCGAAACCCCGACCACGGAGGAACTGGAGGCAGGCCGCCCCAATCTGCGTGAAGCCGAGGTGAAGCTGCTTTATGACGCCCCCGAAAAGGTTCTGGGCCGCGCCCGTCGCCGCAATCTGCTGTTTCCCAATATGCATATGGCGATGGGCACGCCCACCACCCGTTTCGATATAATCTCGCCCTATTTCGTGCCGCGCAATGCGGGCCGCCGCCAGTTGATCAAGCTGGCCAAAGCAGGGGTGAAGGTGCGGGTACTGACCAATTCGCTGGCCTCCTCGGACAAGCCCATCGTCCATACCGGCTATTCGGGCCAGCGCCGCAAACTGCTGTCGGGCGGGGTGGAGATCTATGAATTCGCCCATGACGAACATGTCAAGTTCCGCCGTGGGCTGATCGGGCATCACCGCCGCGGGACCTCGCCCTTTGCGCGTACGAAACTGCATGCCAAAATCCTGTCTGTCGATACCGAGAAGGTCTTTATCGGCACCTTCAACTTCGATCCGCGTTCGCTTCTGCTGAATACCGAAATGGGGATCGTGATCCACGATAAGGACTGGGCGGAGCACTTGCATAAAGGCTTTGAAAGCGTCATTCCCGCCGCGGCATGGAAACTGACGCGCGAACACAAGCGCATCCGCTGGGAACGCACCACCGATCAGGGCACGGAAATCTGGCACCACGAGCCCTATACCTCGTGGTGGCAGCGTTTCCTGATCGTGGCAGGATCGTTCCTGCCGATCGAGTGGTTACTTTGACTTCCGCTCGCGCTTGACCTTACGGGCCTTGGCGCGGGTTTTGGCCTTCAGAGCGCCAATCTTGCGCGGGGCCGATGTGCCGGGCCGCCCCTTGCGCCTTGCCGAGCGGCGCGACGAGGGCAGCTCGGCCCCTTCCAGTTGCAACAGATCCAGCAACAGCCCACCCGTCACCGGCACGGCCTCGACCAGACGCACCAGAACCCGCATGCCTGCGGTGATCTCGATGCCGGTGTCGGCACCGGTCAGCGTCTGGGCCTCGCGGTCGAAATGGAAGAACTCGTTGCCGATGGCACGGATCGGGATCATCCCGTCGGCACCCGTCTCATCCAGCCGGATGAACAGGCCAAAGCCCTGCACGCCCGACACGCGGCCCGTGAACTCGTTGCCCACACGTTCCGACAGATAGGCCGCCAGATAGCGGTCGGTCGTATCGCGTTCCGCCGCCATCGACCGGCGCTCGGTATCGGAAATCTGCTTGGCCGTCTCTTCGAGGTGCTCGATATCCCATTGGCTCAGGCCATCATCGCCCCATCCATGCCCCGAGATCAGCGCCCGATGCACGATCAGGTCCGAATAGCGGCGGATCGGCGAGGTGAAATGCGCATAGGATTTCAGCGCCAGACCGAAATGCCCGAAATTCTGCGGGTAGTAATAGGCCTGCGTCATGGTCCGCAACGTGGACATATTGATCAGCTCGTTGAAATCGCTGTTCAATGCCTGTTCCAGCAGGTGGTTCAAATGCGAGGTCCGCAAGACCTGCCCCTTGGCCAGCTTGAAGCCCGAGGCCTGTGCCACCTCGCGCAAGCTCTCCAGCTTGTCCTGGCTCGGTTCTTCGTGCACGCGATACAGAAGCGGGCGCCGCAGGCGTTCAAGTTCCTCGGCGGCGGCCACATTGGCCAGCACCATGAATTCTTCGATCAGCTTATGCGCATCCAGCCGTTCCTTGAACTGGATCGAGGTCACCTTGCCCTCATCCGACAGAACGATCTTGCGCTCGGGCAGATCGAGGTTGAGCGGCTGACGACGTGCCCGCGCCCGCAGAAGAGCGGCGTAGCAGTCGTAAAGCGGCTCGATCACCTCATCCATCAGGGGCGCGCATTGGTCATCGGGGGTGCCATCGACCGCGCGCTGCACTTGGCCATATTCCAGCGAGGCCACCGATTTGATCATCGCACGGTGGAAGCTATGGCGGATCTTATTGCCATCGGCATCGATCACCATCTTCGCCACCAGAACGGCGCGCGACACGCCTTCATGCAGCGAGCATAGATCCCCCGACAGACGGTCGGGCAGCATCGGCACCACGCGGTCGGGGAAATAGCTGGAGTTGCCGCGCATCCGCGCCTCGCGGTCGAGTGCGGAATTGGGCGTCACATAATGCGCCACATCGGCAATGGCGACCCAGAGGATGGTGCCATCCTCATTGGCCGGATCTTTGTCATATTCAACGAAACAGGCGTCATCATGGTCACGCGCATCACCCGGGTCGATGGTGACAAAGGGCATATGCGTCAGGTCTTCGCGGCCCGTCATATCGGCAGGCTTTGCGGCATCGGCCTCGGCGATCACCTCATCGGGGAAACGGTCGGGAATGCCATGCTGATGGATCGCAATCAGCGACACAGCCTTGGGCGCGGTCGGGTCGCCCAGACGCGCGATGATCCGCGCCAGCGGCAGGCCTATGCGGCCACGCGGGGCGCTTTGTTCGGCCTCGACCAGCTCGCCGTCGCGGGCTTCCATAGCGGCGGCCTGCGGCACATGCCATTCCTTGTCCTGCCCCTTGTCGATCGGCACAATCCGCCCGCCCTCGGCGGTCTTGCGGAAGATGCCAACCACGACCTTCTTGGCCGCCGAACCGATCTTGCGGATGGGGCGGGCCTCGTAATCATATTGCTCGTCGGGCGTCTCGGTCAGCCGCGCCAGCACGCGGTCATGCGGCCCCAAGGCCTCTTCGCCCGCTTTGAGGATAATCAGGATCAGAGGCTCGGCCCCCTCGCCTTCCCATTCCAAAGGCTTCGCCCAGAGATCGCCCATACTGTCGGGGCGCAGCACCTCGAGCACCGTCACCGGCGGCAGCTTGGAGGGCTCGCGGAAGGACTTGCGGCGGCGCTCGACCAGCCCTTCGTCCTCCATCTCGCGCAGGATGCGCTTCAGCTCGATCTTGGCCTGCCCCTTGATGCCGAAGGCACGGGCAATATCACGCTTGGAGGTCGTGGTCGGGTTATCATTGAGCCAATCGAGGATCTGGCTGCGGGACGGAATCTGTGTTGTCATGAGTTTTGCCTAGCACGGCGCGCGATTTCCGTCACGCGGGAAAGCTCAAAGGGGCGCGACCATATCACGATGGGGCACATGCCCGTCGGGATAGGTCTCGCCATAGGCGGTGTAACCCAGTTTCTCATAGAACGGGATCGCCTGCACCTGAGCGCTAAGCATGGCCTTGGTGCAGCCTTTCGCCTTGGCCCGCGCCATCGCATCACGCAGGATCTCGGCGCCAAGCCCCAAACCGCGATGCGATTTCGCCACGCAGATGCGCCCGATCTTGGCGGTCTCGCCCTCGATAAACACCCGCGCGGTGGCAATCGGCTGATCGCCCTCACGCATCAGGATCTGCATAGCCTCGCCGTCACGGCCATCGAATTCCTCGGCCTCGCTATAGCCCTGTTCCTCGATGAAAACCGCGCGGCGCAGCGCGTGGACATCCGTCAGATCGGTGACCTCTTCGCAGGTTCTCATGCGAAATAGCCCTGAAGGATGCGGGTATAAACGGCCTTCAGCTGGGTGATCTGAGAGGTTTCGATCCGCTCGTCGACCTTATGCATGGTTTTGCCGACCAGACCGAATTCCAGCACCGGACAATGGTGTTTGATAAACCGCGCATCCGAAGTGCCACCCGAAGTGGAGAGCTCCGGCCGGAGACCGCATTCGGCCTCGATCGCATCGGAGACCAGCTCGACGAAAGGCCCCGGCGCGGTATAGAAGCTTTCGCCCGAGATAGATGCCGTCAGGCTGATCTTCACACCCGTAGCTGCCGCGACCTCTGCCACCAGACCTTCGGCCCATTCGGTCAGCGAGGCCCCGCTATGGGCATCGTTGAAGCGGATATTCACCTGCGCCGTCGCCCGCGCCGGCACCACATTGCTGGCCGCATTGCCACAATCGATGGTGGTCACCTGCAAGGAAGACGGGTCGAAATGCGCGGTGCCATTGTCCAGCGGCTGGGCATTCATGCGCCCCAGCAGATCCACCAGCGCATGCAGCGGGTTCTTGGCCCGATGCGGATAGGCGACATGGCCCTGCACGCCCTCGGCCAGCAGATCAAAGGTCACCGAGCCACGACGCCCGATCTTGATCATATCGCCCAACACTTCCGGAGAGGTCGGCTCGCCCACCAGACAGACCGACATCGTCTCGCCTTCAGCCTCCATCCAGTCCAGAACGGCCACGGTGCCATCCTTGGCGGGGCCTTCCTCATCGCCGGTAATCACGAAGACAATCGCCCCATCAGGTGGCGTGTCCTTCACGAAATCCACCGCCGCCGCGACAAAGGCCGCCACGCCGGTTTTCATATCGGTGGCCCCGCGCCCCCAAAGAACCCCATCCTCGATCAGGCCGGAAAACGGCGGCTTGGTCCAAGCGGCCTCGTCGCCCACCGGCACCACATCGGTGTGGCCGCCAAAGCCGAAAGACCTGGCCGCATTCTTCGCCCCCCAGCGGGCGAAGAGGTTGGACACGCCGCCGCGGTCCACGCGGGTGCAGGCAAAGCCCGCCTCGGTCAGCATGCCCTCCAGAAGCACCAAAGCGCCCCCCTCCTGCGGTGTGACAGAGGGGCAGCGGATCAGCTGGGCGCTGAGGTCGACGGGATCAATAGGCATGGGCTGGGCTCCTGTCAGGGGTTTCCCCTCGCATAGCGCGAAGGCCGCACAGGCACAACACTAGCCCATAAACGCCTTGCGCAGCAGATTGATGCCCGTCAGCAGCAACACAAACAGGGTCGCACGCCGGAACAGCACCGCATTCAGCCGGTCATGCGCCCAGAATCCCAGCCACAGCCCAGCAAAAGACGGAATCACCAGAAGCGCCGACATCGGAAAGGTATGGGCATTCATCACTCCCGTCATCAGATGCGCGCCCGTCAGCATCACCCCGCCCGCAAAGAAGGACACGCCCATGATCCGCATGGCTTCGGTCTTCTCGACTTTCATCGACATCAGATAGGCAATCAGCGGCGGCCCCCAGATGCCGGAGATCCCGCCAAACAAGCCGCCCACAACGCTGGACCAGAACTCGAAGCGTTTCGCATGGCGGGTGTGCAAGCGTAGCCCGTAGCCCAGAATTTCCGACGCCGTGTAAAGGATGATCGGCACGCCCAACAGCGCATAGCCCAACGCCTTGGGCAGCACCGTGACGAAATTGGCGCTGATGGCGATACAGACCAGCAGCGTGACCAGATGCAGCCGGTATTGCACCGCCGTCTCCCAAGCCGCCCGCCAGCCCTGCCGCAACGCCTGCGCCACATTGGTGGCCGTCACCGGCAGGATCAAAAGCGCAAGCGCCGTATCTGCGTCGAAGATCGAGGCATAGGCCGAAAGCATGATCATCGGCAACGCAAAGCCGATGGCACCTTTTACAAAGCCCGCAATCACCGCCACCCCGACGGCCACCGCAAGCTGCCAGATTTCCATCCCGAACATTGCACCCCTCCTCGCAATCTTGTGACCATGCTTACAGCCCGTAGAAGCGCTTGAATAGTCGAGACTATATTTTCCAAAGGGTAACATTGGATCAAATTGTAACTCTATTTTGGTTTTTTATTGCGCTGCGACTGCAAAAGGATTACAAGGAAGTCCACTCAGGGAGGACTGATTCATGGCGCATGATGGGGCGGAGATGAGCATGACTGGCATTCTGGCGGATCTGACGACAGTGACGGGGGCAACCCTGCCCGAGATCGCCACACTGGTCTCGCAGGCCAAAGAGGCGCTGCGCCACAAGGTAACCGTTGACGGGCGCGTATCGGGTGCCGCACTGGAGGCGCACCAGTTTCAGGCGCATGCGCTGGCATGGCTGGCCACCTATGAGGAAAGCCTCAAACAGCTTCAGGCATGGGCGCTGCGTTCCAGCGAGAACGGTCTGGGTGTGATCGACAGTCTGCTGCTGCAGATCGGCTTTGGCGAATATCTCAACCAGATCGCGGGTGGCATCCCGATGAGCCAGGGCGAGATCGCGCGCCTGTCGGATCTGGAGATCAGCTGGACCCCGTCGGCAGAAGCCCGCGAACTGATGACCCGCGGCAACAGCCCCGAGGCCCGCCAGATGCTGGTTGCCGAGTTGCGCGAGCTGCAGGGCCGTTCGATCTTCGGCACCTCCGGTCTGGACGAAGAGCTGGAGATGGTGCGCGAGCAATTCTACCGCTACGCCGAGGAAAAGGTAAAACCCTTCGCCCATGAATGGCACCTGAAGGACGAGCTGATCCCGATGGAGACCATCGAGGAACTGGCCGAACTGGGCGTCTTCGGCCTGACCATCCCCGAGGAATATGGCGGCTTCGGCATGTCGAAGGCGGCGATGGCCGTGGTCACCGAAGAACTGTCACGCGGCTATATCGGCGTGGGCTCGCTGGGCACGCGCTCGGAAATCGCGGCAGAGCTGATCCTTTGCGGCGGCACCGAAGAGCAAAAGCAGAAATGGCTGCCCGGTCTGGCCTCGGGCGAGATCCTGTCCACAGCGGTCTTTACCGAACCGAACACCGGCTCGGATCTGGGGTCTTTGCGGACCCGCGCGGTGAAGGAGGGCGATGACTGGGTGATCACCGGCAATAAGACATGGATCACCCATGCGCAGCGCACCCATGTGATGACGCTTCTGGCCCGCACCGATCCTTCGACCAGCGACTATAAGGGCCTGTCGATGTTTCTGGCCGAAAAGACGCCGGGCACCGATGACAACCCCTTCCCCACCGAGGGCATGACCGGCGGCGAGATCGAGGTCTTGGGCTATCGCGGCATGAAGGAATACGAGCTTGGCTTCGACGGCTTCCGCGTGAAGGGCGAGAACCTTCTGGGCGGCGAGGAAGGCAAGGGCTTCAAGCAGCTGATGGAGACCTTCGAATCCGCGCGCATCCAGACGGCGGCCCGTGCCGTTGGCGTGGCGCAATCGGCCTGTGAGGTGGCGATGCAATATGCCATCGACCGCAAGCAGTTCGGCAAATCGCTGATCGAATTCCCGCGGGTGGCAGGCAAGCTGGCCATCATGGCGACCGAGACGATGATCGCCCGCCAGCTGACCTATTTCTCGGCTTGGGAAAAGGACCACGGCCACCGCTGCGACCTTGAGGCCGGCATGGCGAAACTGCTGGGCGCGCGCGTGGCATGGTCGGCCGCCGACAACGGGTTGCAGATCCACGGCGGGAATGGTTTCGCGCTGGAATACCAGATCTCGCGCATCCTTTGTGACGCCCGCATCCTGAATATCTTCGAAGGTGCTGCCGAGATTCAGGCGCAGGTGATCGCCCGCCGCCTGCTAGGCTGATCTTGCGACATCGGGGCCTTCAGGCCCCGATTTTCCCCGATTCTGATTGCATAGCCCCATGATCCGCGCAATCTGGGCGGAAACATTAGGGGGATGCGATGATCCGTGACGCGCGTGCGAGTGATGCCGAAGATATTCTGGACATCTACAATGACGCGGTGCAGACCACGACCGCCATCTGGAATGAGATTCTGGTGGATGCGGAGAACCGTCGCGCGTGGATTGCCGAGCGTCAGGCTGCGGGCTTTCCGGTCTTTGTGACCGAGCTGGACGGCAAGGTTATGGGCTATGCCAGCTATGGCCCCTATCGCCCCCATGACGGCTATGCGCTAAGCGTCGAACATTCGGTCTATGTGCACCCGTCGATGCGCGGGCGCGGGCTTGGGACGCCGCTGCTTGAGGCGGTGATCTCCCATGCGCGGGATGCGGGCAAACATGTGATGGTGGCGGCGATTTCCGAAGACAATCCCGGATCGATCAAGCTGCACGAACGGCTGGGCTTTGTTGAAACGGGCCGCATGCCGGAGGTAGGGCGCAAATTCGGACGCTGGCTCAATCTGGTGCTGCTGCAACTGAAGCTGGACGACCGTCCCGCGCCCTAAAGCCGCGCGAGAGCCTCGACCAGACGCGCCCGTGCCGCAGGCAAAGGGCGGTTGCCCAAAGCAGGGGCCAGATGGGTGTTCAGGAAATAGCCCGTGAGCCCCAGCCCCTCTTCGACCTCAGCCAGCGAGGCAGGCCCCTGCCCCAACAGGAATTGCGGCAAGGGCAGAAGGCGCGGCGCCCAATCGCCCGCGCCTTTACGGCTCACCGCACGACCCGTTTTGGGGCTGACATAAGCCAGATCGTCAAAACTGCCGGTCACCGCACAGCGCGTCAGATCCAGCCCGTAGCCCAGATCCTCCAGAAGGGTCATTTCCCAGCGCAGGTAATCCAAAATCCAGCCCTCATGGGCCTGCCCGATCACATCGAACAGCGGCTCGGAGCGATGATAAAGGGCGGGATGCGCCTCACGGTCGGGCAATGCGAAGGCCAGCAGAGCGCAGGTGGAATTCAGCCCCAGCAGCGCCAGCCTGTCCTGCATCGCCCCCGCACGCGATTTAAGCGGCTCGACGGTGAAGGCCCCAAGCTGATCGGCCAGACGCGCCCGCCACCGGACGGACACATGGCTTCCCGGTTGCAGATGCGCTGCCATCTTGCGCGAGGCCCCGCCCCGCACGATGCCCGCATGGCGGCCATGGGTTTCGGTGAATACCTCGATCAGGCGCGAGGTCTCGCCCTGCGGACGGCTGGTCAGGATGGTGCCTTGGTCAACCCAATCCATCTCAATCCATCAAACCGTCTTCGTCCAGAAGGGTCACGCCCTCGCGGCTTTCGATCTCGATCACCCAAAGGTCGCGGTCAAAGCTGCGCTGTTTGCGGATCGAGGCATCAACATCGGCCTCCGGCCCCGCCACTAACGACATCCATTTGCGCGCACCGGTCATCAGATCAAAACTGCGCTGAAAAGCTTCGGCAGTGCCATCGAGGCGGGCGCATTTCACCAGCACCGCGCCCGAGGCATCATTGCCATGCGCTGTCACATAGGCCGGAATATTCGCAAGTTCGAGCCGTTTGAGATAGGCCTTCACCCAGAATTCCGCCGTCAGCATCAATCGCCGTCCTTGAAATCCAGACCCATCTCGGAATAGCGGTCACGCTCTTCCAGCCAGTTCGGACGCACCTTCACCTGCAAGAACAGATGCACGGTCTTGCCAAGGAATTCGCAAAGATCGGCGCGGGCCGCGGTGGATACGCCCTTGATCGTTTCGCCACCCTTGCCCAGCACGATGCCCTTATGGCCATCGCGCGCGACATAGATCACCTGATCGATACGGGTGGTGCCATCCTCGCGGTCGGTCCAGTGCTCGGTCTCGACGGTCAGCTGATAGGGCAGCTCCTCATGCAGACGCAGGGTCAGCTTCTCGCGGGTAATCTCGGCGGCGATCATGCGCATCGGCAGATCGGCGATCTGGTCTTCGGGATAGAGCCACGGACCGCTAGGCACCTCGCCTGCCAGCCATTCGCGCAGGTCTTCTACGCCATGACCGCGCTCGGCAGAGATCATGAAGGTCTTCACGAAGGGGAAAGCGTCGTTCAGCTTCTGGGTCAGCGCCAGAAGATCCTCGGATTTCACCTTATCGATCTTGTTGATCGCAAGTGCCACCGGCTGGTCGCCGCCGCGTTCCTTCAGCGCCTCGATGATCGCCTCGACACCGCCGGTCAAACCGCGATGGGCCTCAACCAGCAGAACCACCACATCGGCATCTGCGGCCCCACCCCAAGCGGCCTTCACCATCGCGCGGTCCAGACGACGGCGCGGGCGGAAGATACCGGGGGTATCCACGAAGACGATCTGGCTTTGGCCAGCCATCGCCACACCACGGATACGGGCGCGGGTGGTCTGCACCTTATGCGTGACGATCGACACTTTCGCGCCCACCATCCGGTTCAGCAGCGTCGATTTACCGGCATTGGGCTCGCCGATCAGGGCGACAAAGCCTGCGCGGGTCTCTTCGGTCATGCTTTTTTCTCCATCCGGTCGAGCAGGGCTCGGGCTGCGGCCTGTTCGGCCTGACGTTTTGCGCGGGCCTTGGCACGGGCGGTTTCGCCATTTTCAAGTTGCGCTTCGATCTCGAAGACAGGGGCATGGTCCGGCCCGTCGCGCGAGATGGTCACATATTTCGGCGGGGCAAGATGGCGGGCCTGCGCCCATTCCTGCAGGGATGTCTTGGCATCGCGGCTATCGGCATCCACGGATTCGACCCGCTCGCCCCAAAGGCGCAGCACCAGATCGCGGGCGACCTCGAAACCGGCATCCAGATAGACGGCGGCAATCACCGCCTCCATCGCATCGGCCAGAAGCGCCTCCTTGCGGCGGCCTCCGGTCATCATTTCCGACCGCCCCAGCTTCAGCACCGCCCCCAGATCGATTTCGCGCGCGACCTCGGCACAGGCTTCCTTGCGCACCAGTGCGTTGAAACGCGGCGCAAGCTGGCCTTCGGTCGCGGCCTTATCGGCAGAAAACAGCGCCTCGGCCATCGTCAGCCCCAAAACGCGGTCGCCCAGAAACTCGAGCCGCTGGTTATCGGGGCGGGTCTTGGTCGAGATCGACGCATGGGTCAATGCACGAATGATCAGCTCGGGCTTATCAAACTGATGCCCGAGCCTCTCCATGAAGTCTGTGATGTCGCTTGAGAGTTTCACTCGATTGCCTTGAAGAAACGATCCGGACGCCAGGTCCAGAAGAAGAAGAGCGACCGCCCTGCCGAAGAGAACATGATCCGGTCGGCACGGCCCACCAGATATTCTGCCGGCACGAAGCCCACGCCACCGGCGCGCAGCGGCACACGGCTGTCTTCGGAGTTGTCGCGGTTATCCCCCATGAAGAAATACTCGCCTTCGGGGACGGTGAAGACTTCGGTATTATCCAAGAAGCCCTGATCTGTGATATTGAGAATGTCATGGGTCACGCCATTGGGCAGCGTCTCGCGCTGGCGCTCTTTGACACAGGTGCCCCCCTGCCCGACCGGATCATTCGCGCAGCGCGGCACCAGACCTTGCGGGCCCTGCTGTTCCTTGATCTCGGTGAAATCGGGTGCATTCTCCAGTTTGACGGCCTTATCGTTGATATAGAGCACACCTTCGCGCACCTGGATACGGTCTCCCGGCAGGCCGATCACCCGCTTGATGAAATCGACCCCCTTGGTCGGATGACGGAACACCACCACATCGCCGCGCTTGGGATCATGCGCCAGAATGCGCCCCGAAATCGGGCAGGCCGCGAAGGGGCAGGAATAGCGCGAATAGCCATAGGCCATCTTGTTCACGAAAAGGAAATCGCCGATCAGTAGCGTATCCTTCATGGACCCCGACGGAATCCAGAACGGCTGGAAGAAGAGCGTGCGGAACACGCCCGCAATGAGCAGGGCCCAGAAAACCGTCTTGATCGTCTCGATGATACCGTTCTGGGACTTCGTCTTGTCTGCCATTCGGGGCTTGCTCCTTTGTGGGTTGCGCCCTTCCTTCGCGCGATGCGCGCGCGCTGTCAAGAAAGGCCAGCACCGGAAGGGGTGGAAAGAGGCCGTGCCTCGATCACAACAAAGGCTTGCGTCCAAGGATGATCATCCGTCAATGTCACATGGATCACTGCCTCGTGACCGGCAGGCGTGATCTGCAAAAGCCGTTCGGCGGCCCAGCCGGTCAGTTCCATCACGGGCTGGCCGGTGGTCAGGTTTGTCACCGCCATATCCTTCCACGAAATTCCCATGCGCAAGCCCGTGCCAAGCGCCTTGGAACAGGCCTCTTTCGCGGCCCAGCGTTTGGCATAGGTGCCCGCCACATCCGCCCGCGCATCGGCCTTGGCCTGCTCTACCGGCGTAAAAACGCGATTGCGGAACCGGTCCCCGAAACGGTCGAGCGTATTCTGGATACGCTCGATATTGGCCAGATCGCTGCCGATGCCGATAATCATGCCTTCGCCTGTCTCTTGGCCAGCTTCTGCGCCTTTTTCTCCATCGCTTTCAGATAGTTCTTCGCACTGGTGCTAAAGAAGAAGCGCGAGATGAGAACCACCAGCAGAAACGTCAGCCCGAAAATGATCGCCAGAAACAACGGCAGTTGCCCAGCAGAAACGCCCGCCTGTGCCCCGGGCAGGAAAAACCATGCCAGCGTGCCCAGCCCCAGTTCGACAAGCGCCACCAGAACGAAGGCCTTCAGTGCAAAACCCCACGCCTCGCCCGCACGGGGACTGCGCTGATATTTACGCGCAAAGCCCTGCCCCTCGACCATCGCGGCGACCAGGATCGGCACCGCACCGAAAGCCGCCCCCGAAAGCGGCACACCAGCCGTCCGAAGCACCGCAAGCAGCACCGAGGCCAGAACCGACACGCCCACAAAACAGGCAAGGTAACGTAGATAATTCATTGAATGATTTCCGCAAAAACTCGTTTATCCGCGCGCCGCATCCATCAGGTGGCGCATATGTTCAACGGCGGGACGTAGCCCGAGAAACACCGCTTCGGCAATAAGGAAATGACCGATATTCAGTTCGCGGATCTGCTTGATCGCGGCCACCGGCGAAACCGTGTCATAGGTCAGCCCGTGGCCAGCATGAACCTCCAGGCCCAGCTCGGCCGCATAGGCCGCCCCTGCCGCCAGCGCCTCCAGCTCGGCATCGCGTTCGTCAAAGCGGCCCGCGAAATGCATATCGCAGTAATGGCCCGTATGCAGCTCGATCACCTGCGCGCCGATGCGGGCCGAAGCCTCGATCTGGGCGGGTTCGTGGCCGATAAACATCGACACACGGATCCCCGCATCGACCAGCGGCTTCACATATTCCGTCAGCCGCGCCTGATCCGCGGCCACATCCAGCCCGCCCTCGGTGGTGACCTCTTCGCGCTTTTCGGGCACAATGCAGCAGGCATGCGGGATATGGCGCAGCGCGATCGCCTGCATCTCGGGTGTGGGGGCCATTTCGAAATTCAGCGGCGTGCTCAGTTCGGCCCGCAAAGCTTCGATATCACTGTCGCGGATGTGGCGACGGTCTTCGCGCAGATGTGCCGTAATCCCGTCGGCCCCCGCCGCTTCCGCCAGCTTCGCCGCCCGCACCGGGCTGGGATAGGACGATCCACGCGCGTTACGGATTGTAGCGACGTGATCGATATTCACGCCAAGACGTAGTTTCTTCGACATTTCAGGGCCAACCTTCAAGGCAATCATCCGGCACAGAGTATGGCGTGTCTATGCGCCAGATTGAACCCCAATCTGACATGGGCCGATCAGCCCTCGTGCTTGGCAGCCGTGTCATTCGTGCGCCCTGCGACACGCCGTTCACTGCGTTCGCGCGAGCGCGCCGCCAGTTTCGCACGCGCCTGCTCAAGGCGTTCTTTCAGCTTGGCGCGGCGGCGGTTCTGATAGGCCGAAATAAACGGCAGGGTGACGTAATACATGACCACCGCCGCAATCAGCCCCGGCAACAGCCCGCCAACCAGATAGGGCAGCCAGACATCGGAGAAAAACTGGTGCAACCCGCCCCATTCCGGTCGCGCAGGTGTAAACAGCGCCCAGAAGTTATGCACCAGATCATGGCCTGCCCTCGCGAAAACCTCGCCCAGCGTGCTGGCCGCCTGTGGATCGGGGGTCAGGATAGAGCCGCCCTGCCCCAAAGCCTGACGCGGACGGTCCTGCCCGAGAATCAGCCGCCCGAATTGCGTCGAGAAAACCGCGATGATCGGGAAGGTCAGAGGATTGCCGAAAAACGTCCCCAGAATGGAGGCGATCATATTGCCGCGCAGCAGCCACGCAATGGCAGCCGCCCCAAAGAAATGCAGCCCGAAAAACGGCGTAAACGAGATGAAAACACCTGCCGCAATCCCGCGGGCAATGCGCTGGGGACGGTCGGGAAGACGGTTTATGCGGTGCTTGACATACTGGAACGCACGGGACCATCCCGTGCGCGGCCACAAAGCATCCCGCGCGGCGATCAGGATCGGTTTTTTCTCACGCCGCTTGAACACGTCTGAAATACTTCCTTCTATCCGCAAGGAAACGCCCGATGCGGACACTCATGACCCCATGAACGCCTTCTTATAGGTAAGACGCAACCGCCAATCGTCACGGTTTGCGCGATAAATCGCGCCAACGTTCCACCTGTGCCACATCTGTTTCCGCTTCAAGCGCGGTCAACAGGCGGTGCAGATGTTCCATATCCCGCAACTCCACCTCTATAATCAAAGAGTAAAAGTCCGGTTTCCGATCAACAAAATTCAGATCGGAAATATTCGCCCTCTGCTGGCCAACCAGCGTGCAGATATGGCCAAGCACCCCTGCGTCATTGGAAATCGTGACCTTCAGCGAGGCCGTATAGACCGGCGGATGTTGCCCCCCCTGCCAATGCAGATCGACCCAGCGTTCGGGTTCGCTTTCAACATCTTCCAAAGCGGGGCAGTCGATCGAATGGATCACGACCCCGCGACCGCGATAGGTAATCCCCACGATCCGCTCGCCCGGCAGTGGCTGACAGCACCCCGCACGGGTAAAGCTCTGGTCGGCCCCGAGCCCGATCACGGCACGCGTCGGTTCGACCGTTTCTTCACGACGGTGCACAAGCTCGGGATAGAGCACGCCAATCACATCGCCCGAGGCAATCTCGGCCGAACCCAGACGGGCCAGAACCTCGGTCTCGTCGGTCAGCCCGAGCGACCGTGCCGCCGTGCGCAGCGCCTTATCGGTGACTTTACGACCGACATGTTCAAAGGCCACACGCGCAAGCTCGGCCCCCAGTTTGACAAAGCGTGTCCGGTCTTCCTCGCGCAGCGACTTGCGGATAGCCGCACGCGCCCGACCGGTGCCCACGATATCTAGCCACGTCGCCTGAGGCCGTTGCCCCGAAGCGGTAATCACCTGAACGGACTGACCATTTTTGAGCCTTGTCCAGAGCGGCACACGGATACCATCCACCTTCGCCCCGACGCAGGAATTGCCGATCCGCGTGTGGATCGCATAGGCAAAATCGATCGGCGTCGCCCCTTTGGGCAGCTTCACGACATCGCCTTTGGGCGTGAAACAGAAGACCTGATCGGAATACATCTCGAGTTTGACATTCTCGAGGAATTCCTCGTGATCCCCCTCCCCGAAGCGTTCGGTCAGCGTGGTGATCCATTGTGCCGGATCAACCGCGAAGGGGTTCGAGGACCGCTCGCCATCCTTATAGGCCCAATGCGCGGCCACCCCCGATTCGGCGACCTCATGCATCTGGCGGGTGCGGATCTGCACCTCGACGCGCTTGCCATCACGGCCCGACACCGTGGTATGGATCGAGCGGTAGCCGTTGGTTTTCGGCTGGCTGATGTAATCCTTGAACCGGCCCGGAACGGCGCGCCAGCGGTGGTGGATCAGCCCCAGCACACGGTAGCATTCGGCCTCGGTCTTGGTGATCACGCGGAACCCGTAGATGTCGGACAGGCGCGAGAAGGCCAGCTGCTTCTCTTCCATCTTGCGCCAGATGGAATAGGGACGCTTGGCCCGACCGAACACATCGGCGTCAATCTTGGCCTCTTCCAGCAGCAGACGGATATCGCCCGAGATCTTGGGGATCACATCCCCCGTCTCTTTCTGCAGCCCGACAAAGCGGCGGATGATCGAGGTGCGCGCCTCGGGGTTGAGCACCTTGAAGGCCAGATCCTCCAGCTCCTCGCGCATCCACTGCATCCCCATGCGGCCCGCAAGCGGCGCATAGATCTCCATGGTTTCGCGGGCTTTCTGGGCCTGCTTTTCCGGCTTCATCGACTTGATCGTGCGCATGTTATGCAGACGGTCCGCCAGCTTCACCAGAATAACCCGCAGATCCTTCGACATCGCCATAAACAGCTTGCGGAAATTTTCCGCCTGTTTGGTCTCGGAAGAAGACAGTTGCAGGTTGGTCAGCTTGGTCACACCATCGACCAGCTCGGCGATAGGTTCCCCGAAAAGCCCCGCGACCTCGGCATAGGAGGCACGGGTGTCTTCGATCGTGTCATGCAAAAGCGCCGTGACAATCGTCGCATCATCCAGACGCATCTCGGTCAGGATCGCGGCAACGGCGACAGGATGCGTGAAATAGGGCTCGCCCGAGCGGCGGAACTGCCCTTCATGCATCTTCAGCCCGTAAGCATAAGCGTTACGGATCAACCCGTCATCGGTATGCGGGTTGTAGTTGCGAACGAGCGCGATCAGGTCTTCGACTTCGATCATTGACGCCCGTTCCGCATACCATTCAACAGATCAGATTATTCGCGGCCCTGCGCTTCCATCAGCGCGCGCAGCATCCGCTCTTCGTTCATGTCGTCATCAGCCGGCTTGTCGGCAGAGGCGGGCTCGCCTGCCATAAGCTGGGCCATCTGATCGTCTTCGGGTTCATCGACTTCGATCTGGGTCTGGTTCGCCTCGATAAGACGTTCGCGCAGATCGTCTGCGGATTGGGTCTCATCCGCGATTTCACGCAGCGCACAAACCGGATTTTTGTCGTTGTCACGATCAACCGTCAGGGCAGAACCGGCGGCGATCTCGCGTGCACGATGGGCAGCAAGCATCACCAGTTCGAAACGGTTCGGGACTTTGTCAACGCAATCTTCAACCGTCACGCGGGCCATATGTCACTCCAGTCGGATCTCGGGGAATGTCTGAACCGCCTACATAGGGACAAACAGCACGGTTGACAAGCGCTCATTCGCGCAGATCGTCGGCCACAAGCGGGGAAAGCTCGGCAATTTGTGATTCTGGAAGCGCCTCGACAAGCTGTTCCAGTGTCTGTCCGGTCAGCGGATGCACCCAGTTCGGGACGATCTCCCGCATGGGAATCAGCACGAATCCCCGATCCTCAAGCCTCGGATGCGGCAGAATCAACTGCTCCGGAGTGGCTTTTTGCTGCTCTTCGAAGGGCAAATCCCGCCAGTGACGCAACGTCACCTCGGACGGATGAATGATGTTACCGCAATCAATCAGGTCGATATCGATCACCCGCGGCATCCAGCGCCCGTGCCGCACACGGCCAAGACCGCTTTCGATTTCATGCAGTAAATACAATATGTCAGTAGGACTGCCGGAAGCGCGGAACAGTCCACAGGCGTTGACAAAATCCGGCCCGCTGCCCGCCGGATAGGCCGCCGACCGATAAAAGCGAGACATCGCCACGGGACGAAATGACGCAACGCAGAGCCGTTTGAAGGCTTCCCTGATTGCATCAGATGGGCTACCCAAAGTGGATGTCATATTGGCCCCGAAGGCGATGATAATCGTGTTACTATCCATTTAGACAGATACCCATGACCGAGCTGCATTGCTATCTGAGATCGGTATCACTCGCGTCGAATAATGAGTAGGGAAGTTTTGGGCATCCGGCCCCACTTTGGATGCCCGTGTTGTAGCGAGTGTGAAATAGAAAGGATTTTGATTTCATGTTCTACAAAGACGAACGGCTTGCGCTGTTCATTGACGGCTCGAACCTCTACGCAGCGGCAAAGTCGCTCGGGTTCGATATCGACTACAAGCTGTTGCGTCAGGAATTTGAACGCCGCGGCAAGCTTGTTCGGGCCTTCTATTATACCGCGCTGCTCGAGAACGAAGAATATTCCCCGATCCGTCCGCTGGTCGACTGGCTGCATTACAACGGGTATGCGATGGTCACCAAGCCGGCCAAGGAATACACCGATTCCATGGGCCGTCGGAAGGTGAAGGGCAACATGGATATCGAACTGGCCGTCAATGCGATGGAGCTTGCTCCGCGTCTTGATCACGCGGTCCTGTTCTCCGGCGATGGCGATTTCCGGCCCCTGGTCGAGGCGCTGCAACGCCAAGGCGTGCGCGTATCGGTCGTGTCCACGATCCGCTCGCAGCCGCCGATGATCGCGGACGAACTGCGCCGCCAAGCCGACAATTTCATCGAGCTTGACGCCCTGCGTGACGTCGTTGGCCGTCCCCCGCGCGACCCGCGCGAAGAAGACTCAAACTGATCCGTTTTATCACTCACGGAACCGGTTCGACGGGCGAGACATTTCACTGTCATCGCCCGTTTTGCTTTTCGGGCCCAACGATTACCCTTTCGAGGGTCACACCATGCCTGCGACGGAGCCCCTATGTTCGACCTATCCGCCTCCCTGACCGGCCTGTTCTTCTCCGGACTTCTGGCGGCCACTCCGATCCCCGCGCAATCCGAAATCGTGTTTGTGGCAATGCAGACCGCGCAGGCGGCACCTATCGGATTAATGATCCTGATCGCAGGGATCGGCAACACGCTCGGCGCCCTGATCACCTATTACATAGGGCGGCAGGTCAACCGCTGGCGTGACCGCAAATGGTTTCCCGCCAGCCAGAAGCAGCTTGACCGCGGCCATCGCTGGTTCGACCGTTGGGGCCTATGGATCCTGTTTCTTAGCTGGGCCCCGGGTGGAGACCTGATCTGCCTGATCGCAGGCATCCTGCGGATGTCGCTCTGGCTTTATCTGCCCATCGTCTTTCTGGCAAAAACCGGCCGCTATGCCGCCGTGGCGTGGATCACCGCGCAAGCCATGCAGATCGTCAACTAAACGATACGCGCTTCAAGACGGGGATAAAGCGCCCCGAGGCTGAGCGCACGCAGCAGGTTCAGCACCATCAATGCCGCCCAGAGGCCATGATTGCCCCAAAGCGGCACCATCAGGAACAGCGCCGCCACATAAACGGCAACAGAGACAATCATCGCATTCCGCATGGCACGGGTCTGTGTGGCCCCGATAAAAATGCCATCCAGAATATAGCTGCCGAAGCTGGCCAGCGGCATGACCATCATCCACGGCAGATAGTGTTTTGCGAGCGCACGCACCTCTTCGGCCCGCGCCATCAGATTGATGATCTGCGGTCCGAGCAGGGCAAAGACCACCCCCAGAAGGACGGCGAAACCAAAGCTCCAGAGCCCGTTCAGCCAACCTGCCCGTCGTAGCCGCGCCACCGACCCCGCCCCGACGGCCTGCCCCACAAGGCTTTCTGCCGCGAAGGCAAAACCGTCCAGCGCGAAAGAGGTGATCTGCAGGAATTGCAGCAGCACCTGATTGGCCGCCAGAGCCACATCCCCGCGCCCCGCCGAAATGAACAGGAAGGTGGTGAAACTGGCCTGCAGCAGAACCGAGCGGATCATGATATCGGTATTGACCCGCACCAGCCGTCCCAGTTCGGCACGGTCAAACAGACGGCCCAACGCACAGGCTGCGGGAAGGAAGGCTGCGCGCGCAAACCACAGACCCAGCCCCGCGCCCAATATCTCGGAGATCAGGCTGGCCGTGGCCACGCCCTTGATCCCCCAGCCCAGCCCCAGAACAAACGCCAGATCCAGCACCACATTGAGCGCGTTCATCACAATCTGAATCATAAGAACGGTGCGCGTGCGTTCTAGTGCGATCAACCAGCCGATCAGCCCGTAAAGCCCGATTGTCGCAGGCGCGCCCCAGATGCGGATCGACAGGTAGGTGCGGGCAAGGCTTTCGACCTCGGCGCTGGCCGGTGCAAGGCGGAACGCCAGATCGAACAGCGCCTGCTGCCCGATCCAGAGCCCGCCCCCCGCAACAAGCGCCAGCAACAGCGCCCGCAGAAGACCGGCTGCGGTTTCCACCGCATCCCCCCGCCCATGCGCCTGCGCCACAAGCCCTGTCGTACCCATGCGCAAAAACCCGAAGATCCAGTAGAGCGACGACAGGATCACCGCCCCCACCCCCACGGCACCGATGGGCGCGGCCTGCCCGATCTGCCCGACAACCGCCGTATCCACGAGGCCCAGCAAAGGCACCGTCACATTGGAAATCACCACCGGAACGGCGATGGACAAGACACGGCGGTTGGTGATGGGCGAAGCCGGCATGGGCAGGCTCCTTTTAGCCGGCCAGATCAGCCGGTTCGGGCATCAGGAAATGTCCCGTCGCCTGCGCGATAGGCCGCAAGCGGTTGTCCTGCCAAGCTTCGACAAACACACTGGCATACCGCCGCCCCGAACGGGTGATCTTGGCGCGTGCATAGGCGTCGCGCGGCAGGCCCGGACGCAGATAATCCATCGTGATATCGATGGTCTTCGGCGTGGGGGGCAGCCCGTCCAGCGCCACTTTTCCGGTTTCGAAATCCGGCCAGAGGGTGGACCAGCTTAGACCGACAATCGCGGTAATCTCCATGAAGGCCGCCGTTGCCCCGCCATGCAGCGCTGGCACCGACGCATCGCCGATCAGGCTTTCCTTGAACGGCAGGATCGCGGTCAGCTCGTCGCCACGACGGTCGAATTCCACCCCGAGGAAGTTGATATAGGGGATCGCCGCCACCAGTTGCCGCAGCGCCTCGTCGCGCCGTTTCTTGATGACCTGCACAGGTTCCGGAGACAGACGGGTTTTCATGCTTTGGCCTCCTCGGGCAGATAGACGGTAAAGGCGGCCGTGGCCTGCGCCACCGGCACACCGCCCGACGCGTCGCTTTCATCATGCGCCACGGCCCGCACGAAGGCGATGCTGCGCGAGATATGATAGACCTCTGCAGAGGCAACAATGCTCTGTCCCGGCTTGGCCGGACGCATATAGTCGATCCGCAGATCCAGCGTTGCGGTGCTTCGGGGCTGCGAGGGATGCGCCATGACAGCCGTGGCACAGCAGGTGTCCATCAACACCGAAACAGCCCCGCCATGAATGACGCCGGTTTCGGGATCTCCTATCAACTTTTCGTTATATGGCAAGACCATACGGGCCTTACCCGAGGACACATCGACGACTTTCATATTCAAAGATCGGCAATGCGGCAGGCCTTCCAAAAACGATTTCATCAGAAAACTGTCGTTTTTCGTGTCATTTGTTAGATTATTTGTGGTGTTCACGTGCTAACTCCGACTTTCTACGCTAACACTATCTGCCTGCCGTCACCGCAGCACAAGTGCCGCACCAAACGAATTCCCGCATTGATTGCGGTTGAAATACTGGCCATTGCTGTTAGCGTATCGCCGAAAAGAAGAATGGTAAGGCGAATGCTCAACCTAAAGGAAATGTGCGCAAAGTTCGAAGTCACCCCTCGGACCCTGCGATATTACGAATATATCGAATTGCTCGCCCCCACACGTGAGGGGCGAAAACGTTTTTATGGCCCAAGAGAAATCGCGCGGATGACGATCATTCTGCGCGGCAAAAGATTTGGCTTTTCTCTGGAGGAACTCCGCCAGTGGCTGGAGATCTACGACACCGAGGGCACGGAAGAACAATTACGCGTGTTTTTGGACCTGTCGGAACGGCAATTAGCCACATTAGAGAAACAACGCGCCGAATTGGACAAAACTATATCGGAATTGCGCAACTTGCGCGAACAAGCGCTTGCCATGAGCCAGTAACATATAAGCAACTTGATCTTTTACGCTTGGGAATGCATATCGCGGATAGGTGGTTTGTCCGTATCTACCCCTTTTAAAAAGCCTTTCATGTATACCTACTACCGATCTTGTCGGGCATTGTTGCGCTGCACCACCAGCGCTGCTTTTGAAATATCGAGTATCGCATAGGTGGAAATTCATCTGCTGCCTGTGCATTAACTGTGTGAGGCACGGATGGAAAATGAAGTGATGACGATCCGCGAGATGTGCGACGCCTTCGAGGTGACCCCGCGCACATTGCGGTTCTACGAAAGTAAGGAACTCCTGTTCCCGATAAGAGAGGGTCAAAAGCGACTGTTCACCCGCCGCGACCGCGCGCGACTCAAGCTGATCTTGCGCGGCAAACGGTTCGGGTTCAGTCTCGAAGATATCCGCCAGCTTCTGGATCTTTACAGCGTTGGCGATAATCAGGTGACGCAGCTGACCGAAACGCTCAAACTGGCGCGCAACCGGCTTGAAGAAATGCAGCAGCAACGCGACGATCTTGTAACCGCTATTGACGAGCTGAGTGCAGAGATCGAGTCAGGGGAAAACCGGCTTGAGGCGCGTCGCGCCGAAAGTTCGGCCGCCTGACCATTCATGCAATCCCTTTCGTAACCCATTCCGACAAACGGCCACCTTTTCATGGCAGCCTGTTCTCAGGGGGGCTTTGGCCAATCCACTCTTGGCAAAAACTCAGCCCCCCTGTTGTCGTTCTTCCAGCGCTTCAAAATCCCGCCATATTCTGCCTCTAGAAGGGAGAAAACCGCAGGATCTCCATGCCCAAACGTCTCCGACTGACCCGCCGCTTTCCCGTTGCCATGACCAATGACGCCTATCGCCGCCTGCAGCGATTTGCGCAGGACGCGGAGCTGTCGCAAGACGAGGCCCTGACCTTCCTCTTCGAGAATTTCAGCTCGGTCTTTCGTGACGACAATCTTGCCGCGCGCCTGAGCCTGTTCAAGGCCGAACTGGCAGATCGCAAAGCGTGACCTTCGCGGCATTCGGGCGCATACTGGACCCGTTCCAGCAGGCCAGAGGATGCCATGACCGCAAAGCTCTATTGTTTCGGGGAATCCGGAAACGCCTATAAAGCCGCATTGACGATGACCCTTTCCGGTTTCGACTGGGAACCGGTCTATGTGGATTTCTTCAACGGCGAGACCCGTCGCCCCGAATTTCGCGCCCTGAACGAGATGGGCGAATGCCCCGTACTCGATCTGGAAGGCGAAATTCTGGCACAATCGGGGGTGATGCAGCTCCGCATTGCCGAACAGACCGGACGCTTCGGCGGCGAAAACCGCGACGAGGTGCTGCGCTGGCTGTTCTGGGATAACCACAAAGGCTCCAGCCAGTTCGGGGCGCTGCGCTTTATGATGCATTTCCTTCCGGCAGAAAAACGCCCGCATGCGGCCATCGACTGGCTGTCGGGGCGGGTGCAGGCCGCGCTTCAGACGCTGGAAACCCATCTGTCCAAATCGGACTGGCTGGTGGGCGGCAGCGCCTCCATCGCGGATTTCGCGTGCTGCGCCTATCTCTATTACCCCGAGGGCTTCGGCTATAGCGCCCAGACCCACCCCGCAATCGCGCGCTGGCTGGACCGGATCCGCGCCCTGCCCGGCTGGGCGCATCCCTATGACATGATGCCCGGATCTCCGGCAGACCGGCTGTAAGACGGCGGGGCGGTGCCGGGTGTCAGGCCAGAAGCGCGGATTGCTCGTCCGCCTCCTTCAGCGCATCGACCACGGCGCGCGCCGCCAGCACCGGCAGCGAGATGTAGGACGGCAGGCTGTCCCCGATCATCTGCTCCAGCCCGATCTTGGACAGCCCCCCACAATGCACAAGCCCCGCCCCGTTGACATAGATCACCTCGTCATCGGCAAATTGCACCGTATAGACCGACAGCCTCTGGGCGCTTTGCGCGGCACTGATGCCGCGATAGCCCTCTAGTGCGGCAGCAGGCACCAGCACGAAAGGGTCGCCAAACGCCTCTTCGGCCAGATCGCTTTCAATCATCACATGCTGGTCGGGTTGCAGCACCATCGGATTATGATTGCCCAGAGCCGCCACCGGAACATGCATGACATGCCCGTGATCCGGACAGTCCGCCCCCCCTGCCAGAGACAGCCCCCGCGCGATCTTGCGCACCGGGCGATAGCCGTGATCGAAGGTCATGACCGCATCTCCGGCCTGCAGGGATTCCACCGTGCGCCAGCCCAGCTCTGTCAGGATCAGCGTTCCGGCACAGATGCCTTCGGTTCTGCCATCCTGCGGCACCGGCACCATCTGTCGCAGACTGGGGCGGGTGTCGATGCCAGACCGCAGCACAGAGCTTTTCTCATTCCGACGCGCTTTCAAGCCAAACACAACCATCTCCATCGCAAGACCGCCCCGACCAAGAGGGAGCCAGCCCAGTTCACCCTGCCGTGATGGAAAATCAGGGGCGCAATTAAGGTTAATTAAGGGCAGCGACAGTGTCAGATTATGCCAACCGCCCGCCTGCCACTTGCCCGCGACCGGCATGTGGCTAATCCTCGAAGCGATAGCCGAAGCGCGCGATATCCGCCGCGCAGACCTGCCCGACCAATTCGGCCAGCGCGCTGTCGTAATAGCTGCGGTAATCGCGTCGCCGCCGCGAGGAATTGGCCACGGGCAACGGGCTGAGGGCAAATCCCAGATGCGCCTCCAGAGGGGCAATATCCTCGGCAAGATGCTCGAGCCGCAGAAATGCCCGACAACAGACCTCGCCATCCGGCAACTGCATATAGCTTGTATAGGGATGCGCGGACAGGCTGCGCTGGATATGCGGCAAGGACAGGAAACTGCGGAAATCATGCTGCTGCGCCGATTGCACCGCCGGATGCGCGAACGCCTGATCCTGTAGCCAGTGGTAATAGCTCACCAGCCGGTCCCACGGATTGCGCACCAGCGTGAAGGTGAAATAGCTGTGCGCCTGCTGCGCTGTATAAAGGCCGATCCCGTCCGCCAGCGTCGTATGTTTCCACTTGCGGCCCGCAGTGGAGATACCGGCAAGACGTTTGCGCCGCCTCTGCGCTTTGGGCGTATCCCCCAGCATCAGATCCTGCGCCATCGCCCGCGCCTCAAGCGCCAAGGCCAGCGCCGTGCCGCCGGTCTTGGGGATATGCACGAAAATATAGCGGCGGCCATGTGAAACGATCATCCCTGCATAATGGCGCAAACTGCCCCCTGCCAGCAATCGGATTTCCATCCGCCCGCCCAAGACGGTTCGAACACAGCCCAGAGCTGCATTCGATTGACCCTGCATCCCTTTCGTTTATCTTCGGACAAAATGACAAAAACAGAAACGTAGCAGATGGTTTCCCTACCGAAATATGATCGCCTGGAGGCCACTGGCCGCTGGATGCAAACCTCCGATGCGCCCGCGCAAGAAGTCGTGGTGTCCTTCGGGCGTGCCTCGATCGTACTTTCGGATATCAAGGACTCCCGCTTTATCGCGCATTGGTCCCTGCCCGCTGTGGTCCGGCTCAACCCCGGCAAGCGCCCTGCCCTTTACGCGCCCACCGAAGACACCGAAGAGCGGCTGGAGATTGACGACGACACATTGGTCGAGGCCATCGAGCGGGTGCATCATGTGATTGCCTCGCGCATGCCCCATCCCGGACGGCTGCGGGGGATCTTGTATGTCACGCTGGCGGTTGCAGTGGTTGGGGCGGCGGTGTTCTGGCTGCCAAGCGCCCTGATCAGCCATGCCGCAGGTGTGGCTCCGGCCCCGACCCGCCACGAGATCGGCCAGCATATCCTGCGCGATCTGGTCCGCAAAACGGGGGCACCCTGCGGCGGTGAGGCAGGCAATGACGCGCTGCGCCGCCTGAGCGCGCGCATTCCGGGTGTTTCGGGCATTGCCGTTCTGCCCAAAGGCATCAACGGGGTGCGATGGTTGCCGGGTGGTATCGTCGTGATGGGGCAGGATATGCTCAACAATTATGACACACCCGAAGTGGCGGTAGGCTCTGTGCTGGCCGCGAAGGTCTATGCACAGGAACATGATCCGCTGCGCAGCCTGCTGGACTGGGCGGGCATTCGTGCCGCCTTCCGCCTGCTGACCACGGGAGCTCTGGATAAGGATGACCTCACCGGATATGACGGAGTGATCCTTGAGCAGTCGCAACCCTTGCCCCAGATCCCTCCGCTTCTGAAAGAATTCGAAAGCGTCGGCGTCTCTTCGACCCCCTATGCCTATGCGGTTGACCCTTCGGGCGAGAAGGTCCTGCCATTGATCGAAGCCGATCCGTTCAAGGGCGCGCCCGCACCGGCGCCCCTTCTGGAGGACGGCCAATGGGTCGCGTTGCAGGACATCTGCACCACCGAGTAACCCTGACCGCGTCCCCCTGATCGCGTCCCCCTGACCGGGCCTCTCCGCCATAAAAGAAGCCGGCCCTTCTCCGGACCGGCTCTGGACGTCCTGAAACGGGTGTCCGGTGCCTAGCGGATATAGGCGTCGGCAAAGCCCGCGCGGCGCGCCGTTCCCAAAGCCCCCGCAAGGGCCGCCCTGTCGAAGGGTCCGGCATAGACCACAACCAGACCTTTGGCCGTCCGGCTGGCCGCCACCGGCAGACCACGCGCGCGCAGGCGGGCCTTGGCAGCCTCGGCATTCGAGGCCTCGGCATAGGTGCCCACCTGAACGAACCGGCCCGACGGCGCCACCGCCCGCGAAGAGGCGGGTGCAGAGGCCTGCGCAGACGGCGATTTCGACGAGACCGAGACCTGAACCGTCTGCGCGGGCACGGCAGCCCCACTTACGGGATAGCGGATCAGCTTGGCAGGCACGGAATCGTCCCAAAGCTGCTGCATCTGCGCGTCCCCGCTGCGACTGCGCGGCCCACGGAACGGGTTCAGGCGTCCATCATCGAAGGCCGGCGCGTAGCCGTTGGAATTGGACGTTGCAATGGCCACCGGCGCAAGGCTGACAGGCGCATTGGGCGTTTTCACATAGACTTCCCGCGGGATGGCATAGGGCGAGCTGGCCGCATAGGCCTGCTGTGGCGAGACCGTCACGGGTGCCGCCACAGGCATCGCCGCAGGCAGTCGGGTGACGTTATGGTTGACCCTGGCCCGACCATTGCCTGCCACCGAAACTGGCGCCGGCGCCACACCGCCTGCCACATAGGGTGACTGGTAGCCGCCCGTCGACGCGGCGGGCCGGATCGTCAGATTGCCGATATTGGCGGTATTGATAAACGCCGCCGGATCCTGTGCAGGCGCACCGCACCGTAGGACACTGCGCCCGTCGCTCAGACGGTAGCGCGTCGCCTGTGCGGGGCGATTGGGGCAGTTCGTCGCCTGACCGGACAGAATTTCGGTGCTGGCAATCGTCACAGCCGCGGCCGCTCCCTCCACCATATAGGGCGAGACATAGCCCTGCGCCGCCACTGCCGTGCTTGGCGCGACCGGTGCGACCGGCATCGCCACAGGGGCCGTGCGCACGGCACCGGCTGTCGGAATGGTCTGGACCTTGGCCGCCGACAGGCCGATTTTCGGCGGCGTCGTGGTCAGGGCGATGGTCCGCATCGGAGCGCCGGTCAAAGCCCGATGCAGCGCATTCCCGTCGGAATAGCCTGCAAGCGCATCGGCTTTCGGGCTGGGTTTGGGGGCCGCGGCAACAACGCTGGCCTTGGGCGGGACAGGCGCGACAGGGGCTGCGGGCGCGCTCGGGGCTTCCGGCACGGATTTGGCGATATCCAGTACCTTCTCGCTGCCACCGAATGTGGGTTTGTAATTGCATACCGGCGTACGGTCACGGTTGACCCGCGGCACCCAGCGCACCGCATTGCCAAAGCCCCCCCGCACGAAGACACAGCCCTGACTGTCCACATATTGCCGCCCCTTGAACGAGGCAGGCGGCAGTTCCGAAGGGGCGCCATCCTGTGCGAAAGCGGCTCCGGTTGTCCCCAGAACCGCAAGGATCAGAGTGCTCGTTAACCAGCGGCCCATACGCATATACCATCCCCGGAATAGAAGTTACCTAAAGATGAATCAGGACGCGCCGCAAGTAAAGCACCCAAATGGCTTATTTGGTGCCAAAGATACGGTCACCCGCATCCCCTAGCCCCGGCACGATATAGCCATGATCGTTCAGGCACTCGTCCAGCGCGGCTGTGACAATCGGCACGTCGGGATGGGCCTCTTTCATCCGCGCAACCCCTTCGGGGGCGGCCAGAAGGCACAGGAAAATGATGTTTTTCGCGCCCTTTTTCTTGACCAGATCGATAGCGGCCACCGAGGAATTCCCCGTGGCCAGCATCGGATCGACCACGATGGTCATCCGCTCTTCCAGAAGATTGGGCAGCTTCGAGTAATATTCCACCGGCTGTAGCGTTTCGGGGTCGCGATACATGCCCACAAAACCCACACGCGCGGCGGGGATCAGTTCGAGGATGCCATCCAGCAGCCCGTTGCCTGCCCGCAGGATCGACACAAGCGCCAGCTTCTTGCCCTCGAGGATCGGGGCCTCCATCGGCTGCAGCGGTGTCTGGATGGTGACCGAGGTCAGTTCCAGATCGCGCGTGACCTCATAGGCCAGAAGCAGGCTGATCTCGCGCAGGAGCTGGCGAAAGGATGCGGTCGAGGTGTCGACCTTCCGCATGAGCGTCAGCTTGTGTTTGACAAGCGGATGATCAACGATGGTGAGATGCTGGCCCATTGGCCTCTCCTTCTTATGGTGTTCCCTGTGGATGATATCGGCGGCCCAGCGTGCGGCTACAGCACGGCCTTCAGGCCGGTTTGAGTTAGAAAACTCCGCCCCGCCCCTTGCGCAGGAACGCCCAGATGCGCGGCAAGCGTGGCGGCCACGTCGACAAAGGCCAACTGTCCCAGCCGTGCCGCCCCCAGACCGGCGGCCAGCACCGGCACCCGTTCGCGGGTGTGGTCCGTGCCGGCCCATGTCGGATCATTGCCATGATCGGCGGTGAAAATCGCCAGATCACCTGGACGCAGCGTCTTGAGAAAACGCGCGACCCCCTGGTCGAACCATTCCAGCGCACGCGCATAGCCCGACACATTGCGGCGATGCCCCCAAAGGCTGTCAAACTCGACGAAATTGGCAAAGGTCAGGCTGCCGTCTTCGGCCTCCGCCCCCAGCCGCAGGAGATGCTCCATCAGATCGGCATCCCCCTTGCCCTTATGCAGATGGGTAATGCCGCGATGGCTGAAGATATCGCCGATCTTGCCGATGGCATGGGTCACGCGCCCTGCCTCATAGGCCCAGTCCAGAAGCGTGGGCGCGGGCGGTTCGATCGCGAAATCACGCCGGTTCGGGGTCCGGAGGAACTGCCCGTTCTCGCCCGTGAAGGGGCGCGCGATGACCCGCCCGATTTTCATCGCATGCAGGCGGGGGGCGATGTCCTGACACAGCTGCAACAGCCGGTCGAGCCCGAAATGCGTCTCATGCGCGGCGATCTGGAACACGCTATCCACGGATGTATAGCAAATCGGCCAGCCGCTGCGGATATGCGCATCCCCCAATTCCTCGATGATATTGGTCCCCGAGGCATGGCAGTTTCCCAAAAGACCGTCCGTGCCCGCAGCCTGCGCCACGAATGCGACCAGATCGGGGGGAAAGCTGTTCTGCCTGTCGGGGAAATATCCCCAGTCCCACGGCACGGGCACACCGGCAAGCTCCCAATGGCCCGAGGGCGTATCCTTGCCCTTCGAGACCTCGTTGGCCGCCCCCCACGCCCCTTCTGGCACCGCCTCCAGCCCCGGCGTCGCCGCGCCCGAGGCCAGACGCACCGCCGCCCCGAGCCCCAAGCGGTCCAGCGCGGGCATATGCAGAAAACCGCTGCGCCCCTCTTCGGCACGGCCCTCGGCGCAGGCCTGCGCGATATGGGCCACGGTATTGGCACCCGTATCGGGCCGACCGTCATTGAAGAAGGACGCGGCATCGCGTGCTCCGCCAATGCCGACACTGTCCATGACAATCAGAAACGCACGTGACATCAGACGATCCTCTCATGGATCAGGGGCGGCTCTTCGGGCGCGCCCTCCGCAAGGTGATAGGCCGCCTGCACACGGGCAATCGCACGCTCGGCGGCCTCGGCATTCAGGGCATGGACCATCGCCAGCGGCTCGTTCGGTTCGCGGTCCTCGCCGATCATTGCAAGACTGGACAGCCCGACACCGGGATTGATCCTGTCACCGGCGCGCAACCGCCCACCGCCCAGATGCACCACGACCTCGCCCAAGGCCCGTGTGTCGATCGCTGCCACATATCCACGCCTCGGCGCGGGCACGGGGCGCATGACAGGCACGGAGGGCAGACGGTCGAGATAATGCTCGACAAAATCAATCGGCCCGCCAAGCCCTGCCACCATCCGGCCGAATACCTCTGCCGCACGCCCGCTTTCCAGCGCCTGATCAATCCGCGCCGCGCCATCCTCGGCGGTGCGGGCAAGCCCCGCAAGCATCAGCGCCTCGCCCCCGAGCGCCGAGACCACATCCCAGAGCGCCTCGTTGACCTGCGAGCCGGTCAGGGTCTGCATGACTTCGATGATCTCGAGCGCGTTGCCCGCCGCAAAACAGAGCGGCTGGTTCATATCGGTGATCAGCGCCGAGGTCTTGCACCCTGCCCCATTGGCCGTATCCACCAAGGCCCGCGCCAGCGCCACGGCCTGATCCTGCCCCGCCATAAACGCCCCCGAGCCGGTCTTCACATCCAGCACCAGCGCATCCAGACCCACCGCAAGTTTCTTCGACAGGATCGAGGCTGTGATCAGATCGATACTCTCCACAGTTCCGGAAATATCGCGGATCGCGTAAAGCCGCTTGTCGGCGGGGGCGATCCGGTCATTGGCCCCCACGATGGCACAGCCCACTGCGGCCACCAGATCGCGGAAGCTTTCCTCGTCGGGATTGACGCTATAGCCCGGAATGGCTTCCAGCTTGTCCAGCGTGCCCCCCGTATGGCCCAGCCCCCGCCCCGAGATCATCGGCACATAGGCCCCGCAGGCCGCCAGTGCGGGCGCCAAGAGCAGCGAGGTGCAATCGCCCACGCCACCGGTCGAATGTTTGTCCACCACCGGCCCGCCCAGATCCCAGCGCATGACCTTGCCACTGTCGCGCATTGCCTCGGTCAGCGCCACGCGCCCTGCCTCCCCGACCCCGCGACACAACACCGCCATCGCGAAGGCTCCGGCCTGCGCATCCCCGACCGACCCATCGACCAGCCCGCGCGTGAACCACTCGGCCATTTCCACGCTCAGACCCTCGCCATCGCGAACGGCCTCGATCACCCGCCGCGCATCCATCAGGCGTTGTCCATATGGCTCTTGTCGAATTGGCCCGGCAGCAGTTCGCCAATCGTGGTCCGCAGTTCTTTGCCGGACAGGGTCGCAAGCGTGACAGGTGTGGTCATGCTGCCGAATTCGGCCAGTTTCTGACGACAGCCGCCACAGGGCGGCACCGGTGTCGGGCTGTCGGCGATTACCGCAACCTCGGCCAGTTCCGTCTCGCCTGCCGCGATCATGGCCGCAATCGCGCCCGCCTCGGCGCAGGTGCCTTCGGGATAGGCGACATTCTCGACATTCGCCCCAACATAAACGGCCCCCGAGACCGAGCGGATTGCCGCCCCGACCTTAAATCTGGAATAGGGAGCATAGGCATTTTCCCGGACATTACGGGCAGCATCAAGGAGCGACATGGTATAATCTCCGGCTCAGGCAGGCATCGTTCAAGGGCATCGTTTCACGGAGTCTGCGCCGAGCGTGGCAGCGATGCAAGGGCTGGCGTTTCGGCCCGCATCTTCCCCCTGCACCCTCCCCCTAGGCCATCACGCGACGCACAGCGAAGTGATAGACAGCCGAGTATAAGCCCGACAAAGGAGCATTGCAGCCATTTCCACCGCAAAAGAAATAGTTTAATACCAAACCAACTCTCATCGGAGGCAAGAATGGAAGACATCCGGTCCGACAAGCCGCGCCATCCGGCGCTCGACTATCACGAATTCCCCAAACCCGGTAAGCTGGAGATCCGCGCGACCAAGCCGATGGCGAACGGTCGCGACCTCAGCCGCGCCTATAGCCCCGGCGTGGCAGAGGCCTGCCTTGAAATCAAGGCCGAACCGCGTGACGCCGCCCGTTATACCGCACGCGGCAACCTCGTGGCGGTGGTCTCGAACGGCACCGCCGTGCTGGGGTTGGGCAATATCGGGGCGCTTGCCTCGAAACCGGTGATGGAAGGCAAGGCCGTCCTGTTCAAGAAATTCGCCAATATCGACTGTTTCGATATCGAACTGAACGAATCCGATCCCGAGAAACTGGCCGATATCGTCTGCGCGATGGAGCCCACCTTCGGCGCGATCAACCTTGAAGACATCAAGGCCCCCGACTGTTTCATCGTCGAAAAAATCTGCCGCGAGCGGATGAATATTCCGGTCTTCCACGACGACCAGCACGGCACGGCGATCGTGGTCGGGGCTGCCGTGACCAACGCGCTGAAAATTGCGGGCAAGAAATTCGAAGACATCAAGATCGTCTCGACCGGCGGCGGTGCAGCGGGGATCGCCTGCCTGAACATGCTGCTCAAGCTTGGCGTGAAGCGAGAGAATGTCTGGCTCTGCGACCTGAACGGGCTGGTCTATGAAGGCCGTCAGGAAGACATGAACCCGCATAAGGCGGCCTATGCGCAGGCCTCCGATCTGCGCACACTGGATCAGGTGATCGACGGGGCGGATCTGTTCCTTGGGCTTTCCGGTCCGGGCGTTCTCAAGGCCGAAATGGTCAGCCGCATGACCAAGCAGCCGATCATCCTTGCGCTGGCCAACCCGACCCCCGAGATCATGCCCGAAGAGGTGCGCGACGTGGCGCCCGATGCGATCATGGCCACGGGCCGGTCGGATTATCCCAATCAGGTCAATAACGTGCTCTGTTTCCCCTTCATCTTCCGCGGTGCGCTGGATGTGGGGGCGACCGAGATCAATGACGCGATGAAGATCGCCTGCGTCGAAGGCATCGCGGAACTGGCGCGCATCACCACCTCTGCCGAGGCGGCAGCCGCCTATCAGGGAGAAAAACTGACCTTCGGGCCGGATTACCTGATCCCGAAACCGTTCGATCCGCGCCTGATGGGGATCGTCGCCACCGCCGTGGCCGGTGCCGCGATGGAAACCGGCGTCGCCGAGCGCCCGCTGCCCGACATCAAAGCCTATAAGCAAAAGCTCGACGGGTCGGTCTTCAAATCCGCCCTGCTGATGCGTCCGGTCTTCGAGGCCGCCGCACAGGCCTCGCGCCGGATCGTCTTTGCCGAGGGCGAGGACGAGCGCGTGCTGCGCGCCGCTCAGGCGATGATCGAGGAAACCACCGATACGCCGATCCTGATCGGGCGTCCGGATGTGATGCAGATGCGCTGCGAGCGCGCAGGGCTGACGCTGGATCTCAACCAGACCGAGATCGTGAACCCCGAAAACGACCCGCGTTACCGCGATTACTGGGGCACCTATCACGATATCATGGCACGACGCGGCATCACCCCCGATCTGGCACGGGCCATCATGCGCACCAATACCACCGCGATTGCGGGGGTGATGGTGCATCGCAACGAAGCCGACTCGATGATCTGCGGCACCTTCGGCCAGTTCGGCTGGCACCTGAAATATGTGCGCGAGATTCTGGCGCGCGGGGGGCTGCATCCGGTCGGGGCGTTGTCGCTGATGATCCTCGAGGACGAGCCGCTGTTCATTGCCGACACCCATGTGCACCACATGCCGACGCCGATGCAAATCATGGAAACCGCGATTGGCGCGGCCCGTCACGTGCGGCGCTTCGGTCTGGAGCCCAAGATCGCCCTGTGCTCGCATAGCCAGTTCGGCAATCTCGACACCGACTCGGGGCAGCGCATGCGCGAGGCGATGAACCTGCTGGAAGCGCGCGAAGTGGACTTCTGCTTCGAAGGCGAAATGCATGTGGATGCGGCACTGGACGAAACCGTCCGTGACCGCCTTCTGCCCGGTTCGCGGCTGAAAGGCTCGGCGAATATTCTGGTCTTCGCCAATACCGATGCCGCATCGGGTGTGCGCAACATCCTTAAAATGAAAGCGAATGGCCTTGAAGTCGGCCCGCTTCTGATGGGGATGGGCAACAAGGCCCATATCGTCACGCCATCCATCACCACGCGCGGCCTGTTGAACATGTCGGCCATCGCGGGAACACCGGTGGCGCATTACAGCTAGGCACCTTGTCAAGCCAGACCATAGAGCGGGGTGTCGCAAGACTCCCCGCTTATTTTTTGCCAGATTTTTGCAAACTTATTCAAATTCTGCGATTAAACCCTACCGCGAGGCTGCATTTGCAAACTATTGCCCCGTTGATGCGCTGAAATATGCAAATTTTTTCGGCATTCCGGCAGCTTCAGCGGTAACAATATTGCCCGATTTCATTCCTCACCCTAACAAAGACTAAGGTAGGAGGAGGAAATCATGAACTACAAAGATGTCTATGACGGCTGGAAAGCGAATCCGGATGCGTTCTGGATGCAGGCCGCTCAGGCAATCGATTGGGACAAACGCCCCAGCAAAGCACTTTTTGACGAGAAAGCTCCGATTTACGAGTGGTTCAACGACGGCATGGTGAACACCTGCTGGAACGCGGTCGACCGCCATGTCGAAGCCGGTCGGGGAGACCAGATTGCGATCCAGCATGAAAGCCCGATCACCCATTCCACCAAAGGCATTACCTATAAAGAACTCCAGAACCGCGTCGCGTCACTTGCCGGCGCGCTGCGCATGCGTGGTGTCGAAAAGGGCGACCGCGTCATCATCTATATGCCGATGATCCCCGAAGCCCTTGTGGCGATGCTGGCGGTGGCCCGTCTGGGCGCGATCCACTCGGTCGTGTTTGGCGGGTTTGCCGCCAACGAACTGGCCGTCCGGATTGATGACTGCACCCCCAAGGCGATCATCGCGGCAAGTTGCGGCCTCGAACCCAATCGCGTGGTCCATTACAAACCGCTTCTGGATCAGGCGATCGAGCAGGCGACCCATAAGCCGGAATTCTGTGTCATCTTGCAACGCGAACAAGAGGTCGCCAAGCTGATCGAAGGGCGCGATTTCAACTGGCACGGTTTCCAGTATGGTGCCAAACCGGCGGAATGCGTTCCGGTGGAGGGCAACCACCCCGCCTATATCCTTTATACCTCCGGCACGACCGGCCAACCCAAAGGGGTTATCCGTGCAACGGGCGGCCATCTTGTCGCCCTGCAATGGACGATGAAAAACATCTACAACATCGAAGCAGGCGACCGTTTCTGGGCGGCGTCCGATGTGGGCTGGGTCGTGGGCCACAGCTATATCTGCTACGGGCCGCTTCTGGCGGGCGCCACCACGGTGGTCTTCGAGGGCAAGCCGGTGGGCACCCCGCATCCGGGCGTATTCTGGCGCATCATCCAGAACCAGCGTATTAAGAGCTTCTTCACCGCCCCGACGGCCTTGCGGGCCATTCGCCGCGAAGACCCCGATGGGGAATGGATCCGCCGCTACAAACTGCATGACCTGCAAGCCCTGTTCCTTGCGGGCGAACGTGCCGATCCGGCCACGGTGGAATGGGCGCAGAAACATCTTGGCGTGCCGGTGGTCGATCACTGGTGGCAGACCGAAACCGGCTGGGCGATTGCCGCGAATCCGATCGGGATCGAGACCCTGCCGACCAAACTGGGCAGCCCCTCGGTCCCGATGCCGGGCTATGACATCCATATTCTGGATGACGAGGGCAACCCGCTGCCGCAAGGCGAGCTGGGCGCGATCGCAATCAAGCTGCCGCTGCCGCCCGGAACATTGCCCACGCTTTGGAATGCCGAAGAACGTTTCCGCAAGAGCTATCTGGACCACTTCCCCGGCTATTACGAAACCGGCGATGCGGGCTATATCGACGAGGACGGCTATGTCTATATCATGGCGCGCACGGATGACGTGATCAACGTGGCGGGCCACCGTTTGTCCACCGGTGCGATGGAAGAGGTTCTGGCCTCCCATCCCGACGTGGCGGAATGTGCGGTGGTCGGGGTATCGGATGCGCTGAAGGGCCAGATGCCGCTGGGCTTTTTGTGCCTGAACGCGGGGTGCACGCGCCCCCATGGCGAGATCATCCGCGAATGTCTCGGTCTGGTGCGGGACAAGATCGGCCCCGTTGCCGCCTTCAAGACCGCCTGCGTGGTGGACCGGCTGCCGAAGACGCGCTCCGGCAAGATCTTGCGGGCCACGATGGTCAAGATTGCCGATGGCATGCCCTATAATGTGCCTGCCACCATCGACGACCCTTCGGTGCTGACCGAAATTGCCGAGGCGCTGCACGTCTTGGGGCTGCCGAAATCGGCCTGATACGGACAAACCGGCTTTGGCGCGCCCTGCGCCAAAGCCCCTCGCCTTGGCGAAAATATTCAGCTTCCTTGATTAGTAACTGTTTTCAAAGACCTTTCCGTTACGACGTGTAGAACAGATTCTTTTGTTCGCACACAGATGACACATCGAGCCAGTTCAGAAACGCTTCCTTGCCCCCCCTCTTTGCCGCAGCCGCAAGGCCTGCGCGGGAATCAGGCCGCGAACCGTGCCAAGCACGGCTCGCAAAGGATGTGGCATGGCATTCCCCATACGCAAAAACACCATCGGGCCGCCGGAAAGCGGCGCTGGCAGCGTTTGAAATATAGAACCGATTATAAAACCTTGGGGTGTCATGATGAAGCAGACGGGATGGACGCAGCCGTGTTCGACCAACGGCTTCACCTGCAACGGCCCCTTTCCAGTCGCCCTCGTTTTACGCAGCCCGCGCTGACCCATGTCGGGAAAGCGGCCCCTGCCGCGTCGACTCGACATCTCACGACAGATATGCCGCCCTCCGAACAGCCCCGATATGCGGCAACTTCCCCTGCAACAGACTGTCCCTGCGGTCCGGCAGATCGGCCGGGCGCGCGGACCGCATTTCTTTTCCCCGCAGTCCGGAGCCTTTTTTGTAAGGCCCACATACGGAAACTGCGGCCCGATTTGGCAGAGAGCCATGAGATTGCACAAGAAATTGTGCTTCGGGTGGCGGAAATCCCCGCTACAGGTGTCCCTAGGGAAATCAGAGATATGCGGAAACAGATTGTTGCGCTATACGAAATAATTGACCGCCACAAATACAAGCAAACAGAAGAAAAATTGGAATGATGCCTATTGTGCCCACGCCCTCATCAAAGCCATTTTTCGATGCTGCTGAAGTCCTGATTGTCGAGGATATTTCAAGCCTCCAACTCGTGTACGCCTCGCATGTGCAGAAAATGGGGCTGACAGCGCATATCGTTGATACCGCCAAACAGGCACTGTCGCTTTTTACCCAGAAACCGTTCTCGATTGTGCTGCTGGATCTGATGCTGCCCGACGGCGACGGCATGGAGTTGATTGATCGTCTGCTGCGGCTGGCGCCCAATACCCAGATCATTGTCATCACCGCAGAACGTTCGCCCGAACGCGCCGTAACCGCGATGCGTGCCGGAGCGTTTGACTATCTCACCAAACCGGTCAGTGAAGCGCGCCTGCAATCGGTTGTGTCGCGCGCCTTGTCCCATGCCCGCGAGATCAGGCCGCTGACACGCGATGCGGCACATTCCGGCGCGGTGGGGGCCTTTATCGGCCATGCGCCGGAAATGCTTAAGCTCTATGACCGTATCCGGCAGACGGCGGCGTCCGATGCATCGGTGTTTATCGTCGGAGAATCAGGGACCGGCAAGGAAATCTGCGCTGAAGCCATCCATCTTCTGTCGCCCCGTGCGAGCAATCCGTTTGTGGTCTTCGACTGTTCGGCCATACGTCAGGACCGTTTCGATTCCGAACTGTTCGGCCATATGCGCGGGGCCTTGCCCGGCGCGATTACCGACCATGCAGGGGCCGCCATGCGCGCCGATGGCGGCACATTGTTTCTGGACAAGCTGACCGAACTGGACCCCGCCTTGCAGGGCAAGTTGCTGCGGTTTCTCCAGACCCAGAGGGTACGGCCCGTAGGCGCTGCCGAAGAGCGGAAAGTTGACCTCAGGATCATCAGCGCCTCGGATATTCCGCCGCAAGAGGCGGTGGAACAGGGCAAGCTACGCTCTGATCTGTTTTACAGGCTCTGCGTGGTGGCCATCCATATTCCACCCCTGCGCAACCGGTCGGAAGACATCCCTGCTTTGGCAGAGCACTTCCTGACAGAATTCTCCGCGCAGGAGCAACGCAACTTCACGCGCATCACGCCGCAGGCCCTGCAACGGCTGAAATCGGCATATTGGTCCGGCAATGTGCGGGAACTGATGAACATGATCCGCTCGGCGGTTATTCTGAATTGCGGACCGGATCTGACAGCGGATATGCTCCCGACATCTGACGGAACGCATATGGGTGATATGTCGGGCGGCAATGAGCTGTCGATGTTCGACGGGCAAAGCCTTGCGGAGATCGAGCGGAGAATCATCGAATACCGCCTAAGCCAGAATGACCATTCCGTACCGCAGGTCGCGCGGGGGCTGCATATTGCGCCCTCGACCCTCTACCGGAAGCTCGAGGCCTGGAAGACCACCGGCGAAGAGCCGACTTAGGCGAATTGCTCGTTCATCAACCGCTCTTCCAACCCATGCCCCGGATCGAAAAGAATCCGGTGCGACACGCGGTTTTCCAGTTCGACCTCGACCCATTTGACGGGCTGCACCGAACGTGAATCGGCATCCGCCATCACCGGGCGTTTCATCGGTTCCAGCACCTCGAACCGCACCTTGGCCGCATCGGGCAAAATCGCCCCGCGCCATCGACGCGGACGGAAGGAGGCAATCCCTGTCAGAGCCAGCACCCCCGCCCCGATCGGCAGGATCGGACCATGCGCGGAATAGTTATAGGCGGTCGAACCGGCAGGCGTCGACAGGATCGCCCCGTCGCAGATCAACTCGTTCATCCGCACGCGACCATTGACCGAAATCCGCAATTTCGCGGCCTGCGGCCCTGCACGCAAAAGCGAAACCTCGTTGATTGCCAAAGCTTTGTGGATTTCGCCATCGGCAGTCTGCGCCGTCATCGACAACGGATGGATCACCGCCTCTTCGGCCAGCGCAAGCCTGTCGTTCAGATCCTCGGCCGAGAACTGGTTCATCAAAAAGCCGACCGTGCCGCGATTCATCCCGTAGACCGGCAGGTTCAACCCCTCATGCAACGTCTGCAGCATGAACCCGTCCCCGCCCAGAGCCACAATCACATTGGCCTCTGCAATCGGGGTCTGCCCATAGACATCAAGCAGCATCTTGAGAGCCGACTGGGCGACCTCCCCACGGGAAGCCGTGAAATGGATTTTGTCTCGAACGCCCACCTGCCCTCTCCTCTATTCGGTCGGAAGATAGATCAAGCTCCAAAAGGAAAGACAAGACAATCCCCGAACAAAGCCCGCACCTGCCGCCATTCGTCGCATATTTGTCGCCTATAGCGCTTTCCGCCGGAGATTTTCTGCGATAAACGATGCACGAAAATTCCTTACCCGGGAGATCCGAGAGATGACCGAACAGCGTGATGCAGGCTTCTTCACCGAGAGCCTCGAAACCCGTGACCCCGAGCTGTTTGGCTCGATCCGCAACGAGCTTGGCCGCCAGCGCGACGAGATCGAACTGATCGCCTCCGAGAACATCGTCTCGGCAGCCGTGATGGAAGCCCAAGGCTCCGTTCTGACCAACAAATATGCCGAAGGCTATCCGGGTAAGCGCTATTATGGCGGCTGCGAATTCGTCGATGTCGCCGAAAACCTCGCCATCGAGCGCGCCAAGCAGCTGTTCGGCTGTGAATTCGCCAACGTGCAGCCGAATTCGGGCAGCCAGGCCAACCAGGGCGTGTTCACCGCGCTGCTGCAACCGGGCGACACCATTCTGGGCATGTCGCTGGATGCAGGCGGCCACCTGACCCACGGCGCCAAGCCCAACCAGTCGGGCAAATGGTTCAACGCGATCCAGTATGGCGTACGCCGTCAGGACGAGCGCATCGACTATGATCAGATCCAGGAACTGGCCAACGAGCATAAGCCGAAGCTGATCATCGCCGGTGGTTCGGCCATTCCGCGTCAGGTCGATTTTGCGAAAATGCGCGAGATCGCCGATTCCGTGGGTGCGCTGCTGATGGTCGATATGGCCCACTTCGCAGGCCTCGTGGCCGGCGGTCAGCACCCCTCGCCCTTCCCCTATGCCGATGTGGCGACCACCACGACCCACAAAACCCTGCGCGGCCCGCGCGGCGGCATGATCCTGACCAATGACGAGGCGATCGCCAAGAAGATCAACTCGGCCATTTTCCCGGGCATTCAGGGTGGCCCGCTGATGCATGTCATCGCGGCGAAAGCGGTTGCCTTCGGTGAAGCGCTGCGCCCCGAGTTCAAAGTCTATGCCGAGCAGGTCGTGAAGAACGCGCAAGCGCTGTCGGACGAGCTGATGAAAGGTGGCCTGAACATCGTCACCGGCGGCACCGACACCCATGTCGTGCTGGTTGACCTGCGCCCGAAAGGCGTGAAGGGCAATGCGACCGACAAAGCCTTGGGCCGTTCGCATATCACCTGCAACAAGAACGGCGTGCCGTTCGACCCCGAAAAGCCGACCGTGACCTCGGGCGTCCGTCTGGGCACCCCCGCAGGCACCACCCGCGGCTTCAAGGAAGAAGAGTTCCGTCAGATCGCCCGCATGATCGTGAAGGTCGTCGATGGTCTGGCCGCCAATGGCGAAGAGAACAACGAGGCCGTGGAAGCGGCTGTCCGCGAGGAAGTGGCGGCTCTGTGCGCCAAATTCCCGCTCTATCCGAACCTCTGATCCGGTTTGGCACGATAGAAAAGGCCTCGGTTTTTCCGAGGCCTTTTTCATGCATAGGGTTTTCATACGCAGGGCAGGTCAGAGGTTTCCGTGCGCAATCGCCCAAGCCAACATCGCACCGCCCGTCATGACGATGACAAACACCACCCCCGTCACGACCTTCATCACCCCTTGCACCAGACGTTGCTCGGAACCGAGCGGCTCGAGATATTTGACGCATAGCCGATAGTTCCGCTCGGTCGCCTTCTCGTCAACCTGCCGCATCAGTTTGGGGGCTCCCATCAGCACCTCCGACGCGGCCAACTCGCGCGCAGCCACCCGCACACGACGCGGCAGCGCACGGGCGCGATGGTTGATCCGGTCGCTCAGGGTGGCGCCCTTCGCCCCAAGGCGCGTGGCCAGGAGCTTTGACACATGGTCCAGCTTACTCTGGAAATCGGCAGGGTTCATCGCAGGCCTCCTTTATCTGCGCAAGCTAGCCCCCTGACTGTGCAGGAACAAGCGATGAAACCGCTGGCGCAGCGGCAATCCGCGCGCTAGCTATATGCGCATGTTAAACACGCTTTCTCAAGGCAGCCCCACGGGGCAGCCCCCGCTTCTGATCGTTCATGGCCTCTTCGGTTCCGCCCGCAACTGGGGCGTGATCCAAAAGCGTCTGTCAGACGCTCGGGAAGTCTTTGCCGTTGACCAACGCAATCATGGTGACAGTCCCTGGCAGGACAGCCAGAGCTATTTCGACATGGCCGAAGATATCGCCAAGGTGATCGAGGCCAATGGCGGCAAAATGGATGTGCTCGGCCATTCGATGGGGGGCAAGGCGGTTATGGTACTGGCCCTGACCCGCCCCGATCTGGTCAACCGGCTGATCGTGGCGGATGTGGCGCCGATTGCCTATCAGCACTCGCAGGATTCGCTCATTCAGGCCATGAAAGGGCTGGATCTGGACGGGCTGACGCTCCGCTCGGAAGCCAATCGGCGCTTGTCGCAAACCGTCGCAAGCGAGGCGGTTCGGGCTTTTCTGCTGCAATCTCTGGACCTGAAATCGACACCGCCGCACTGGAAGCTCAATCTGGATGTGCTGGAAGCGGAGATGGGCAAGATCGTGGGCTTCCCCGAGCTATCCGGCGCTTTCACCGGCGAGACGCTGTTTGTCTATGGCGGGGCGTCCGATTACGTGCAGCCTGGCTATCAGCCGACAATCGACAGGCTGTTCCCGCATAACACGATGGCCAAGATTGACGGTGTGGGGCATTGGCTTCATGCCGAGAAACCACGCGAATTCGAGCAGATCGTGCGGGATTTCATCGCCTGAACGGCCTGAACCCACTAGCATTGCAGGCGGAAACGGGCCTCACCGGTATCTCCGGGCAATGAGGGCGAACGCAAGGGCCCCGTCGAGGGGCCCGCGACCTTGCACCCCGTGCTCACCTCGACCGCCTGCCGCATCAGGGCCGGAACCCTGTCCCTTTCGCGCAAGCGCAGATAGCCAAGCCGGATGACTTCGGCATCGCCCCCCCGATCGAACACGACAAAACGGATTCCCTCCAGCGTGATATCGTGACGCTCGGCCCCGAAGAACTGCGGCGCAGGTTGGGCACCACACCCCGCTAGGGCCAGACACAGTCCTGCAAAAACAAGAGACTTCCGGCCGCGTTGCATGGTGCCCTCCCAGATCTGACGGAGGTTTCCAGTTTGGATCGCAGATGGTTAACACGAGGTTAAACCAAAACCGGAAAGCTTAAAGTTCGCAGGCGACAGAGCGGATCAGCTGATAGGACGGGGTCTCCGCAGCACTCGGGCGTACAAGCTCGGCCCAGTCCGATCCGCTTTTACGGAAATGCCGCCGATCCTGCGCCACAAACTGGCCATCCGCGCCGGAGAAAAAGCGGGTGATCGAGACCTCCCCCGTCATGTGATAGTCCAGCATATTGAACATGTTGGGAGTTCCGCGCAACCGGGTCGACAGCCCCGTTCCGGCCTGTACGAACAGCAGCCCGGGGGCGGCATGAAAGGGGGCGGCTGACCCCTCATGCAAATGCCCTGACAGAACAATATCCGCCCCGCATCGGGACAACCGTTTCAGCGCCTTTGACGCCCCCTCCATCAGTTTCTTGTCGGTTTCCGGCCCGTGTTCCAACGGATGATGCATGACGACAATGCGTAGTACCTCCCGCGAGACGGAAGAAAAACGGGAACAGACCCGCCGGATCGTATGCGACGAAATCCGGCCACGCTGCCATTTGAAGCGGTTCACGGTATTCACCCCGATCACATGTATCTTGGCGTCACGCCATTCGGGTTCCAGCTCGCGGTCAATGGCCTGCCGGTAGCGTCTCCACGGCGTCACGAAACGGACAAAGATATTATCCAGCGGCGTGTCATGATTGCCCGGCACAGCCAGAACCGGTGCCTTGATCCGGTTCAGAAAGGCCCGCGCTTGCGCAAATTGCCGACGCCTCGCCCGCTGGGTAAAATCGCCCGAGACGATCACCAGATCGGGCTCCAGCTCCGCGATCTTGCGCAACAAAGGGGGCTCCAGCCGCGGGTCGATTTTACCGAAATGCAGATCCGACAGATGCAGAATGCGTCTCATGCCGCCTCCTGCTCTTTCTCCTCCGGTAGCACGATGGTCAACAGGTCCGGATGCATGCGGAACGCAAATGGCGATTCCATCCGCGCCTTTTCCCCATCGAAAGCCAGAAGCGCGCGACGTTTCCCCCGCAGACCGACCGTGAATTCGCGACAGCGCAGCACATCATAGTCCCGCCCTTCACGGACCTGCCGCGTCACCAGACGCCATGCAAGGCGGAACAGCTGCATCCGGTTTTCCCCCTTGGCAATCAAGACCGCGAATTTGTCATCGGTGATCGCGCGCGCCCCCCGCAACCCGAAGAAATCCAGCTGGTAGGCCGAACGCGCGACGAAAATCAGCGGCGTCGCGCGCGTATCGGCTAGATCTTCCGTCTGAAAATCCACTTTCATAGGTTTCTGGAATTTCAGGAAAGTCCTGATTACAGACCAATAGGCCACCATCCGGTGCCGCCCCCAACGGGCATAGATCGCCTCGCGCGCTTTCAGGATTTTCGGATAGATCCCCAAAGAAGCATTGTTCAGGAACACCCGCCCATCAACAGCACCAACCTGGATCTCCCGCGTCTCGCCTTTGAGGATCTGTTGCGCAGCTTCCGTCGCGTCTTCCGAAAACCGTAGCCCCCGCGCATAGAAGTTGAACGTGCCAAGAGGAAGCACCGCCATCGGCACACCCTTTCCAAGCATGGCTTGTGCGACGGCCATCACTGTCCCGTCCCCCCCTGCCGCAACGATCAACTCTGCCCCGTCGGCAATGGCGCGATCTACCGTCTCGGAGACTTCGTGATCCGGCTCCCAACGATAGAGTTTCGCCTCGTCCCCGAACACTTTCAGCGCGGCTTCGATCGGCTCCCGCGTGCGCGAATTCTGTCCCGAATTCGGGTTGGCGACCACATAGATACGGCGGAAGGGCACCCGCGTCGCAGCAAAGTTCGCCCCATGCCGCGCCTCATCCTCAGGTGTCTCTGTCTGGGCAAATGTAACTGACATTCAAGCGATCTCCTGTGATTACAGGCAGAACGCAAAAACGGCCCATGGGTTTCATGGACCGTTCAAAAACGTCTGGCTCGCGCGCTGCGCGTGGTCAGAAAACCTGTGCGGGGCCAAGCTTGGACAGTCGCTGCACGTTATCAGCAGTATGGCGACTGAATTCCCGCACCACAGCGCGCATAGCCTGATCCATGGTGCCGCCGGAGAAAACGGTGCGGGTGGCCGCCTCCGTCGCCTCGAATCCCGCGTCGATTTTTTCGGTGACCATACGGGTCATCTCGTCGGGGGCGGCATGCCAGAGCCCTGCCATACCGGCGAGACGCATCGCGATCACGGCTTGAGCCTCCCAGCTAAGCCAAGCCGTCTCGATGGGCAAAGAAGCCGAAGCCAAAGGGTCGAAAAACATGGGTCACCTTTCCAATACTAGATGCGACCTAAACGATGCTGCACCTGCAGCATCGCATAGATGGCCTCAATGGTCCATTAATGCATTTGTGACGCAGGTTACTACACGACTTTGGCACTAAGAAGCTGACGAAATATGAAGCCCGCGCACGCAAGACAGGCTGAGACAACTTTTGCCACATAAAATCGGCGTGCTCCCATCCGATCAATTTTAAGCTTGCTCAGCGAAACGTGATCGGAATAAGTTACCCTAACTAAACCGAACAGTTCACCTCTTCTCGTCTAGTGCACGCCTGTGCCGTATCGGAGCCACCATGTTCAAGAGACTCCTCGTCGCCGCTATTGCCCTCCTTTTGCTGGCAGTCATTGCGGGCGGTATTATCGGTTTCAACCTGTTCCGCGAAAAAATGATCGGCCAGTTCTTCGCCACGATGCAGCAGCCCGCAGCCGTTGTATCGGTGACCAAGGTTGTGCCGGTGACGTGGACCCCGGGGATCGAAGCCATCGGCACAGCCAATGCGGCAGAAGGCACCGATCTTGCCATCGAAGCGGCGGGCATCGTGCGCGAAATCACCTTTGCTGCCAATGATACCGTCAAGAAAGGCCAGCTTCTGGTGCAGATCGACGACCGTCAGGAAAAGGCGGATCTGGCAGCCGCAGAAGCCTCGCTGGAACTGGCGCAGACCTCGCTGGAGCGGGCGCAGAAACTGAACGAGCGTGGCGTGTCGGCGGTGTCCACCCTCGATAGCGCCATCGCCGATGCGACCACCGCACAATCCACCGTGCAGAAACTGAAAGCCGCATTGGAGACAAAACGCCTTCTGGCACCGTTTGACGGCACGATCGGCATCCCGCAAGTGGATCTGGGCGAATATGCAACGGTGGGCACCCCCTATGCAACGCTCCAGAACGACTCCAGGATGCATGTCGATTTTACGCTATCCGAACAGCAGGTGCGCAATGTCTCTGTCGGGCAGGATGTCGAGGTGACCTCGGAAGTGGGCGGCATCACCAAAGCGGGAAAAATTATCGGGATCGAACCCAAAATCGACGCGAACTCCCGTCTGGTCGGGCTGCGCGCCGAAATTTCCAATGACGACCGCGCTTTGACACCCGGCCAGTTCCTGCAGGTGCGGGTTATCCTGCCCACGCAAGCCGGTGTGATCGCCCTGCCGCAAACGGTCGTGACCTCCAGCCTTTATGGCGATTCCGTCTATGTCGTGCGCGACGAGGACAAAGACGGCGAGACCCGCCAGATCGCCAGTCAGGTCTTCGTCAAACTGGGCCGCCGCTCGGGAGACATGGTGGAAATCACCGAGGGCGTGAAAAGCGGTGATCAGGTCGTCAATGCCGGCCAGAACCGCCTGACCCCCGGCGCCCCCGTCACGATCGACAACTCGGTGACCCTCCCCGCCGATCCGGGCCGCGATATCGCACCCGAAGCCTCGAAATAAGGACGACGGATCATGCATTTCACCGAAATCTTCATCCGGCGGCCCGTGCTGTCGATGGTCATCGGCGCCTTTATGCTGCTGATCGGGGCGCAGGCGTTTTTCAACCTGCCTGTGCGCGAATATCCGGAGGTGGATGAGACGGTGGTGACCGTCACCACCACCTATCCCGGGGCCGCGCCGGACCTCATTCAGGGCTTTATCACCGCGCCGATTGCGGCCGCTGTGGCCACCACCGAGAATATCGACTTCGTGACCTCGTCGTCGCGGCCTTCGGTATCGACCGTCTCGGTCAATATGAAGCTGGGTGCCGACCCCGATGTCGCGCTGACCGAGGTGCTGGCCAAGGTGCAGCAGGTGCGCTCGGATCTGCCTGATGGCGCGGAGGACCCGCAGATCGTCAAGGGCACGGGGATGACCTTCGCGCTGATGTATCTGGCCGCGACCAACCCCAATATGACGCAAGAGCAGCTGACCGAATATCTGGACCGCGTGATCCGTCCGCGCATGTCGACCATTCAGGGCGTGGCCGAGATCCAGATCATCGGCGGCTCTACCTATGCGATGCGCGTCTGGATCGACCCGAAAAAACTGGCCGCGCGCAATGTGACCGCCGCCGAGGTGCTTGCGGCGATTCAGGCCTCGAACTTCCTTTCGGCGCCGGGGGCCACGGAAAACGACTTCTACACCCAGTCGATCACGCTGAAATCCACGCTGTCTTCGCCCGATGCCTTTGGTGCCCTGCCCCTGCGCGGGGAAGGCGATAGTGTCATCCGTCTGCGCGATGTGGCGCGGATCGAGCTGGCCTCGGATGAATCGGGCGAGATCGTCAGCTTCAACGGTCAGTCGGGTACCTTTATCGGCGTGATGCCGACGCCTGCCGCCAACCCGCTGGATACCGCGCAGGCCGTGCATGATGCCCTGCCCGCGATCAACGCCTCGCTGCCCGAGGGGATGGAAATCCAGAACGTCTATGATTCCACCGAGACCATCTCGGCCTCGATCGAAGAGGTGTTCCACACGATCGCCGAAGCGGTGATCATCGTGGTGCTGGTGATCTTGCTGTTCTTGGGGTCGGTGCGCTCGGTGCTGATGCCCATTGTCACCATCCCACTGTCGCTGGTGGGGGTAATGGCGGTTCTGCTGGCGCTGGGATATTCGATCAACCTGCTGACGCTGCTGGCGATGGTTCTGGCCATCGGGCTTGTGGTGGATGACGCCATCGTGGTGGTGGAAAACATCCACCGCCATATCGAGGACGGGATGAAGCCGATCCCCGCCGCCGTCAAAGGCATGCAGGAGATCACCGGCCCCGTTATCGCCATGACCATCACTCTGGCCGCCGTTCTGGCACCTCTGGCCTTCACCGGCGGGCTGACAGGGGCGCTGTTTACCGAATTTGCCTTCACACTGGCCGGATCGGTGATCCTGTCGGGGATTATCGCGCTGACCATCACGCCGATGATGTCGGGGCGCATCCTCAAATCGGGCCATGCCGGCGGGTTTCAGGGCTTTGTGGACCGCGTTTTCGAAAAACTTGCGGGCTTTTACGAGCGCCGCGTGACGGGGTCACTGAACCTGCGCTGGGTCACGCTGCTGATCGTGGGGGTGCTCATGGGCACCACGGGGTTCATGTTCACCAAAACCTCGGGCGAACTTGCCCCCGACGAAGACCAGGGCGCGCTTTTCGCCATCATGAAAGGGCCGAAATACGCCACCGACCGCTATACCTCGGCCTATATCAAGCAGGTGGATGACAATACGAAAGACATCCCCGAAGTGCGGCAGAGCTTCTCGATTGCAGGGTTTGGCGGGGATGACGGTCAAGGCATCGAAATCTGGCAACTGAAGGACTGGGCCGACCGTGACCGGTCACAGGCTCAGGTGCAGCAGGACATTCAGGCGGGGCTGGACAAATCACCGGGGTTGCAGGGCTTTGCCTTTGCTCCGCCCACCCTGCCCGGCACGGGCGGTGGCTTGCCGATTTCGGTGATCTTGCAATCCGTGAACAGCTCGTCGCGCGTGGCAGAGGTCTCGGCAGAGATCACCCAGAAAGCGATGCAATCGGGCAAGTTCATCATCGTGCAGAACTCTCTAAGCTTCGACGCGCCCGAAGTGCAGGTCACCATCGACCGCGACCGCGCGGCCTCGCTGAATGTGCCGATCAGCCAGATCGGCCAGACGCTGGGCCTGCTTGTTGGCGGCGGGTCGGTGGCGCAATTCGACCGCGACTCGAACAGCTATGACATCATCACACAGGTGCCGCGCAGCTTCCGCGAAAACCCCGAAGAGCTGGGCAATTATTTTGTCCGCGCCTCGACCGGCGAGATGGTGCCCCTATCGGCCCTCGTGAAGATCGAAGGCGGCGTGCGCTCTGCCGCAATCGAGCAGTTCAACCAGTTGAATTCCTCGACCATCACCGCCCTGCCCCTGCCCACGGTCTCCACCGGCGAAGGGCTGGCCGAGATCCAGAAGATCGCGAATGAGACCATCCCCGACGGTTTCTTCATCGACTATTCCGGCCAGTCGCGGTTGGAGGTCACGCAGGGCAATACCATCGTCATCGCCTTTGCAGCCGCCGTTCTGGTGATCTATCTGGTGCTGGCGGCGCAATTCGAAAGCTTCCGCGACCCCTTCATCATCCTGATGACGGTGCCGATGACGGTCTTCGGGGCGCTCCTGCCACTCAATCTGGGCCTCGGCACGCTCAACATCTATTCTCAGGTCGGGCTGATCACCCTTGTCGGGCTGATCACCAAGCACGGCATCCTGATGGTGGAATTTGCCAACCAGCAGCGCGAGGACCACGGGCTGTCACGGCGCGAGGCGATCATCGCCGCCGCCCGCACCCGTCTGCGACCGATCCTGATGACCACCGCCGCCATGGCGCTGGCGGTGATTCCGCTGGTCATCGCCGAAGGCGCAGGGGCTGCGGCCCGTCAGGCGATGGGGGTGGTGATGTTCTCGGGCCTGATCATCGGCACGCTGTTCACCCTCTTCGTGGTGCCAATGTTCTACACCTTCATCTCGCCCTCGGATAAGGCATGGCGGGCGGCAAAAGAACGCAAGATCGCGGCCGGCTGAACAGAAGACAATCTGATCTCCAAGGCTCCGGTGTCCACGCACCGGGGCCTTTTGAACTTTACGGTTCACTTTCAAGAGGGACGATATATGTATTTACGCACATATAATGGCTTATTTTTTAGAATTACGCATTTCATCGCACATTGCTAGATATGTCTCATAACAAACGCCGGATGTCACTGATCCGGCATATCACTGGAGATAATGACAATGAAAACCGTTCTGACCACCGCCGCCATCCTTTTCGCCGCAACCGCAGGGATCGCCTCCGCACAAAGCAATGACGCCCAGTTGGCGGCTCTGCTGCAGGTCAATGGCGCACAGTTCACCACGGCCGAGCTGAACAATATCAACGAAGCCCGCCGCGATGGCGATGTTGCCAAAGCCAATTACTACCTCAATCACGAGAACCGCACGACCGCCGCGCACAATGGTCAGGGCAAAGCCCAGCTTGCCGCACAGCTGGGGGTGAACGCTTCTGACTATACGCTGGCAGAACTTGTCACCATCGATAGCGACCGCCGCGACAACAACATCCAGAACGCCGATTTCGTTCTGAACGGCACGTCCCGCAATTCGGTCGCCCCGATCGCCACGCCTTATATCGGCACCGGTCGTCGCTAAGGCACGCCTGCGCTGTCTGCGCCCGTCACACCCAAAGCCCCCGAGCCGGTCTCGGGGGCTTTTTTGTCCGTCTTCGCCAAGCATCGGAAAGATGCTATGAGAAACGGGCTTGTCGCAAGGCCCGCGCTCTGGCAGGGACAAGACAATTCAGGAGACCCGAATATGGATTACAGCAAATCCGGTGGCGCCAAAGCCCCCAAAAACACCCCCCGCCATGCCGAACACAACGCCAAAGGGACCGATAAAAACCCCTTCGGCGGCAAATCCGACAAGGCCGCTCTTCTGGCCCGCATGAAAGCGGCCACCAAAAAGACCGACGAGAAGTAAGCCCTTTCTCTTACTCTGCGGCCACTACGCCCGCGCGCGCGTCTTCCAAGATCATGCGCGCGGCTTTTTCCGCGATCATCATCGTCGGCGCATTCGTGTTGCCCGATGTAATGGTCGGCATCACCGACGCATCGGCAATACGCAGCCCCTGAACACCCCGCACCCGCAGACGCGGGTCCACCACCGAATCCGTGTCGGCCCCCATCCGGCAGGTGCCCACAGGGTGGAAGATCGTCGTGCCGATATCCCCTGCGGCTTTGATCAGATCCTCATCGCTCTGATAGGAGGGACCGGGTTTGTATTCTTCGGGGTGGAATTTGGCAAAGGCGGGCTGGCTGGCCACATGCCGCACCTGCCGGATGGCCCGCATCGCCACCTGCCTGTCCCCTTCGGTCGAAAGATAATTCGGCGCGATCACCGGATGATCGCGGAAATCTGCTGAACGGATATGGATCGAGCCACGGCTTTCGGGGCGCAGATTGCACACACTCGCCGTCATGCCGGGAAAGGGATGCACCGCATCACCGAACTTGTCCAGACTGACAGGCTGCACGTGATATTCCAGATCCGGCGAGGCTTTTTCGGGTGACGAGCGCGTGAACACCCCCACCTGACTGGGGGCCATCGCCATCGGGCCGGAGCGTTTCAACGCGTATTCCGCGCCAATCATCGCCTTCCCCCACAGGCTGGAGGCCATCGTGTTCAGGCTTTTCACCCCCCGCACCTTATAGACCAGACGCAGTTGAAGATGGTCCTGCAGGTTTTCGCCCACCGCAGCATTCTCGATCCGTGGCGAGACACCCATATGGGCCAGCGTCTCGGCCCGCCCGATGCCCGAAAGCTCCAGCACCTGCACAGAGCCGACAGCCCCCGCCGACAGGATCACCTCATGCGCTCCGACCTCGACCGACCGACCGTCACGGGTGTAGCGCACCCCCGTCACCCGCCGCCCGTCCAGAACCAGCTTCTCGACCTGCGCGCCGGTGCGGATTTCCAGATTAGGTCGTGATTTCACAGGGTTCAGGAAGGCACGCGCGGCAGACCAGCGCCATCCGCTGCGCTGGGTCACATGGAAATACCCGCCTCCTTCATTGCTGCCCCGGTTGAAATCCTCCGTGCGCGGGAAGCCTGCCTGCTCGGCCGCCTCAAGGAACGCATCCAGCACATCCCAGCGCACCCGCGCCTTCTCCACCCGTAGCGGCCCGCCAGAGCCATGCCGGTCCGATGCACCACGGTAGAAATCCTCCTGTTCCATGAACAGCGGCAAGACATCCTCCCAGCCCCATCCGGTACAGCCCATCTGCCGCCAGCCGTCATAATCCTGCGCCTGACCGCGCATATAGATCATCCCGTTGATCGAGGAGCACCCGCCCAGGATACGCCCGCGCGGATACAGAAGTTCGCGCCCGTTCAGCCCCGGATCGGCGGCAGTCTTATATCCCCAATCCGTGCGCGGATTGCCGATGCAATACAGATATCCTACCGGAATATGCACCCAGTGATAATTGTCCTTGCCTCCCGCTTCCAACAGCAGCACACGATTGCGCGGATCTGCGCTCAGCCGGTTGGCCAGCACGCATCCCGCGGAGCCCGCCCCGATAATCACATAATCGAAATGGTCCATAGAATAGTCCTCCCTGCAAAATCAGGCGGCACCCGAAAGTGCCTCTCCATCCCCCGCAAGAGGTTTGCAACGGGGCGAGGAAATAGCAAGCCTGTTCACAATCTCCATGCCCTGCAAAAACGCAAACTCCTTTACGGCCTGCCTCCTCTCGCATGCATGGCAACCGCATGCGGGCTTGCATCTCGGGCACAGGCACGGTTTTGATGCCGCAAACGGGGGCCTGACCGGTGGCCCTGCCTTTATCGCCTGCCCTATTGCCTGCCCCGCCAATCCAAGGATCTCCCCAGTGCTGCGCTACCGTCTGCTCCTGTCTATCGCCCTGCCGCTGATGCTGGCGCATCTGCTATGGGGATATATGCGCGGGCGGCAAAGCCGCCAGGGGCTTGTCGAGCGGCTGGGCGGCCTGCCGCCCGGCCCGAGCACGCCCCACCCCCCCGATCCGCGCGCACCGGTCTGGCTGCATGCGGCCTCCAATGGCGAGCTTGCCTCGGCGCGTCCCGTGATCGACTGGCTGGTGGCGCGCGGCGACCGGCTCCTGATCACCACCAATTCGACCACCGCACAAGATCTGGCACGACGCTGGATCGCAGCGGCGGACCTGCCACCCGAAACCTGCGTGGCGCTCGCCCCGCTGGATACCCGCTGGGTGCTGCGGCGCTTCTTGCGACACTATCGGCCCGCCGCGCTGATCGTCATCGAGAACGAGATCTGGCCCAACCGTTTTGCCATGATGGCGCAGGCGGGCCACCCCTGCCTGATGTTGGGCGCACGGCTTTCGGCAGGCTCCGCCCGCTTCTGGCACAGGCTGTCTCTGGGCCCGCTGCTGGCCGGGCTGACGGCGGTTTCCGCACAAGATGCCGCCTCTCAGGCGCGGTTCCTTGCGCTCGGGCTGCCAGCCTCGCATCTTCTGCCGCGCATCAACCTGAAAACCGCTGCCAGCCCGCAAGTGCTGCCGCCGCTCGCCCGCTGGCCCGAAGACTGGCCGCGCCGTCATACATGGCTTGCCGCCTCGACCCATGAGGGCGAGGAAGAACTGATCCTTGAGGCTTTTGCCAAGGCCCGTATGCAGCGCCCCGAATTGCGTCTCATCCTTGCCCCCCGCCACCCGCGGCGCGGGGCGGAGATCGCGCGGATGATCCGCGCCAAGGGGTTTGCACTGGCCCGACGCTCGAACCAAGACCAGCCCTCCGGTCCGGTCTATCTGGCCGATACCCTGGGCGAGATGGGCCATTGGTATCGCGCGGCAGCCGCCTGTTTTACCGGTGGTTCCTTCGTGCCCAAGGGCGGACATACCCCGTTCGAGCCGCTGGTCTATCACTGCGCCCTGTTTCATGGCCCGCATGTCGAGAATGCCCGTGAGCCCTATGCCGCGCTCGATCACTGCGGCGGGGCGCGCTGTCTGCCCACCCCCGAGGCTCTGACACAGGCGATGGTGTCCTCGACCCAGGCCGATTTCACCCGCATGACACA